>NZ_JBQENM010000011.1:0-269792 GCF_052044795.1 Ensifer sp. 22521
GACCCGGTCTCGACGGTGGTGATGGTCGTTGGAATGTTGAAGACCTTTGCGGCCTTGGCGAGACCGACAACGTTGTTCTTCAGGACCTGCCGATCGATCGACTGAACACCGAAGGCCATCTGCGGCTGCTGGTCGATGAAGATCAGCTGGCTGTTCTGGGGGGTCAGGACTTCGAGTTTGCTGGACATGGACTTTCTCCTCTTTGAGCTGGTTGGCAAGCGGGGCGTCGGTGCCCGGTCTTGGCCGGTCTGGGGTGAACTTGTTTGGTGAGAGCAGGTGTAGCCGACCGGATTGCGCTGCTGAATTGCAATAATGATTTCGATTGAATTGCGGTAAATGAAATAATTAACGACCTGCGGCCTTGTGCATTCCCCGCGGTCAAGGCGCCGGCCGGCGGGGCGTGGAGATGCCGGCGACCCGATCCGTCGTGTGCGGCCAAGCGGACATCGCGTGCGGTTGTTCGAAAGAGGCGCGTCGAGTTGCGCGCCACACCTGACGCCGCGTCGCCAAAACGCAGTGCTTCTGCGCCTTTTCCGATGTATACTCAGGATGAGCGGGGAAAATGGAGGTAAGCCAATGAACAGGCTAACGATCATTGCCTTGTCCGTGGCGTCGGCGTTGACCAGCGGTTCGCCAGCCATGGCATTTCCCACAGCAGCGGACGTCCCGAAGATCGAGACGACGCAAGCGCAACTGGTTCAGTACAGACGATACGGTGGCGGTTACCGCGGCGGTTACCGCGGTGGTTACCGTGGCGGTTACCGTGGCGGTTACCATCACGGGCACGGTGGCGGCGACGATTGGGCCTGGGCGCTCGGCGGACTGGCCGTCGGTACGATCATCGGTGGTGCGCTGGCGCAGCCCTATTATGGCTCGGGCTACTACGATCAGGGCTATTATAACCAAGGCTATTACGGCGGCCCGACCTACTATCGCCCGCGTTATTATGCGCCACGCTACTACCGGCAGACCTATTATGGTGGCAACGCGCATACGAGCTGGTGCTATGCCCGCTACCGGTCCTACAGGGCTTACGACGATACGTTCCAGCCCTATCACGGTCCGCGGCAGATCTGCATCTCGCCCTACTGACGGGTCAAAGGCTTCCGAGAGAAAGCCACCGCTTGACGACCACAGGCCTTTATCCTGGATTTACACCCAACGTCAGGTTTAGGTGTGTGCCATTTGTCGTCCCTCATGCAGATCGGAGAACTGTCGGAACGTGCAGGCGTCAGCCACCGCACGATCCACTATTACGAGCGCCTCGGCCTAGTGAAACCGGCCGAGCGTGAGGGCACGGGCTATCGCTACTATGACGAGGTTGCCGTCAAACGGCTGGAAAAGATCGCCGCACTCAAGCGCCTCGGCCTGAGCCTCGACGAAATCGCCGCGGTCATCGACCTCTATTTCGAGGATGCAAGCGGAATCAAGGGTAAGGAGAGGGTATCCGGATGCACGAGCTGATCGCGCAAGCGAGGCGGAGCAGGGCCGGCCGGGATAATTGCGACCGTACCCTACACTTGACGTCAAGTGCATATTATCTCGCGTTTATCCCATGCCAACCGAAGGAGTTTGACATGCCTCGCATACGCCCCTCATTGCGCTCGCTGCTCTCGGTCTCGTCTTCTCGTCAATCACGGGCAGCATTGCGCTTGCGGAAACTCAGAAGGGAAGGTCCATGAAATCGGCAACGCTTTCGGTGCAGTCCGTGGCGACCGTCATAGACAGTCATGTCGGTCGGGCTACGATGAAGTCGCTCGGCGCCCTGTCACTCTGGACGGCCAAAGTGCCGAACTTGTGCGTTATGAACGAACGGACGGCCGCAACGCGGCACTCGGTGGCGAGCATTTCAGCATTGTCATCGCCGCGGATGGCCGACTCAAGGGCTTCGCTCGGATCGACGGCGCTCTGGTTGGCGGTCAACTGCCGACGCGCGAGGAAACGCAGGCGATCGCCATGGATTTCCTGCGCGACGCGGCGCCCGATCTCCTGCCGGTGCTGAAGATCAGCTGGATCGAACCCCATGACGAGCCGCTGCGGGTCGCCCGCAATGGGCGCGCAGAAGACCTGACCCTGACGGGCATGAAAGTCAAAATGCGGAAATACGGTCGATGGTCTCTGGATGTGGGTCATGGTCGGGGCGGACCGCAAAGGTCATGGTGTTTGAGCGCGACATCAGCTGGATCATTCCCGGGCCATCGCGGCACGGTGACGTGGCTTCACGACTCGTGGCTCGTCGAAAACGGACACAACGTTGACCGAAGCTGACCGTCGTCCTCCAATCAGCGGGGAGCACCTGCCGGAAGGGCGTTCCTGATCCGGCTGCCTGAACCAAAGGGTAGCCGGCGGCGGCGATATCGGAGTTGATCCACAGCAGGTCGCGAACGAGGTCGATAAAGAGCGCGTTGCCTTTCGCATCGGCCGCCGCTTCGATGCGCTCGCGACCAAGATGCCGGCTGACGACCTCATCCTTCAGTTAAGAGCGCGAAACCGGTCTCTAATGACGATCTTTCCGTGTGTGATGTCCGCGCGGATACAACTTCGGATTTCTTTCGAAAGATTCTTTGCAAGCCTGCGCAAACCGTCGTTGTCACGCTACAGCCGATCCGATGCCGCTTCGAGGGACGCTGTTCAAGTTCGATCTGCCGACGTAGTGTCCGCGCATTGATTTCTAAGGCAGGACGGAATGACGACGATCACGATGAACGAAGCGCTCGACCGCGCCGGTACGGGACCCTATCAGTACCGCTTGATCGGCATCTTCGGCTTGGTCTGGGCGGCCGATGCCATGCAGGTTCTGGCCGTTGGTTTCACGGCAGCCTCCATCGCCGCGACGTTCGGTCTGACGGTTCCGCAGGCACTGCAGACCGGTACCCTGTTCTTTCTCGGGATGCTGATCGGAGCGGTTGGTTTTGGGCGGCTGGCCGATCGCATCGGTCGGCGGCAGGTGCTGATCGTCACCGTGGCCTGCGATGCCATCTTCGGGATACTGTCGATTTTCGCACCCAGCTTCGGCGTCCTTTTGCTCCTGCGTTTCCTCACGGGTGTTGCAGTCGGCGGTACCCTGCCGGTCGACTACGCCATGATGTCGGAGTTCCTGCCCGCCCGAAGCCGCGGTCGCTGGCTCGTCATGCTCGAAGGGTTTTGGGCCGTCGGAACGCTGATCGTGGCCGTGGCGGCATGGCTCGTTGCGCTTGCGGGACTCACGGACTCATGGCGCTACATTTTCGCGGTCACCGCCATCCCGGCGGTGCTCGGCCTCGGACTCCGCTTCCTCGTTCCGGAGTCGCCGCTCTATCTGCTTCGTGCGGGCAAGGCTACCGAGGCAAAAGCCATCGTCAACCGGATGCTCGTCGCCAATCGCCACCCTCAGCTTGAAGCGGCGGTATCGATCGCGCTTTCTGCGGCCTCACCAAGCGCCGGTATCTTCTCTGGGGATCTGCGCCGCCGCAGTCTTCTGATCTTGGCCGTGTGGTTCCTCGTCTCCGTGTCCTACTACGGCGTCTTCACCTGGATGCCGCCGCGGCTCGCGGGGGAAGGCTTCGGCTTCGTCCGCGGTTATGGTTTTCTCGTTCTCATCGCTTTGGCGCAAATCCCAGGCTATGCGCTTGCCGCCTATGGCGTCGAGACATGGGGACGCCGGCCGACGCTGGTTGGCTTTTGTCTTCTCTCCGCCTTGAGCTGCCTGCTTTTCGTCGTCGCAGATGGGGCGACGATCATCGCAGCGTCACTGCTCATCATGAGCTTTGCGCTGCTCGGCACCTGGGGTGCGCTCTATGCCTATACGCCGGAGCTCTATCCGACGGAGTCGCGGGCAACCGGAATGGGCGCGGCGGGCGGCATGGCGCGCCTCGGCGGTCTGCTCGCCCCTTCCTTGATCGGCATTCTGGTGGTCCAGAGCTTCGGGCTTGCAATCGGCACCTTTGCGGGTCTGTTGCTGGTAGCTGCGATCGCGGCCTGCCTGATCGATGCGGAAACCCGGCTTGCATCGCTTGCGTGAGATCCGCGGACGAATGCGCCCATCGCTCCTGGTGAAGAACGCGTTAATCACAGAGGCGAGGAAATGGAAGTTCTGCCAAGGTGTTGCGGCAAGATCGGCTTGTGCACAACCGGTGGATAGAATGCGGACAACTCGGGGAGCGATGACGCCGGGCTTTCTGATCGAGAAAACCGCTCTAGCATGCACATGCGGCCGATCCCACGGTCGCTAGTGTAGCAGCTATATCATCGGGACCGGTGCATGGCGCCGGTCCCGATCCTCTATCCAGAGCTTTTTCGGCCGCAGGCGCCGTTCCGCCATCTTTTGCAACACACCGCGCTGACCGGCGTGCGGGTAAGGGCCCCCGCTTGGGCCTGCTCGTGTGCGGTGCACGCATAGCTGCATTGCACAATAATTGTTTTCCAGATGGTCAAAAATCAGGCATAAAGCACACAGCTGATGCACATGGCGGTTCTCCTCCCAATACCGCCGCAGCAGCTGTTCCCCTCTGGAGGTTTATTGACCTTCACACCTTATGGGCCGCGGTCTTCCGTCGGCCCTTTTTTCTTTTCTGGCAGCGCCTCTTTTCTCGGCTCAAACCGCGCCGTTGATGCGCCGCGCCGATTGCGTTTCGGCAAAGCGCGTTCTGTAATGCCCTCGTCCTGGAGGGGTGGAGGCAGAGCGCGTGGAACCGACACATTTGTTCGAGCTGGTGATTGGCATGTTTGTGGCCATCATCGCGCTGCACTTTGTCGCCGACAGGTTCGGGTCACCCCCTTCCGTCGCACTGCTGGCCGGCGGCGCACTGCTCGCCTTCTTGCCGGGCCTGCCGGCGATCGCGGTGGATCCCGATCTGGTGCTCGTCATTTTCCTGCCGCCGCTGCTGCTCGACGGCGCATGGACGATCGCCGTCGGCCGGCTGCGCCGGCATCTGATCGGCATCGCCTCGCTGGCGATCGGCGCGGTGTTCTTCACCTGTGCCGTGGTCGCCGTGGTCACCCATCTGCTTTTCCCCTCGCTCCCCTGGGCTGCCTGCGCGACGCTTGGGGCGATCGTGTCGCCGCCCGATGCGGTTTCGGCCCGTGCCGTGCTGCAGCGTGTGCGGCTGCCTCGGCGGTTGCAAATCCTGCTCGAGGGAGAAAGCCTGCTCAACGACGCGAGCGGCCTCGTCCTCTTTCGTTTCGCGATTGCCGCCGGCGTCACCGGGGCCTTCAGCGCGAGCGAAGCGGTCGGCAGCTTTTTCGTGCTGGCCATCGGCGGCGCCCTTGTCGGTACCGCCATCGGCACGGCCTGGGTCCTGCTCGCGCGCCGTCTTGGCGACGAATACTTGATCATCGCGGCCACGGCCCTGCTATCCTGGACTTCCTACCTGCTCGGCGAGTTCCTGCATGTTTCAGGCGTCATTGCCACGGTCACCACCGGCCTGATCGCAAGCTGGCACCAGCACACCGTGCTCACGGCGGCCACACGCATGCGCGGTTCGTCGTTCTGGACCGTCATCGTCTTCCTGATGGAGGCCGCCGTCTTCATTCTGATCGGCCTGTCGCTTCGCGGCGTCGTCGAGCGCGGAGGCGGCTTCGATGTCGTCGCCGCCACCATGTGGTGGCCAATCCTAGCAATTCTCGTGGCGCTCTCCGTCGCGCGCTTTGCCTGGGTGTTTGGCTCGGATTTCGCCATCCGCCTCGGAAACACCCTTGGGATGGAGCGCTATCGGCCGCTTGGGGCACGCGCAGCAACGGTGGTCTCCTGGGCAGGTGTGCGCGGTGTTGTCACGCTGGCCCTGGCCCTCAGCATACCGGAGGGCTTCCCGGGGCGGGACTTCATCCTGGTGACGTCCTTTGCCGTCATCCTGGGGACCGTGCTCGTCCAGGGCACCACGCTCGGGCGGGTGATCCTATGGGCGGGGCTCGTCGAGCCGCCATCGGAAAAGGCGCGCCTCAGCATGAGCCAGGCCGAGGCGGCCATGGCGCAGGCGCAACTCGTGACCATTCAGAGCCACGCCTATGATGACGGAGGCACCCTCATCCATCCGCAACTGCTCGACAGGTATCAGCGCCGGGCGGTATCGATCGTCGATTATGCCGAGCGCACGGAGCACTACACGCCCATTCTTCATGCCCACTTCGACGTCGTGCTCGAAGCGGTCGCAACCGGACGGCGCGAACTCATCCGGCTTCATCGCGCCGGCGAGATCGACGACGAGACGCTGCACGAATTGGAACGGGACCTCGACCTTGAAGAATTGAGTGCGCTTGCCGCCAAGGCGTGAGGAGCGCTCCCACGGGGTAGGGAACAAAGCGCGTCGGCTATTGCTGACGCTACATTGTCTCAGGCAAACCGGATCGCGTTCCTAGCGCGTGCCTTAGCCGCTTCTTCTTCGCGGTTGCGCGGCGGCTGTGATGTTTCCAGTGAATAGAGCAATTCCCGGGCGCAGGCCGCGATCGAATTGACGGCGTGCTCGAAGGCCGCCTCGTTGCGCTTGGCCGGTTTGGTTGTTCCGCTCAGTTTGCGCACGAACTGCAACGCGGCGTCATGGATCTCCGCATCCGTCGCCGGCGGCTCGAAATTGAACAGGGGTTTTATGTTTCGGCACATGACGGGCTCCCGGTCCTCTTCGTTCTCGCTCCTGTAGAGGCCCGGATCTTAATGCTCCTACCCCATTGGCGAAAGACCTTTGCCGTCCTTCCGTCGGACGTCCCCGTCAGGAGTTCCTGCCGTTCGATGCCAAGCGCATGCCGGCCGCGCGTCCGCCGTTCGGCACCACAACGATCTGCTTGACCTTGCCTTGTTTGAAGGCGGTCAGGAAACGCGGATAGTCGGCGAAGGCGACGCAGCCATGGGATTCCGCGCGCTTGCCGCGCAGCAGATAGCTGTGGGTCAGGAAGCCGTCGCGGCCGTGTTTGTTCTTTCCGTCGATCGGCAGCATGCGGATCGCCTCGACCCCATGGAAGCGCGTCTCGCGCATCTTGAGATTATAGGTGTGCGGCGGGGTCGGCCCCGTCATCTTGACATCCGCGTAGCGCGGATTGTCGGCCATCTTGCCGATGCCGGAATGGGCCTCGAGCACGCTGCCATCGGGCATGTAAACCTTGGCAGCGGTGATGTCGTAGACGGCGACGCCATTTCCTGCCTTCGCTCCGCTACCGAAGATGTTGCGCAGCGCCTGGCCGAAGCCGGTGCTGGAACTGTTCTCCGTCGGATCTTCCGGCGGGGCATAGGCGAGCTTCGGCTTTGCCGGCGTTTCGCGTTCGTCGGTCTTCCCGGTCTCTTCGGCCTTTGGCGCCGCCTCGGCTTCGGCCTGCTTGGCCGCAGGTTTCTCGGTTTCGGCAACAGGCTTCTGCACTTGTTCTGTGCGCGGGCGGAACTGCGGCATGGGACCGACAGACGGCGTGTCCTCATGGCTCGGCAGTGCGGCCGTGTCGTCAGCCGCGTCCGGTTCCGGCTGTTCGGCAAGATCGTCCTCGACAGGCGCGGTCAGCACGGCGGAAAACGCGCTGCCTTCTACATGGCTCTGAGAGGGGGTGGCATAGGCGAGCTGGACCGCCGGCTTGTCAGCGAAACCGCTGGTCATCGGGGCGAAGCGTTCCGACGCGGGCAGGCTCATCGTTGCGGCCTGGTGGCGAGATTGCGGAGAAGCGGAAGGGGCGGAATTGCTGGCGAGCTTTTCCGACGCCAATACCGCTTGTTTCACCGCCGCCGCCAGGCGCGCGCTCTTGCCGAGCATTTCGGCATCTTTCGGAAATTCAAGATCGCGCGCGAATCTCGCGTCGCTGGGCGTCAGGCTTGCGACCATGGCCGGCTGCGCCGCAGCGGCGGCGACGAGCCGCGTCGCCTGGTTGACCCTGGCGTGCTTGTCCCAGGCGCGCTCTTTTGTCTTCTCGGCCAGATGGAGTTGCGGTTTGGGCAGCAGGCGGCCCGAACCATGCGTGAAGGAACTGTTCATCGCGACCATACCGACGAGCGACCACGCAGCCGCGCCGACAAGAGCGGTGCCGCAGCAAGTGATCAGCAATGGACGCAACAGACGATTCA
Source organism: Ensifer sp. 22521 (assembly GCF_052044795.1). Classification (NCBI taxonomy): domain Bacteria; kingdom Pseudomonadati; phylum Pseudomonadota; class Alphaproteobacteria; order Hyphomicrobiales; family Rhizobiaceae; genus Ensifer; species Ensifer sp. 22521. The sequence continues at coordinate 8,012 of NZ_JBQENM010000011.1, forward strand.
AAGACTGTGGGCGAATGATCTTACTCAACAACGCAAATCAAGCCAGAAATTCACGCAAAAGGCCCTCAGGCCGGCAAGCGACCACCGCTGCGCGACTTCCGGATTGTCCCCTTCTTGACGACTGATGGACAAAAGATGGAGAAGTATGGTTAAATTTTGCTTTCCAAACGGCGAAGATCAGCATTTTTTCGACGCTCGCCTCAAATCAGCGAGCGAGCCTGCTCGTAGAGGTGGCTAAGGCGCTTCAGGGCCGTCCACTGCGTGCGAGATGCTCGAACAGGCTAAGCGCGGGCGGCGTCAATTGTCCGTCACTGCGGATGCACATCGACAGCCGCCGCACGGCCCATTTTTCCTGAAGGCGAATGACAGCGATCTGAGCGGGCCGACGGCAGCGGCGGGCCGCTTTTTCCGGCACGATGCCGATCCCCACACCAGCGCCGGTCATGCGGCAGATGTCGTCGAAGGTGCGCAGTTTCACGCGCAGCTTAAGCTTGGCGCCGAGCTTGGCCGCCTGCCCCTCTATGTGATCCTGCAAGGCGCCGCCCGCCAGGCCGATGAAGCGTTCATCGAGAAGGTCGGCGAAGCGGACCTGCGTTCTCTCGACGATCGGATGGTCGTGGCGGGCCACCACGACTAGCCGGTCGGTCGCGAAGGGGCTGAGCGTCAAGCCGCTTGTCTCCACCGCATCAGAAAGAATGCCGATCTCGGCGAAGCCGGCAGCGACGCTCCTGGCAATCTCGATGCTTTGCCGCTCTTTCAGGTCGATGTCGATCTGCGGGTTGGCTGCCATCCAGGCCGCGAGCCTTTCAGGAATGAACTCGGTCATCGCTGCCGTGTTGGCGAGGACGCGAACGGTGGCGCGCATCCCCTTCGCATAGGCTCCCAGTTCACTGCGCATCTGCACCGTCTGGCGGATGATCGTGCGCGCGTGGTGGACGAGCGCCTCGCCCGCCTCCGTCGGAGTGACACCGCGTCGCCCCCGCGTGAGCAGGGTAACGTCGCCCGCCGCCTCCATGGCGCGCAGCCGTTCGCTTGCCGCCGGAAGGGAAAGCCCAACATCCAGCGCGCCATGGGTGATGCTGCCGGCATCCACGACGGCGAGAAACAGGCGAAGATCATTGAGGTCGAAGGACATTCAGCAAGGATAATCGACAAACAGCCTTCGGGCCAGCCGAAGTCTGGAATCGGGACTTCCGCATTGTCTATGCCGCCGAACCGGTTACGCCGGTCACATGTTCGATGCGTCGTTTTCTTTTCTGTCGGCCGTGGCCGCGACATTTTTCGTCGCCGGCCTCGTCAAGGGCGTGACCGGAATGGGCCTGCCGACCGTGGCGATGGGCGTGCTGGGTGCGCTGATTTCACCGGTCGCGGCGGCAAGTCTGTTGGTTGTTCCGTCTTTCGTGACCAACGTCTGGCAGCTTCTGGCGGGACCCGGCATTCTGTCGCTTGCGCGAAGGTTCTGGCCGTTGATGCTGGCGATTGTCGCCGGAACGCTGCTCGGCTCCGCATGGCTGGTGAGTGGGGACACACGGCTGACCACCGCCGCGCTTGGGGCCGCGCTCGTCATCTATTCCGGCTACGCGCTTATTGCGCGACCGTTCCGCATTGCTGAGCGACAGGAACGGTGGCTCTCGCCGATTGTCGGAACGCTGACCGGCGTGGTGACCGGCTGCACCGGGGTCTTCGTCATTCCCGCCGTGCCCTATCTGCAGGCCCTCGGTCTTGCGAAAGACGACCTCGTGCAGGCGCTGGGGCTTTCCTTCACTGTTTCGACCATCGCATTGGCGGCCGGGCTTGGCGCCCAGGGTATCTTTCAGGCTGAAACCCTTGCACTTTCCGTGATTGCGGTCGTGCCCGCGGTTCTCGGAATGTGGGTGGGGCAATGGTTGCGCGGCAGAGTGGGCGCGCAGGCGTTCCGCCGCGGCTTCCTGTTCTGCCTGTTCCTCTTGGGCGCGGAGATGGCTCTGAGACCCGTGTTTTGAATCCGAGGCATGGTTGACTTGCCAGGCCCCACGTCGTGCCGCTTATCCCGCCCCACTGCATGTTTCCTTTAATCGTAGCCCGTTAAAGGACAAAAACATGCAGCGATTCAAAGTGCTACCGCGACCTTTGCGCGTCTGATAAGACGCGCGGCGCTGTAGTCGGCAACCGGTAGATTTCGGTCTGTTTCGTCCGACCGGAAAGGCAGTGTTTGCCAAGCGGCGCGAGGTCGGAGCGGCCTTCGGTCAGGAAATCGACGGTTTCACCGCTCAGGAGAACGACGATCTCTTCGCTCGGCGCCACCGACTTGCCGAGCTGCTCGATGCGGTTGCAGACGTTCACCGCATCGCCGACGATCGTATAGGCGGACCGCCCGCTCATGCCGATATTGCCCGAGACGACCGGACCGGAATGGACGCCGATGCGCACCCTGAGGGGAGCTAGCCCCTGCCGGCGCCGGTCCGCATTGTCCTTGGCGACCGCAAGCGCAATGGCGCGGGCCGCGCGCATGGCGCGATCGGCATGATCCGGCTGGTCGTCCGGAGCACCCCAGAACGCCATCACGCAATCGCCGATGAACTTGTCGATCGTGCCGCCCTCGTCCTCGATGCATTGGCCGAGCAGATCGAAATGCCTGTTCAGGAGTGCGGCGACTTCGGCAGCCGTGGTCTTTTCGGCCGTGGCGGTGAAATCGACCACGTCGGTAAACATGATGGTCACCGTTCGCTGCGTCGAGACGAGATCTCCGCTTCCCAGCAGATGGCGCACCAGTTTCTTCGGCACGTAGGTTTCGAGCCAGCGCAGCCCGGTCAACATCGTATTGTAGGCGCGCGCCTGTTCGTTCAACTCCGTGAACAGGCTGCCGGGCAGGGGGTGAAGAGCCGCGAAGTCGAGCATGCCAACGGCACGCACCTCACGCGCCATGCTGGTGACCGGGCGAACGATCAGACGGCTGACGACCCATGCGATGACGATCGCCGCGAGAAGCACCACGAGACCGGCCACGCCGGCACGCAGCAGATCCGAAATCGGCTTCTCCAGGGATTCGATCGGTACCTCGACGCCGACGATAAGAGGAGCGGGTGCGTAGCCGCTGATCTCGCGGGTGAGAATGACACGACCCTTGTCCCCCACTTCCACGACACGAGCCTCCAGCGCCGAGTCGTGGAAGGTCTCGGGTTCCCCGTCCCACAATGCGGCGAGGAACGGATCGCCAAGTTCGCTAAGCTTCGGCAGTCGGTGCTCTGCGGACAGGAGCGGATGGCCCGATGCCATCATCGGATGGGCGAGCACTTGGTCGCGGCCGTAAAGGACGAAGGGTGTCGTCCCGGGATTCGAGACGGCGATCTGGCGCAGGAAGTCCGAAATGGCATCGACCGTGATCGTTGCCCTGAAGACGCCGGAAAACTGGTCGCCGGCGGTTGCCGGCTGCTGCAGGTTTGTGACCGACGTGCGTATCGCCGGGTCCGGGACGAAGTAGACCGGCCCCCATTCGGCCTTGCCTCTGCGGCGCGCCTCGTCGATCTCCGTACGCTCGTTGTCGGTCCTGATCGTGTCGGCGAAGGAAAAGACGCCCTTGGGGCCCTGGGTCACACCGAAGATTTCGCCATTTGGCTTGACGAAGGAGAGCACACGCACCTGCGGGGTCGCCGCGAGCGCGCCGGTCATCACGCGCTCCAGGGCCAGCGTGTCGGTCGGATCGAGGCGCCCGGCCCCGACTTCCTTTGCCAGGAACGCCAGCTGGTCCTCAACCGGGGCGAACCGGCTGCCGATTTTCGTCTGGACGGCATCCAGACCGAGATGGGCCGATTGGGCGAGCAATTCGCGCGTAGCACCGGCCGACATGTACCAGACGACGGAGAGGATGACGGCGGCTGTCAGAGCCACCAGTGCCGCCATCACGATCGCCAACGTGCGCGACAGGGATATGGTTCGCTTTCGTGTGTCGGCGTCGGCCGCCCCGGTTGTCAACAAAGACATGCCCCAAGTTGGAAACGGCGCCACATACGTCGTGGCGCTCGTAAGGATGATAGTTCTTCTAACGATTCCTGCCCTTTTTCCAAGCAGACCGGGGTCCGGTTGGATAGGCGAAGGCTGCGACGTGATGTACATCGCAATCGAGCGCTTTTGTGACGCCGGCGCGGAAAGCAGTCACGCCTGACGGCCGGCATGCCCCGGTTCCAGGGCGTGCGGCGGGACGCGGTCACGGATCCTCGGCGAGCCGCCGGCTGATGGGCGCGAACTCCGGTGTCGAATTGCGCGGCGTCGTGTCGCGCTCATTGGCTTCCATCTGCTGCCAATATTTCCAGCCCACGGTCTTCGAGCCGAGCTCGTAGTCCATGCCATCCCAGGCGTCTTCCCGGAAGCTGTAGAAGGCCCAGTGCAGATCGTCCTTGTCGAGCGCGGTCAACACGTCCTCGAGATAGGTCTTGCAGCTCGACCAGCGGCGCATGCATCCAAACTCGCCGGCGACGAGGCGGTTGAGCGGCACGCCCTTGTCCTTGGCCCATTGGACAGGCTTTGCGATGTAAGCGGCCGCCCGCGCCCGATCCCAGGTCTCTTCGCCTTCGCCAAAGGGCACCTTGCCAGGATACGCATAGGGCTTGTCGCGCTTAATGTTGGGCGCGCTCGTCGCCGCATAGGGTTCGTACATGTGAAAGCTGTAGAGCACCTTCTGGTCCGTGAGCCCCGATGGCCAGTAGGAAAACGCATCGGCTGCCGCATACCAGCCGGCATCCGCCATGATGGGGGTCGCCGGATCGACCTCGCGGATTGCAGCGATGACAGTCTCGTAGAAGGCTTTGAGATCCGCGGCGCTGCCTTGCTTGCCGTCGTACCAGGCCTGCATCGCCTGCGGGTCGGCGTGTTCGGCAAGGCCATTGTTCTTTTCCGGTGCGGGCTCGTTGACGATGTTGTAGGCGGCAACGGCCGGATGGTTCTTCAGTTCGCGCGCCAGATCTCGCCAGAAGCTTGCCGTCTGGTCCCACCAGGCTTTGTCTCGCCAAAGCCGGCCGTCGAACTTGTTGCCGTTGTTCTGGGCCCAGCGCATGCCTGGCAAAGACAGCGGCGCGATGACCACCTTGAGGCCCGCCTTGTCAGCGTCGTCGAGCGTCTGTCTGAGCGTCTTCAGATCGGCGGCAGGAATACCGACGTATTTGTCGGCGTCGCCGATCAGGTAGTCACGTTTTGCCGGTTTCCACTTGTCGTAGGAAAGGCGCACCCAGGTGGCGCCGTAGCCTGCCAGCGCCTTGAAATAGGTCTCGTCCGGCGGCAGCCGGTTGAAGCTGTTGCCGCCGTGCTGGGGCTTGTCCCAGAACGTCATGAGATCGGCGGCATCGGCCGAGCCGGCGAGGCTGACAGCAAAGAGGGTGGCGGCAATCAGGCGCATGAATCGGTCCTTCGGGCTCTTGTTTAAGTGCCGGTAACCTACTGGCGGATCGCATCGTCGGTGTTCCCCAGGGAACAGTGCCGGATTTTCTCGGCTTGCAACGGTTCGATCGTATGCCCGTCAAGCGGCGCGGCATGGGCGAGGCGCGTGATTACGGGCGGCTGAATGTTTCGGCGAGAAAATCAAGAAACGCCCGGATCTTTGGCGCGACGTGCTGCCGGGACGGATAGATGGCGTAGAGCGTGGTTTCGACCGTCTCCCAGTCGGAGAGTACGCGTTGCAGTCGACCGCTCTTCAGGTCGTCTTCGACATAGGGTCGGGGTATCAGGCTGACACCGAAGCCGGCACGCAACGCATCGCGAACCGCAAGGCTGGATGTCACCGAGTAGCGCGCCCTTACGACCACTTTCTCCGTTCGGCTGCCGTTGCGAAACTCCCATAAGTCCGCATGTCCCGAGAGACTGAAGCGGACACAGTTGTGCGATTTCAAGTCGGCCGGCTCCCGCGGTTCGCCATGGGCCTCGAAATAGGCAGGTGCCGCGCAGACGACGTGCGGCATTACCGCGAGTTTCCTGGCGATGAGGCTCGAATCTTCCAGTTTGTCGCTGCCGCGAATGGCGAGATCGAACCCCTCCCGGACGATATCGACGCGCCGGTCGTCGAGATGAAGGTCGAGCTTGAGGTCCGGGTAGCGGGACAGGAACCCGGGGATGACGGATGAAAGCCCCATCAGCGTCACGGTCATCGGAGCGGCGACGCGCAACGTCCCGCCAGGCGTCTGCCGGACAGGCGAGAGTGCCGCGTCGGCATCCTTCAATGCATCGAGTCCGCGCACGACATGCTCGAGATAGAGTTTCCCCTCGTCCGTCAGCGCCATGCGTCGCGTGGTCCGGTTGATGAGCCGCGTGCCGACGCTGGCCTCGAGTTCGGCAACGTTCTTGCTGATCGCCGCCGGCGACAGGCCGAGCTTGCGCCCCGCCTCTGCGAAGCTGCCGAGTTCGGCCACATGGCGGAAGACCTGGAGGGCGGTGTAGCGGTCCACGATAGTTTTCCAATGGTGAATAATGTGTTCTATAATGGCAATATTATCAATCAAAGGTGAATTCAATACGGTTGGTCCGACAGACATATGATCGGATCGGAAGAATGACACATCCCATGATCGCCCTCATCGAACAGCGCGTGTCCGCCAATCGTTTCGATGCGACCCATGAACTGGAAGACGCGGAAATCGAGCAACTGGTGCGTCTCGCGACCCGCGCACCGACGGCCTACAATCTTCAGAATTGGCGGTTCATCGCCGTGCGCACGCCGGAAGGAAAAGCCCGGCTGCGCAATGTGGCGCACGGGCAAGCCAAGGTCTCGGAAGCTGCCGTGACTTTCATTGTCTGCGGCATCCTGCCCGATCACCAGACGCTGCCTGCAAGGCTGCGCCCGTTCGTCGACACCGGTTACATGCAAACCGAAATGGTCGCCGGTTGGCAGGAGGCTGTGCGCGCCCAATATGCCGACGCCAAGGTTGCCCGCGATGAGGCCATGCGTTCGGCCAGTCTCGGCGCCGCGACCTTGATCTATGCCGCCGAGGCTTTGGGATTGGCGACGGGCCCTATGGGCGGGTTCGATGCCGAGGGCGTCGCCCGGGAGTTCAACCTTGGGCCGGGCGAATTGCCGGCAATGCTTCTCGCGGTTGGCCGTGCCGTTCCCGGAAACTGGCCGCAAAAGCCCCGCAGGCCGCTTGGCGAGGTTCTTCACTTCTCATGAAAACAGACGTTTCCGATATCGCCTTGACGGCGATTGCCCCCGTCGTCTGGGGCAGCACCTATATCGTTGCCACCGAGTTCCTGCATGGCTTCTCGCCGCTGACGGTCGCCCTGTTGCGAGCATTGCCGGCCGGGTTGCTGCTCCTCATGATCGTGCGGCGACTGCCGCGCGGCATCTGGTGGTTTCGCGCCTTTGCGCTCGGAGCTCTCAACATCTCGATCTTTCTGAGCATGCTGTTCGTCGCGGCCTACCGCCTTCCGGGCGGCGTCGCGGCAACCGTCGCGGCGGTCCAGCCCTTGATCGTTGTTTTCATCGCAGCGCTCCTCCTGAAGGCGCCGATCCGTCCGGTGTCCCTCGTCGCGGCCATTGTCGGCATTATCGGCGTCGCGCTGCTGGTGTTGACGCCGCAAGCCGCGCTGGACGAGATCGGCATTGCCGCAGGCCTCGCCGGCGCCGTTTCCATGGCCTTCGGCAACGTCCTGGCGCGAAAGTGGAAGTCGCCGGAATCGCTGCTCACATCCACGGCATGGCAGCTGACGGCCGGTGGCTTGCTCCTCGTTCCCGTGGCCCTTGCATTCGAACCGGCGGTGCCCTTCCCGACCGTTCCCAACCTGCTTGCACTCGCCTGGCTGAGCCTGATCGGCGCGGCGCTGACTTATGTTCTTTGGTTTCGCGGCATCGCACGGCTGGAATCGGCGGCAGTGTCAGCACTTCTCTTCCTGAGCCCGCTGACGGCTGTCCTGCTCGGATGGGTGTTCCTGGGTCAGTCCTTGAGTGTGCTTCAGATTGTCGGCGTCCTTTTGGTCATCGGCAGCATCTGGCTCAGCCAACGCGTTTCCGCCCGAACGTAAACGGCGCGTTGGAATGCGACGATCCCGGCCTATACTCCCTGGCGTGCGGAGGGGCGGTTTCGTGAAAATCGGAGTGTTCGGTGCCGGCGCGGTCGGCGGTTTTGTCGGCGGCTGCCTTTTGGCCGGTGGCGCAGAGGTGATCTTTGTCGGCCGGGCGGCGCGCGGTGCCGCTTGGCGAAAGGACGGGTTGCGCCTGACCGACCTGGATGGGCGTGACGATTTCGTCGCGCCCGAGCGGATCGTTTACTCCGACACGGCTTCCTCCCTGGCGGATTGCGATCTCGTCCTCCTGACGGTCAAATCCGGGCAGACGGCGGGTGCCGCGACAGAGCTCTCCTCGGTGCTACGCCCCGGCATCCCGGTCCTCAGCCTGCAGAACGGTGTGAGCAACAGCGCTACGCTACAGACCTTTCTGCCGTCGGCAAAAATTCTGCGCGGCATGGTTCCTTTCAACGTGATGGCACCGGGCCCGACCCATCTGCATCGTGCGACAGAAGGCAATATGGCCGCCGAGCACGACCCGCTGATGGCTTCGGCGGTACCGCTCTTTGCGGCTGCGGGACTGGCTCTCGACCTGCGTCGTGACATGGAAGAGGTGCAATGGGCGAAGCTGCTGATGAACCTCAACAACGCAATCAATGCGCTCTCCGGATTGCCCTTGCGCGCGCAGCTCCAGACACGGGGCTTTCGTCTTTGCCTGGCGCTCGCCCAGCGGGAGGCACTTTCGCTGCTGGCCGCTGAGGGACGCCTCCGGCCGGCGCGCCTGACACCGCTGCCACCGGGTTGGTTGCCGTCCGTTCTCAGCCTGCCGGATGCCCTGTTCCGTGCCATTGCCGGTCGCATGCTGAAGATCGACGCCACGGCGCGCTCCTCGATGGCCGACGACCTTGCCGCTGGCCGCTTTCCTGAAGTGGATTGGATCAACGGTGCGGTCGTCGCGCTCGCCACCAAGCTCGGCCGTCGGGCGCCGGTCAATGAACGGCTTTGCACGCTGGTCAAAGATGCGGCGGCCTCCAGAAGCAAGACATGGGAGGCAGATGCGCTGCTTGCCGAGCTCAGGCAGACGCGTACGCTCAAGATAGAAGGGTAGCGGCTTGGTCTCGTGGGCGCCGGACGTTACCAGGTGCCGCCGGAATATACCGTGGCGCTCTGACATTGTCGCAGACGTTCCGGGATGATGCGCTGACGGTCGGCGGCAGGATTTCGCGCACCGGTTCGCGCGCGATCGGTCATGGCGACGTCACCGCCCAGGGTGCTTCGCAATTCATCTCGCTCATCGACTGGAGGCCTTATACGCTGGTCGATGCCTTCGCCGAGTGCCGGATCAACGAGAACCTGACGGACGCCTACTATGTCGACCCGTTGAGCCTCGTGCAGCAGCCCGGCCCGGGGCGCACTTTCTATGCGTCGCTGATGGCCGAGTTCTAAGCCTTTCGCCGACCCGCGACTGCGGTAGCAGATGCCGGGCAATGTCGTGTCAATTGTTGCGAGGCGGCGCGCATGAGCGCCGCCTAGGAACCGGCCCCGTCAATTCAGCAATCGGACCAGCGCCAGCGCAACCCCCGGGGAAACCGTGACGATGACCAGCCTGATGAGGTCGGCGATCACGAACGGCATCACGCCTCGGTAAGTCTGCGCTATCGGTACGTCGGTCGCCAACTTGTTGATGATGAAGACATTGAGGCCGATCGGCGGGGCGGAGAGGCCAATGCCGACGACGATCAGGACGAGAATGCCGAACCAGATGGCGACGTCGTCCGGCGGCATGCCGAGATCGAGCGTCATGACGATCGGGATGAAGACGGGAAGGGTCAGCAGGATCATCGCCAACTCGTCCATGACGGCGCCGAGCACGATATAGATCAGCAGCATGCCGCACACCACGGCGTAGGGCGGCAGCCCGGACTCCCCGATCATCGAGGCGAGCATCATCGGCATCTGGGTCAGCGCCAGGAACGCGCCGAAGACCTCCGCCCCGAGAAGGATCAGGAAAATCATCCCGCTGGTTTCAGCCGTCTGCAGCAGCGCGTTCTTCAAGGCAGCGGGGCTCAGTGCCCTTTGCAGCAGGCCGATCGCGAGCGTCACCGCGGCACCGACCGCAGCACCTTCCGTTGGCGTGAACACCTCGCCATAGATGCCGCCGACGACCGTGACCGCAACGGCGGCGGCGGGAACGACGGCGAAATCGGCGGCTAGCAGAAGCAGGCCGAAGATTGCCAGCAATATCGCGCCGACGGTGCCGAGCGAACCCAACAGCCAACCGACAGTACCGCCGACAAGCAAGACCAGCCCCGCCGGCCGCGCCCAGAACGGACGGAGCGTCTTTGCGACCTCGACGACTGTCACCGGCGGCGCGAGATGGGGCTTGCGCCGCACGACCACGGCAATCGCGATCAGATAGAACGCCGCCGCCAGCAATCCCGGCACCAGGGCGGCCTGGAACAGCTTGGCGATGTTCTGCTCGGCTGTGATCGCATAGATCACCAGGATGACCGACGGCGGAATGAGGATGCCGAGCGTACCGCCGGCGGCGATGGTGCCGGTTCCAAGCCCGGCATCGACCCGCGCGCGGCGCAGTTCCGGCAGTGCCGCGCGTCCGAAGGTTGCGGTGGTTGCGACCGACGAGCCGCAGATTGCGCCGAAGCCGGTGCACGCCGCAATCACCGCCATCGGCATTCCGCCCCTGAACCGTCCGAGCCTCCGCTCGGCCACCCGAAACATGGTCGCGGCGATGCCCGATTGTTCGGCAAGCGCGCCCATCAGGATGAAGAGGGGAATGACGGATAGCGTATAGCTGGCAAACTGGCTGTAGGTGTTGGTCTGCAGGTAATAGACCAGCGCGTGCGGGCCGGAGAGATAGGCATAACCGGCGGCGCCGACTGCCAGCATGGCGAGCGCGATCGGCATTCTGATGGCGATCAGGACCAGCATCGCAGCGAAGCCCAGGCAAGCAATGGCAAAGCCGCTCATCGAGGGCCTCCGATCTTGAGAATGGCGACGGACAAGCCGATGACGGATGCGAGCGCTGCCAGCGCGGCGCAGGTCAGATAGACCGGCCAGATCGGCCAGGGCAGCTGGATCAGCGTCGTTCCGTACAGACGCGCCTCCAGTCCGCCAGTGAGAAGACCCCAGGCGAAGAATGCCAGGCAGGCCGCCAGCACGAGGTCCCAGGCACCATCGATGACCCGCGTGACGCGTGACGGAAGGGCGAGCGTAAAGGTATCGACGGCAATATGGCCGTTGCGCGCCTGGGTGTAGCCGAGGAATGAGAAGATCGCGACACCGATCGCGACCTCCACGAGTTCGTAGTCGGCCGGTACGGGCCGGTTGAAAAGCCAGCGGCCGAGGACGCTGATCGTCACCAATGCGGCTGCGAGGCAGATCAGCGTTCCGCCTATGAGTGCCAATCCTGCCGCAAGCCGCTCAACCTCGCGGCGTCGCGGCACCGTAACGGCAGCCTCGTGTGTTGCTTCTTCCGTCATCCCGGTTCCAAGCTCTCGAATTGTTGGATGGAGCCAAATTCAGGCGCGCTGGGCTCGCAGTCGCACTCAGGCGTTCGAGTATTTTTGAACGAGCCCGTGCGCCGCTTCGATCAGTGCCTTGCCGTCGAGATCCTTGGCCTTCATGGCCTCGATCCACTTGTCGTGGACAGGCTTGGTTGCCGCGACCCATTTCGCCTTTTCGTCCTCGGAAATCGCGCTGATCGATCCGCTTCCGGATGCTTCGATCGCGGCCCGCACTTCGGCGCCGACGCTGTCCCACATTTCGCCGGCCTTCTTGGCGAAGGTCATGCCGCTGTTGGCGTCCAGCGCCGCCTTCAGATCGGCCGGCAGCGCCTCATACTTGCCCTTGTTCATCGCCAGGAAGAAGGTCGCGGTGTAGAGCGTCGGCGAGCCCGGAATTTCCGTATGGAACTTGGTGAGTTCATTGACCTTGATGGACGGTACCACTTCCCACGGGATGACGCAGCCGTCGATCGCCCGTTGGGCCAGCGCTTCCGGAACTTGCGGAACAGGCATGCCGACTGGTGTTGCGCCCAGTGCCGCCAGCGCCTCACCGGCAAGCCGGGTCGGATTGCGTAGCTTCAGGCCGGCCAGATCGGCGCTGGATTTCACCTCCCTGTTGGTGTGGATCAGTCCATGATCGTGCGCCCAGAAGCACAGAAGCTGCGTGTCGCCGGTCTCTTTCAGGACATGCGTCTGTCCGTATTCCTGGCACGCCTGTGCGTTGACGGTGGCCTCTTTCGCGGCGACGAAAGGAAGCTCGAACACCTCGGTGGAGGGGAAGCGCCCAGGTGTGTTGCCGGGCAGGGTCCAGACGATATCGACGACGCCGTTGGCCGCCTGATCGTAAAGCTGCGGCGGCTTTCCGCCGAGCTGCATGGCCGGAAAGATGTCGACCTTGAGCGCGCCCTTGCTCTGCTCCTCCAGGGTTTTTGCCCATGGAGTCAACAGCCGCTGGTGGACGTTGGACGCCGGCGGCAGGAAGTGGTGCAGCTTCAGCGTAACTGCGCTCTGGGCGCGCGCGGCACCCGTTCGCAAGATGAGAGGCGCCGCAAGCATGGCACCACCGGCTTTAATAAGGCTCCGTCGGTTCAGTATCATAAATCCCTCCCATTGATCAGTGTCGCTCCACCCGGAAACAGGGCATGCCTGTGCCGCTCCACGTCAATTCAAATGACGGCGATCCGACTGTGATGCAGGCCCTCCTCGGCGGCTTGAATCTTCCTCTCGCTCCTCATCGGGAATATTCAATCCATTAACATGTTAAGTTTATTATGAACCGACTGTCAAGCGAGGTCGCGCGAGGCGGCCGGGCGCCGATTAAGCCGTCCACGCAGCGGCTCTGGGCGGCCGATCGCCGGCTGTCCGCGAAAGTGACTTTGTCCCCCACGCCAATGTGGGGGATGATTGTTTTGGGGATCAACTTGTCATTCCGCCTGCAGGGCGACTGTGCCTTCCAGAGTTTCGCCGGGCGCCAGTCTGACGAGGCCGCCGTTTTCGGGCTGGCGGTGCGCGTTCGGTCGATGGCTCATCGGCTCGAAGCAGAAGAAGTCGGCGTCGGTGGAAGGAGAATAGAGGACGAAGAAACGAAAGCTCTCGTCAGCGTCGAGCGAAAGCGCAAGGCCGGTTTCCGGCCACTCGATGCGCATCTTTCCGTCCCAGCCGTCGAAGGCATTGTTCAGCCAGCCGGGCGGCAGTGGGGCGCCGGAGGTGAAGTCCAAATCCTGCGGAATTGACTGCGCCGCACCTGGCACGTGGTTCTCGCGTTCCGTCCAGTAGCGGCCGGCGTGGGCAAAAAGGCGCATTCCCGGTGTGCGCGGAAAATAGGGATGGAGGCCCAATCCATAGGGGAGCGCTTGCGCGGCCCGGTTGGTGACGGTGAGCGAAAGGGTCAGGCTCGCACCGTCGATCGCTATCGTCTGCACCGCCTCATAGGCGAAGGGCGTGGGCTCTGCGTTCGCCTCCTGCCGGTAGCCTAGCGCAAGCGAATGACGGTCCTGGTGAAGGATCGACCAGCGCCGAAGCCAGCCGTCGCCGTGGAGCACCAGCGGGTCGGACGTATTGGATGCGAGCGTGTAGTCGCGACCTTCGAAGTGGAAGCCATTATCCTCGATGCGGTTGCCGAAGGGCATCAGCGGAAAACACGCTTCGGCACCGAGCACCTGGGAGGCGAGACCCGGCGCCGGCGTCGGCGCGAGCACCGGGATGCCGCGCCAGCGGGCCGAGAGGATGGCGCCGCCGAGCGGGCTCACCGCAACGGTGAGCCCTTCGTCGTTTTCTAGGACGAGGGTGTCTTCCGCCATTTGCTAGCTGCGGCGGCCGGCGGCGGCCGAGCGCAGATTGTCGAGCAGCACGGCGAGCAGCAGAATCAGACCGCGCACGACATACTGGTAGAAGGCCTGAATGTTGAGCAGGTTCATGACGTTTTCGGCGATGCCCATGATCAGCACGCCGACGATCACGCCGGTCATCGCCGCACGGCCGCCGGCAAGCGAGACGCCGCCGAGCACGCAGGCCGAGATGACCGAGAGCTCGAGACCCGTTGCCGCGTTCGGCTGGCCGGAGGTGATGCGCGAGGCGAGCAGGACGCCGGCAACGGCGCAGACGAGGCCCTGCAGCGCGAAGATCCAGATGCGCATATTCGAGACATTGACGCCGGCAAGGCGCGAAGCCTCGGGGTTGCCGCCGATCGCCAGCGTGTTCTTGCCGAAGACCGTGCGGTTCAAGACGAAGCCGAAGACGAGGAAGAAGAAGCCCATCACCCAGATCGGCGTCGGGATGCCGAGGAACTTGGACAACGCCAGTTGATAGAAGCTTGGATCGTTGATGCCGACGGCGCGGCCGTCGGACGCGATCAGCGCGAAACCGCGCACGATCTGCATGGTGGCAAGCGTGGTGATCAGAGCGTTGATGCGGAAATGGGCGATGACGACACCGTTGACGAGGCCGACGAAACCGCCGCACAGGAGCGCGGCAACGAGGCCGATCAGGATGGAGCCCGATGCATTCGAGGCCATGACGGCGACCATCCCGGAAAAGGCGACCATCGAGCCGACCGAGAGATCGAAGTCGCGCGAGGCAAGGCAGAACATCATCGTGCAGGCGACGATGCCGATGGTGACGACCGATTGCAAAAGGCCCAGCATGTTGCGCTCGGTCAGGAAGTTCGGAACCGTCAGTGCCACGATGGCGAAGGCGACGGCGAAGATGACGACGAGACCCTGTTCGCCGAGAAGAAGTTTTTTCAAGGAAGTCATGACGGCTGAACCTGCTCGGTTGGTACATCGGGAAGGGCGGCGGCGAGGATGCGGCGCTCGTCGAAATCAGCGCGCGCGATGTCGGCGGCGATCCGGCCCTGGCACATGACGAAGATGCGGTCGGTGATGCCCATCACCTCGGGCAACTCGCTGGAGATGACGACGATCGCCATGCCCTGGCCGGCGAGTTCATAGAGGATTTCGTAGATCTCCGACTTGGCGCCGACATCGATGCCGCGCGTCGGCTCGTCGATTACAAGGACCTTCACGCCCTGTTCGGAAAGCCAGCGGCCGAGGATGACCTTCTGCTGGTTGCCGCCCGACAGATTGATAATGTCCTGCTTGCGCGATGGCGTGCGCACCCGAAGCTTGGCGATGAAGCGGTCGGCGAGCTCACCTTCCTTTTTCAGGTCGAGGATGCCGAAGGGCGAGAAGTGCCGGCGCGACGAGATCGCCATGTTCTCTTCGATGCTGCGCCCCTGGACGACGCCGTCGAACTTGCGGTCCTCCGGGCACAACACCATGCCGGCGCGGATCGATTGCGGCGGGCTGTCGGCCGGCACGATTGCGCCGTCGATGGTGACCGTTCCCTGGTAGCGTGTGTCCGCACCGTAGACGAGCCTTGCCATCTCGCTGCGACCGGCGCCGATCAGGCCGAAGAAGCCGAGGATCTCGCCGCGCCGGACGGAAAAGCTCAAGGGCGTTTGCAGTCTCGGTCCGGAGATGTTGTCGACGCGCAGGCGCTCGGTCCCGAGCTCACGGGCCCGCCAGCCCCAGATGTTGGAGATCTCGCGCCCGACCATTTCGGCGATGATCTGGTCGCGTGTCACCCTGGAAATATCGGGATGATGGGCGGCAAGTTTGCCGTCACGCAGCACCGTCAGGCTGTCGCAGAGCCTGAAGATCTCGTCGAGGCGGTGGGATACATAGAGGATTACGGTACCGTTCGAACGCAGGCGCTCGATGAGCGCAAAGAGGATTTCGCTTTCGCGCGACGAGAGCGACGATGTCGGCTCGTCGAGCGCGATGACACGCGCATCGAGCATGACCGCCTTGGCGATCTCGACCATCTGACGTTCGCCGATCGAAAGCGAGGCGATCTTGGCCGACGGATCGACGTCGATGCCGATTTCGGAGAGTTTCTCGCCGACAACGCGGATCAGCTGGCGGCGATCGATCACCCCACCCTTGCCGGGGAAGTGGCCGAGCCAGAGGTTTTCTGCAACCGTCAGCTCAGGAACGAGCTGCAATTCCTGATGGATGACGATCACGCCGGCACGAAAGGCGTCGCGCACGGAACGATAGCTCTGCGCCGCGCCGTCGATGCGGATCTCTCCCTGGTCGGCCGCCTGGTCGCCGGACAATAGTCGGATGAGCGTCGACTTGCCAGCGCCGTTCTCGCCCATGAGCCCATGGACGGCACCCTTGCGCACGGAAAACGAGACGTCCGACAGCGCCTGGACGCCGGGATAGCCCTTGGAGATCGACTGGAATTGAAGAAAGTCTTGCATGTGCGGCTCCGATACGGAACGCCCGGCGGGATCAGCCGCCGGGCCGATGGTGTCGCAAGCAGCGATTACTCGATGCCGAGGTCCTTGCGCACGGCTTCGTAATTGTCGCGCAGTGCAAGCTGGCCGGCGGTCAGGGTCAGCTTTTCCGGCTCCTTGCCGTTGGCGATCCACTCAAACATGTTGAGCGCGGTCTCGTAGCCGTGACGCTTCGGCGAAATGATGACCGTGCCGAAAAAGCCGGTGGCCGAGGGCTTCTTGAACTCGTTGATCGCCGAGTCCGCGCCGCCGATGCCGACGCCGATCATGCTGTCGGCGGCAATGCCGACCGTCTCGGTTGCGCGCACGGCGCCAAGTACGGCTTCGTCGTTGAGGCCGATCGCGACCCACTTTTTGATGCCGGCGTTCTTGTTCAAAACGATCGTCGAGGCGTTGAGCGCAGCCTCCGTATCGGTCTTGGCCTGCGGCGCGTCGAAGATGTTGGCTTCCGGGAAGCCGTTGGCCTTGAGGACGGAAAGCGCGCCCTCGACACGATCGACCGCCGTCGGGAGCTGGTCGTAGGAGACTCGGATGGCGCCGACATCCTTCATGTCCCAGCCACGCTTCTTGACCTCGTCGACAATCGCCTGGCCGACGGCCTCGCCGATTTTCGTTGCCGAGATGCCCATATGCGGGACGTCTTCGATCGGACTGCCATCGGCGTTGACCAGCCGGTCGTCGACGGTCATCAGCTTGAGCTCGTTGGCGGCAGCCTTGGCGACGATGCCGGGGCCGAGCTTGACGTCAGGCGTGCAGACGATGAAGCCCTGCGCGCCCTGGGCGCCGAGGTTGTCGATCGCCGACTGAACCTTCTCGCCGTCTTCGGCGCCGATCTTGACGAGGGTGAAGCCCTTTTCCTTGGCGGCGACGTCGGCGAACTTCCACTCGTCCTGGAACCACGGCTCTTCCGGCTGCTTGACGATGAAACCGATTTTGACGTCGGCAGCGAACGCTGAGGTTGCCGTGAGCACGGCGACGGTACCAGCCAGAATGGCTGCCTTGATAAAGCGCATGATCTCTCTCCCTGGTGAACTGCCTCCTGCAGTGGGCATTTGTGTATGATGAATCATCATATTCGTCAATTGCCATTGTATGATGAATGAGCTAGTAGTGTATAACGATAGCAGCGTGCTTCGGTGCGTTGTCGCGTTCGGGCGTCTGCGCTAAGCAGCGGTTGGGAGACGCGAGCGGGAGGAGATGGCGGTGGCAGAGCAGCAACATGGAAGCGGCATGGAGGAGCGCGGCCAGCGCCGCCCACGCGTCCAGAAGAACGTGACACGCGCGATCGCTTCGGACATCTGCGCCGACGTCTTTCCTGTCGGCTCCTACCTGCCACGTGAGAACGACCTTTGCGAACGCTATGGCGTCAGCCGAACCGTCATTCGCGAAACGCTGAAGGTGCTTGAATCGAAGGGAATGGTGCGTGGTCGCTCGCGGGTCGGAACCGTCGTCTGCAACAAGGACGAATGGAACATCCTCGATTCGCAGGTTCTTGAATGGATCGGCGAGCGCATCTTCGAATTCGATCTCTTGAACTGCATTCTGGAGGCCCGCCGGGCGATCGAGCCGGCGGCGGCGGAGTTTGCCGCCGAGCGCGCTACCGTCCAGGAGATCGCCGATCTCGAGCGCGCCTGGCAGGCGATGCGCGACGGCGAACGCGATCTCGCCGGCTTCACCGATGCCGACGTCGCCTTTCATACCTGCCTGCTCAAGGCGAGCCACAACCAGGTTTTTCTGCAGCTCGTCGGCATCATCCAGGCGGCGCTGAAGTTCTCGCTGCACGCCTCGAATGAAGTCGCCGAGCGCCGTGACGAGGCGATCGACATCCATGGCGAACTGGTCGAGGCGCTACGCCTGCGCGACAAGGTGCGGGCGCGCGACTGTTCCATGCGCATGCTTGACCTTGCGGCGCGCGACCTCAAGATTGCTGTCGAACGTCACCGGCCCGCCCTCTCGACGCGCTGAGACCTTTTCCGGGCGGCCGTCGCCGTCTTGTTTCACCCAGCGGATATCGCACCATGAAAATCACTAAGCTCACAACCTATATCGTTCCGCCGCGCTGGCTGTTTCTGAAGATCGAAACCGACGAGGGGATCGTCGGCTGGGGCGAGCCGGTCGTCGAAGGGCGAGCCCTGACGGTGGAAGCCGCCGTCAACGAGCTATCGGACTACCTGATCGGCAAGGATCCGCTGCTCATCGAAGACCATTGGCAGGTCATGTATCGCGGCGGCTTCTACCGCGGCGGCGCGGTTCACATGTCGGCACTTGCCGGGATTGACCAGGCGCTCTGGGACATCAAGGGCAAGGCCTATGGCCAGCCGATCCATGCCCTTCTCGGCGGCCAGGTGCGTGACCGCATCAAGGTCTATTCCTGGATCGGAGGCGACCGTCCGTCCGACGTCGCCAACAATGCGCGCGATGTCGTTGCCCGCGGCTTCAAGGCGATCAAGCTCAATGGTTGCGAGGAGATGCAGATCGTCGACACCTGGGAGAAGGTGGAGAAGGCGGTCGAGACCATCGCCACGATCCGCGAGGCGATCGGTCCGCATATCGGCATCGGCGTCGATTTCCACGGCCGCGTGCACCGGCCGATGGCCAAGGTGCTGGCGAAGGAACTGCAGCCCTTCAACCTGATGTTCATCGAAGAACCGGTGCTTTCGGAAAATCGCGAGGCGCTGAAGGAAATCGCCAACCATTGCTCGACGCCGATCGCGCTTGGTGAGCGGCTCTATTCACGCTGGGACTTCAAGTCGGTGCTTTCAGACGGCTATGTCGACATCCTGCAGCCCGACCTGTCGCACGCCGGCGGCATCACCGAGTGCCGCAAGATCGCGGCGATGGCCGAAGCCTACGACGTGGCACTGGCGCCGCATTGCCCGCTCGGACCGATTGCGCTTGCCGCCTGCCTCCAGGTCGACGCCGTCAGCTACAACGCCTTCATCCAGGAGCAGAGCCTCGGCATCCATTACAATACCGGCAACGACATTCTCGACTACATCTCCAACAAAGACGTGTTCCATTACGCAGACGGTTTCGTGTCGATCCCGCAAGGACCGGGCCTCGGCATCGAGGTGGACGAGCAGTACGTCATCGAACGGGCGAAGGAAGGCCATCGCTGGCGCAACCCGATCTGGCGCCATGCCGACGGCAGCGTCGCCGAGTGGTGAGGAGGGCGGACATGGCGGGTCGGCTCGAAGGAAAGCGCGTCGTCATCACTGGGGCGGCTCAAGGCATCGGCCTTGCTATTGCCGAGACCTTCCTTGCGGAAGGCGCGAGCCTCTACCTCATCGATCGTGATGGCGATCTGCTGGCGACCGAGGCCGAACGGCTCCGTGCGACCGGCGGAAAGCTCGGCTACACCACGACCGACATCACGGATGCGGATGCCATCGAACAGGCGATTGCCACGGCCAGCCGCGAGATCGGCCAGCCGAACGCGCTGGTCAACAATGCCGGCGTCAACGTCTTCTTCGAGCCGCTGAAACTCTCGGATGCCGACTGGCAGCGCTGCTTCGACATCAATCTCAAGGGCGCGTGGAACTGCAGCAAAGCCGTGCTGCCCGGCATGATCGCGGAAGGCGGCGGCGTCATCCTCAACATCGCCTCGACCCACGCCTTCACCATCATCCCGCTCACCTTCCCCTATCCCGTCGCCAAACATGCGCTTCTCGGCATGACCAAGGCGCTGGGGCTGGAATATGCCGGGCAGGGCGTGCGTGTGAATGCGCTGGCGCCAGGCTACGTGCGCACGCAGAAGGCCGAGGAATACTGGAACTCATTTCCCGACCCGGCCGCGGCGGAAGCCGAAACGATGAAGCTTCATCCCGGCGGTCGCATCGCGACGCCGGAGGAAATCGCCAAGGCCGCCCTCTTCATGATTTCGGACGAATGCCCCTTCATGAACGCTACCTGTCTGACGGTCGATGGCGGGGTGAGCGTGCTGCATCATCCCTAAACCGTCGGCTGATGCCCGCACCTGAATGGCGATCTCTGCTACAGCAGACGGGTAGATCATCCTTTTTCATAGGAACGGCGCTGGGCAGAAGGCGGTTCGGAGGCCGAAGCATCACGGCCGCGACCCCACCCTCACTTCCACATGGAACGCATCCGGGCGCCGACATCGATGCGGATCTGCTTGGCACTGCGTTCGCCGGCGGCCGCCGAAATCTTCGGCCAGTTCGTCGTCTCGAAGAACTGCAGCAGCGTCGCCGGAATGAAGCGGGTTCGCGATGCGTAGACGTGCCGGTCGCCCTGGCTGTTCTGGCCGTAGGTGAAGAACCTTTGCGGCGTCACCAGTGCCAGGTGGTCGCGTGCCCGGGTCATCCCGACATAGAGCAGCCGCCGTTCCTCTTCGAGCTCGGCGGTCGTGCCGACGCCAAGATCGGACGGGATGCAGCCGTCGACGACATTGAGCATGAAGACCGAGCGCCATTCCTGTCCCTTGGCCGAATGAATGGTCGAAAGGATCAGGTAGTCCTCGTCGAGCAGGGGCACGCCCGCCTGGTCGCTGGTGGCATCCGGCGGATCGAGCGTCAGTTCGGTCAGGAAACGCTCGCGGTTCTGGTAGCCGCCGGCGATCTGCTCGAGTTGCACGAGATCGGCCTTGCGCGTTTCGGCGTCTTCGTGGATGCGGTCAAGGTGGGGTTCGTACCAGGCACGCGCCGTCGCGATTTCCCCCGGCCATCCCGTGTCGGCTTTCCGTAGAGCGGAAACGAGATCGACGAAGCTCGCCCAATCCTCCCCGGTCTTGGGTGGCGCTGGGATTTCCGCGAGTGCTGCGAGCGGCTCCGGATCGGCGGCGATCGCGTCGAGGATCTTGCCTGCCGTCTGCGGGCCGATCCCGGGCAGCATCTGCAACAGCCGGAAGCCGGCGACGCGGTCACGCGGGTTCTGCGCGAAACGCAAGGTCGCCAGCAGATCCTTGACATGGGCACTGTCGAGGAACTTGAGGCCGCCGAATTTCACGAAGGGAATGTTGCGACGGGTGAGCTCGACTTCGAGCGTGCCGCTATGGTTGGCGGAACGAAACAGCACCGCCTGCTGCTTCAGCGCTATGCCGACTTCGCGGTTGGCGAGAACCTGCTCCACGATATAGGCGGCCTGGTCCGTCTCGTCCTTGACGGTGACAAGCTGCGGGCGCTGCTCCGACTGCCTGTCCGTCCAGAGGTTCTTGGTGAACCGTTCCCGCGCAAGCCCGATGACGCCGTTGGCGGCAGCCAGGATCGGCTGGGTCGAGCGATAGTTTTGATCGAGCGTGATGACGTCGGCGGGTTCCGGCGAAAACGCATTCGGGAAATCGAGGATGTTGCGGACCGTCGCGGCCCGGAAGGAATAGATCGACTGGGCGTCATCTCCGACGACCGTCAGGCCATGGCCCTCGGGCTTGAGCGACAGCAGGATCGAGGCCTGAAGGCGGTTCGTGTCCTGATATTCGTCGACCAGGATATGATCGAAACGGCTGCTGATATCCTGCGCCAGTTCCGCGTCGGAAGCCATCTGCGCCCAGTAAAGCAGCAGATCATCGTAGTCGAGGACGTCCTGCGCCTGCTTGGCCTCGACGTAGCCTGCAAACAGTTCCTTGAGTTGCTCTTCCCAGTTCGCAGCCCAAGGATACGCCGTCTTCAACACGTCGATGATCGAGCTTTCCGAGTTCACGACGCGCGAATAGATCGCCAGGCAGGTCCCCTTGGTCGGAAAGCGGCTTTCCATCTTCGAAAAACCGAGCTCGTGGCGAACGAGGTTCATCAGGTCGGCGCTGTCTTCGCGATCATGGATCGTGAAATCCTGGCCGAGGCCGATCTGTTCGGCATAAATCCTGAGGATACGCGCGCCGATGCCATGGAAAGTGCCCGCCCAGGAGAGCGCGTCTGTCATGACCGCAGCATTGTCGCCGATGACCTGGCGACAGATCCGCTCGACCCGACGCTTCATTTCCGAAGCCGCCCGTCGTGAAAAGGTCATAAGCAGGATGCGACGCGGATCGGCGCCGTTGACGATCAAATGTCCCACCCGGTGAGCGAGCGTATTCGTCTTGCCCGAACCGGCACCCGCAATAATCAGCAGAGGGCCGCCAACCTGGCCTTGCGGCAGTCCCACACCATGCATCACCGCCTGGCGCTGGCGGTCATTCAGTTTTTCGAGATAGGCGGCGCTCATACGTATCCAGGCGTTGTCAGCAAGATTGCCAAATTCTTCGTTCCGTTTCATCTCCTTGAAAGAATTCGCGGATTCCGCTTCACGGTCTCAAACCCTTCGCCCGAAGCAGATGACTCGGAACAAAAATGGAACGTATCAGCTTCGATTGCCGCTGGAAACCCGGCAGGCCGGGCTTTCACCAGGCTGCTATGCCGCAGAATATCCGGAACATCGAGGAGGGGAGCCGTGGACGGCCGAATTTTCGATCTCGAGAAGCAGATCCGGGGGCTATTAGTCACCGTGTTCGGAAACCTTCGACCTGGCCTTCGGTGCGCCGAACAAGCCAACCCGTCGGTGTTTAGATTGCCCGGGCCACGACCTGCGCAGCGACCGACACCAACAAGGTTGCCAGAGCGACGGCCGTACCAAATCGTGCGATCTTCATGCGGCGCCCGCGTGCGCCATTCCAATCATAACCCATCGTGCTCTCCCATAGGCATCATGCCATGGGTCCGATGGTGGGCAAACTTCGTAACAGGGGAGTAAATTTAAGACTGCTACTTCTGCGGGCGGCTCTCGTGCCCTTGCTGGGTGACACGCAGCATTTCCCGCGCGCCGGGCGCGCGCGGGAGATGATCGAGCGCGGTTACACGCTCTTGCGCGTGACGAAGCGGGTTTCCAGATAGGCCTCGATCGCCTCGGAGCCGCCTTCCGTTCCGTAGCCGGAATCCTTGATACCGCCGAAGGGCACCTCCGGCAGCGCCAGGCCGAGATGGTTGATCGAGATCATTCCGCTCTCGACTTCGCTTGCGAGGCGATAGGCGCTTCGCTCTGAGCCGGTGAAGGCGTAAGCCGCAAGCCCGAACGGCAGGCGGTTGGCCTCGTTGATCGCTTCGTCGAGCTCGTTGAAGCGGTTGATGATGGAGACGGGACCGAAGGGTTCGTCATTCATGATACGGGCGCTGACCGGAACGTCGGCAAGCACCGTCGGCTCGAAGAAATAGCCTCGGTTGCCGATGCGATGCCCGCCGGTTGCCAGCCGGCCGCCATGCTCCACGGCGTCGGCGACCAGGCTTTCGATCGCCGGGATGCGCCGCTCATTGGCCAGCGGCCCCATGTCTATGCCGGTCTCAAGGCCGTTGCCGACCTTGACCTTCCGCGATGCGGCGACGAAACCTTCAAGGAACTGATCTGCCACCCGCTCCTGCACCAGGAAGCGGGTCGGCGACACGCAGACCTGCCCGGCGTTGCGATACTTGCTGCCGGACATGATCGCGACGGCCTGTTCGATGTCGGCATCGTCTGTGACGATGACCGGGGCGTGGCCGCCGAGTTCCATCGTCGCGCGCTTCATATGCTGGCCGGCGAGTGCTGCCAGCATCTTGCCGACCGGGGTCGAGCCGGTGAAGGACATCTTGCGGATGACCGGATGCGAGATCAGATACTCCGAGATGACCGCCGGCACGCCATAGACGAGGTTGACGACGCCTGCGGGAATGCCAGCATCGACGAAGCACCGGATCAGTTCGGCCGGCGATGCTGGTGTTTCCTCCGGCGCCTTCACGATGATCGAGCATCCCGTGGTCAGCGCGGCAGACAGCTTGCGTACGACCTGGTTGATCGGGAAATTCCACGGCGTGAAAGCGGCGACCGGGCCGACGGGCAGCTTGACGGTCATCTGGGTGACGTCTGGCGTGCGCGGCGGAATGATCTGGCCATAGGCGCGCTTTCCTTCCTCGGCAAACCACTCGATGATTTCGGCGGCGCTGAGGATTTCGCCCTTGGACTGGGCCAGCGGCTTGCCCTGTTCCCGCGTCATCAGCCAGGCGATGTCGACGGCACGCTCGCGCAGCAGCGCCGCTGCCGTTCGCATGACCTTTGCCCGGTCGAAAGCCGAGGTCGCCCGCCAGACCTGGAAGCCTTTTTGGGCGGCGTTCAGCGCTTCATCCAGATCCGCCACTTCTGCCCGGGCCACCTGGCCAATCGTTTCCTCTGTGGCTGGGTCGATGACGGGAATGGTCTTGCCCGCTCGAGCCGGCCGCCAGGCGCCGTCGATATGAAGGAGGATATCGGGATACTGGGTCATGGGGGAACCTTTGAAGATTGACGTCTATCGCTTCGAGTGCAGGACGCGCCGGTGGGGAAGTGCGAAGGAGCGCGATGCCGATCAGTTGGGCGCTTCCGCCGGCAATATCAAGACGCGATTTGTCAGGAATAGGCGTGTTGGTTCCGAAGCCGGTGTCGAAAGGGGATGGGGGCTACCCGCGATGACGTGATCTGGCGATCGCGCCAGACCTTGCATCGATCCTTCTAACAGGCGGACATCACGGCCGCGTCAGCAGCATCGAGATACCCTGTCCGACGCCGATGCACATGGTGGCGAGCGCCCGCTTGCCACCTTGAAGCTCAAGCTCCAAGGCCGCCGTCAGCGCCAGCCGCGCGCCGGACATGCCAAGCGGATGGCCGAGCGCGATGGCGCCGCCATTGGGATTGACGTGGCGTGTATCGTCGGCCAGCCCGAGCTGCCGCATGCAGGCGAGCGCTTGTGCCGCGAAGGCCTCGTTCAGTTCGACGATATCGATGTCGCCGAGACGGAGGTTCAAACGCTCCAGGAGCTTGCGGGTCGAATACACCGGGCCGATGCCCATGATGCGCGGTGCAACCCCTGCCGTCGCCATCCCGTCGACCCGGGCGAGCGGTTGGAGGCCATAGCGTTCGACCGCTCGGCGCGAGGCAAGGATGAGCGCGGCTGCGCCGTCGTTGACGCCGGAGGCATTGCCGGGGGTGACCGTGCCATTGGCGCGGAATGGCGTCGGCAGGCCGGCAAGCTTCTCGATGGTCGTTTCGCGCGGGTGTTCGTCTTGCTCAACCCATGTCGTCTCGCCCTTGCGTGCCTTGATCGCATAGGGGACGATTTCGTGGGCGAAACGCCCGCTCTTTTGCGCAGTGGCCGCCCGGGCCTGGCTGCGCAGTGCAAAGCCGTCCTGGTCTTCGCGCGAGATGGAAAACTCGGCCGCGACGTTTTCGGCAGTCTCCGGCATGGAGTCGATGCCGTATCGGTCTTTCATGACGGGATTGACAAAGCGCCAGCCGATCGTCGTGTCATGGATTTCGGTGCCGCGCTGGAACGGGCTTTCGGCCTTCGGCATGACGAAGGGCGCGCGCGACATGCTTTCGACGCCGCCGGCGACGATGATCTCGGCTTCGCCCAGCCGGATCGCGCGGGCGGCATAGCCGACGGCGTCCAGCCCGGAACCGCACAGCCGGTTGATCGTCGTTCCGGCTACCGTTTCGGGCAACCCGGCGAGCAAGGCGGCCATGCGCGCGACGTTGCGATTGTCTTCGCCCGCCTGGTTGGCGCAGCCAAGAACAACCTCATCGATCGCCTCGGTCGGAACGGACGCAACGCGCGACAGCGCCTCGCGGATCACGTGGGCCGCGAGATCGTCCGGACGTGCGCTCGACAGAGCGCCGCCATAGCGACCGATGGGCGTGCGGACGCCGCCGACGATGTAGGCTTCACCCATGGGATTTGTCCTTGCCTTGCTCGGCTGTGAACATCGGCCCGCCCTTGTGCGCGGGAAAGCCGTAGCCGTTGATCATCACCAGATCGATGTCGCTTGGACGTGCCGCGATCCCTTCGGCCAGCAGGGCCGTTCCCTCGTCGGCCATCGCTTTCAGAAGGCGGCTCACGATCTCGTCCGTGGTGAAATCGCGCGGCGTGATGTTCTTCGCCGCTCTTGCGGCTTCGATGACCGCAGTGACCTCGGGATCGACGGCCCGCTTGCCATCGGGATAGGCGTACCAACCACGGCCGCTCTTGCGACCGAGACGCCCCGCTTCGCAGAGCCTGTCTGCGATTTCGACATAACGTGCGGCAGGATCCCGTGTCGCCGCCTGTCGCTTGCGGCGCGCCCAGGCAATCTCGAGTCCGGCCATGTCGTTGACGCTGAAGATCCCCATCGCAAAGCCATAGGCCTCGAGCGCGGCATCGATCTCCTCCGGCAGTGCTCCATCCTCCAGCATGAACTCTGCCTCGCGGCGATAGGCGGAGAAAATGCGGTTGCCGATGAAGCCTTCGGTGACGCCTGAAACGACGGGCAGCTTGCCGAGACGTTTGACGAAGGCAAGCGCACTTGCCAGCACGTCCGGTGTGGTCTTGGCGCAGTTGACGACTTCGACAAGCCGCATGACGTTGGCGGGCGAGAAGAAGTGCAAGCCTACGACCCGCGACGGATCGGCTGTCGCGGCGGCAATCGCATCGGGATCGAGGTAGCTCGTGTTGGTCGCGAGGATGGCGCCGGGTGCGACGATGCCGTCGAGCCTCTGAAACAGCTCTGTCTTAACCTGGAGATCGTCGAAGACCGCTTCGATGACGAGGTCGGCATTCGCGAGATCTCCGGCTTCGGCGGTCGTCTGCAGCCGCGCCAGGCAGTCGTCGTGGCCGGCCGCAGTGAGCCGTCCGGAGCGTACGGTCTTCTCAAGGGTCTCGGCGATGCGTGTCCGCCCGCTGGCGGCGGCTTTTTCCGTCTGCTCCAGCGCGACCACGCGGTAGCCGGAGGTCAGGGCGGAGACCGCGATGCCGGATCCCATCAACCCGGTGCCGACGACACCGACGGTCTCGATCCTGCGCGGAGAGACCTTGTCGAGGCCTTCTACCTTGCCGGCGGCGCGCTCGGCGAAGAACACGTGCCTGAGGGCAGCGGACTCGGTGGAATCGCGCAAACGCAGGAAGGTCGCGCGTTCCTCGGTCAGTCCTTGTTTCAGGTCGAGTTCGCCCGCTGCCTTGACGAGGCGAACGGCCTCGGCGGGGGCGGCTTGGCCGCGGGCTCTCGCCAGAACCTTTGCCTCTGTGGCGCTGATGGCTGCGGCATCCGCCGGCGGAACGGCGATCATGCCCGTCCGGTGGAGCGGTTTGGCGGCGGGTTCCTGCACGAAAGCCAGTGCGGCACCTACGGGATCGGCGGCAACGCTGTCGGCAAGGCCAAGCGTCACGGCTTCGGCGGCCTTGACGGCACGCCCGGTTCCGATGAGATCGATCGCCGCGACGATACCGATCAGGCGCGGAAGGCGCTGCGTTCCGCCCGCGCCCGGGACGAGGCCGAGTTTGACTTCGGGGAGGCCGAACGACGCCTTCTCGCCGGCGATACGGCCGTGGCAGGCGAGCGCCACTTCGCAGCCGCCGCCAAGCGCTGCGCCGTTGACGGCAGCGACGACCGGCTTCTCAAACGCCTCGATGCGCTCGATCACGTCCCGAAGCGTCGGTTCGACCGCCGGCTTGCCGAACTCCCTGATGTCGGCGCCACCGATGAAGGTGCTGCCGGCGCCCGTGATGACCACGCCCCTAATCGTGGGGAGACTGGCCGCATGGTCGAGCGCCGCCACCAGGCCGGAGCGCACATGCGACGAGAGCGCATTGACGGGCGCATTGTCGATGGTGACGACGAGTACGTCGTCTTCAACAAGGGCGAAAACGCTCTCCGAAAATCGGACCTCGGACATGGTGGCAGCCTCAGTCGGGGATGACGGCCGTGGCCTGGATCTCGATCTTGGCGCGGTCCTCGACGAGCGCCACGACCTGCATCGCCGCCATGGCCGGGAAATGCCGGCCGATGATGTCGCGATAGGCTTGGCCGATGCCGCGCAGATTGCCGATATATTCTTGCTTGTCCGTGAAGTACCAGGTCATCGTGGTGATGTGTTGCGGCTCCGCGCCGCCGGCGGCGAGCACAGCGACGACGTTCTTCAGCGTCTGGCGCACTTGCTCGACGAAATCGTCGGTCTCGAACTCGGATTGCGCGTTCCAGCCGATCTGGCCGCCGACAAAAACAGTGCGGCCCGTTGCAGCCACGCCGTTGGCATAGCCGATGGGCTTTGCCCAACCTTCAGGTTGCAGGATGGTGTGCATCGGTCGTCTCCAGATGTTGTGTCAGCGCAGCACGGATGTCATCCGGCCACGCGTGAGAAGCGTGATTGTCGAGCGAGGTGGCGACGACCCGCTGGTTCGCCGTCCAGAGCAAGGCATCTCTTGCCGAGACCGTATGCTCCATGTCGAGCGACGAGCGGCCGATACCTCTGACCACGAGGGTGAAATCAAGTTCGTCGCCCTGAAAGCCCGGGCGAATGAAGGTGAGATCGAGGCGCACTGTCGGCACGCCGATCCGCCGCTCGTCGTTCATCGTCTTCCAGGGAAAGCCGAGCGACGCGAAGAAGTCCTCCGTCACCCCGACAAGGATGTTGAGGTAGGACGGGAAGTAGGCGATCCCTGAGGGGTCGCAGTCTCCGAAGCGCAGCGGTCTCTTGGTCCTGAACATCGATGCCGGACCTCAGTTGGCGAAGGCGGCGATGCCGGTGATGGCACGGCCAAGGATCAGCGCGTGGATGTCATGCGTGCCCTCATAAGTGTTGACCACTTCGAGGTTGACGAGGTGACGAGCCACCGGAAATTCGTCCGAAATGCCGTTGCCGCCGAGCATGTCGCGGGCGGTTCTGGCGATTTCCAGCGCCTTGCCGCAGGAATTGCGCTTGAGGATCGAGGTCAGCTCGACCGGCGGGTTGCCTTCGTCCTTCATGCGTCCGAGGCGCAGGCAACCCTGCAGACCAAGGGCGATCTCCGTCGCCATGTCCGCAAGCTTCTTCTGGATCAACTGGTTGGCGGCGAGCGGTCGGCCGAACTGCTTGCGGTCGATGACGTATTGCCGTGCCGTCTCGTAGCAGGACTCAGCCGCACCAAGGGCGCCCCAGGCGATGCCGAAGCGCGCGGAGTTGAGGCAGGTGAAGGGACCTTTCAGCCCGGTCACATCGGGCAGCATGTTTTCTTCCGGCACGAAGACCTCGTCCATGACGATCTGGCCGGTAATCGATGCCCTCAAGCCCACCTTGCCGTGGATCGCCGGTGCGCTGAGCCCCTTCCATCCCTTTTCGAGAATGAAGCCGCGGATCAGACCATCGGCGGTCTTCGCCCAGACGACGAAGACATCTGCGATCGGCGCATTTGAGATCCAGGTCTTGGAGCCGGAAAGCAGATAGCCGCCATCGACCTTGGTGGCCTTGGTGATCATCGAGCCGGGATCGGAACCATGATCGGGCTCGGTGAGGCCGAAGCAGCCGATTTTCGTGCCGGCAATCAGTCCCGGCAGGTATTTGCGTTTCTGGTCCTCGCTGCCGAAGGTATAGATCGGCACGATCACCAGGGAAGACTGGACGCTCATCATCGAGCGGTAGCCGCTGTCGATGCGTTCTGCTTCGCGGGCGATCAGACCGTAGGAGACGTAGTTGAGGCCCGCGCCGCCGTATTCCTCGGAGACCATCGGTCCGAGCAGGCCGAGTTCGCCCATCTCGGCGAAAATCGACGGATCGGTCTTCTCGTGGCGGAAGGCCTCCTGCACGCGCGGCGCCAGTCGGTCTTCGGCATAATCTTGCGCGGTGCGCCGCACCATGCGTTCTTCTTCGGTCAACTGCGCATCCAGGTTGAATGGATCCTGCCAGTCGAATGACGCCTTCGAACCATGCATGTTCGACATCCCCCTCGTTATCGTCCCGTACCTTTCATCAGCTCGCGGCCGATGATGAGCTTTTGAACCTCGGTTGCGCCCTCGTAAATCCGCAGTGCCCGGATCTCGCGATAGAGCCGTTCGGTGATTTCGCCGACGCGCACGCCGCGGCCGCCGAAGAGCTGCAGCGCCTGGTCGATGACCCATTGTGCATTCTCGGTCGCCGTCATCTTGGCCATGGCCGCTTCCCGCGTGGTCGGCCGCTTCTGCACGTCGCGCTGCCAAGCCGTGCGGCAGGTCAGAAGGGCGGCGGCGTCGATCGCAGTCGCCATCTCGCCGAGCGTGCTTTGCGCTGTCGGCAAATCGGCAAGGGTTGCGCCGAACATCTTGCGGTTCTTTGCATGCGCCACTGCCTCGTCGAGCGCCCGGCGGGCAAAGCCTGTTGCGGCGGCCGCGACGGAGGGGCGGAAGATGTCGAGCGTGCGCATGGCGATCTTGAAGCCTTCGCCGGGAGACCCAAGAAGCTGCGACGCCGGGATGCGGCAATTGTCGAAGCGAAGCCGGGCAAGCGGATGCGGCGCAATGGTCTCGATGCGCTCGGCGATCGTGAAACCCGGCGTGTCCGCGAAGACCACAAAGGCGGAAATGCCCCGCGTGCCGGGCGCTTCGCCGGTGCGGGCAAAAACGGTGTAGACGTCGGCGATGCCGCCGTTCGAGATCCAGGTTTTCTCGCCATCGAGCACGAAATGCTCGCCCTCGCGTCGCGCACCACAGGCCATCGCTGCGACATCCGAGCCAGCCTCGGGTTCGGAAAGCGCAAAGGCGGAAATCCACTCGCCGCGGCTGGCCTTGGGCAGGACGGCCTGCTTCAGTGCCTCGGAGCCAGAAAGGCTGATCGCCCCGGTGCCAAGCCCCTGCATGGCGAAGGCGAAATCGGCAAGACCGTCGGTATAGGCAAGCGTTTCGCGGATGAGGCAGAGCGACCGGCTATCGATCTCCTCGCTTGCGCCGCCAAATGCTTTCGGCACGCAATGGCGAAGCACGCCTGCGGCGCCAAGGGCGCTGACGAGGTGTTTGCACGCGGCATCGGCATTTGCGTGATCGATCTCGCCAAGGCCGCCACGGGATACGAAGTCATCCAGCTCCGCAGCAAGCGCACGATGGCCATCGTCGAAGAACGGCCAGTCGAGATGGTCGCGGGTTGGTGGGCGCAAAGCCGTGTCACGGGAACTCATGCTCAATTCCCTTTGAATTCCGGCTTCGCCTTGGCAGCAAAGGCCTCGAAGGCGCGGCGGAAATCGCCGGTCGCCATGCAGATCGCCTGGGCCTGGGCTTCCGATTCGATCAGCTGGTCGATGCCCATCGCCCATTCCTGGTCGAGCATCTTCTTTGTCATCGCATGGGCGAACCAGGGGCCATCGGCGATGGTGCGTGCGAATTTCTGCGCCTCGGCAAGCAGCGACGCACGCTCGTGCAGGGCGTTGTAGAAGCCCCAGGCATGACCCTCGGGCGCGGTCATGACCCGGCCGGTGAAGAGCAGTTCGGCGGCGCGGCCTTGGCCGATGATGCGGGGAAGAATGCCGCAGGCGCCCATGTCTGCACCCGCGAGCCCAACGCGCGTGAAGAGAAAGGCGGTCTTCGCTTCCGGCGTCGCGACGCGGAAATCGGAAGCCATCGCCAAGATAGCCCCGGCGCCGGCGCAAATTCCGTCCACGGCTGCGATCACGGGTTGGGGGCAGGCGCGGATCTGGCGCACCAGTTCGCCGGTCATGCGGGTGAAATCCAAGAGGTCCGGCATCGACATGCGCGTCAGCGGCTCGATGATTTCGAAGACGTCGCCGCCGGAGGAGAAGTTGCCACCGGCGCCGGTCTGTACCACGGCGCGCACGTCGCTGGCGCGGGCAAGCGAGCGGAAGAGGTCGCAAAGCTCCTCGTAGCTCTCGAAGGTCAGCGGGTTCTTCTTTTCCGGACGGTTGAGCGTGATCGTCGCGACCCGGCCGTCCGCGTCCGTTTCGAACTGGAAGTGCTTGGCCTTGTGGTCCCTAAAGACGCGCTTCTTGGCCTGCATCGGGTTTGTCATCTCTATCCTCCGAGAACTTCGCCACCGGCAACGGCGATCGCCTGGCCGGTGATCGCGGTCGCCTTCTCTGACACCAGCCAGGAGACGGTGTCTGCCACCTCATCCGGGGTCACCAGGCGCCCTTGCGGATTGGAACGGGCAAGGCTGGCACGTGCCTCCTCGCGCGAACGACCGGTCTTCTCGCTGATCGTGTCGAGCGCGCCATCGATCAGCGGCGTGTCGGTGAAACCCGGGCAGACGGCATTGACGGTCACGTCGGTTCGCGCAAGCTCGAGCGCCAGAGCGCGTGTCAGGCCGACGACGCCGTGCTTCGATGCGCAATAGGCAGATACATAGGCATAGCCGGTGAGGCCCGCTGTGCTTGCGACATTGACGATGCGGCCGTTTCCGGCCCGGCGCACGGAGGCAAGGGCTGCTTGCGTTACGAGAAAGACGCCGGTGAGGTTGATCGAGACTACCCGCTGCCAGAGCGCTAGATCGGTCTTCTCGAACGGCGCCGAGGGCGCTTCGCCGGCGCAGTTGACGAGAACAGCGATTTCTCCGCTCTTCGCAATCGCAGCCGCAATGCCTTGCTCGATGGCGGCCGGGTCGGTCACGTCAAACCCATGGTGGATGTAGGCTTCGCCGCCCGATGAGAGGATCTCTGCTCGCACGGCTTCGAGCGGTGCTGCGCGTCGCCCGGCCAGGCTGACGATATGGCCGTTGGCGGCGAGCGCAAGCGCGATCGCCTTGCCGATCCCGCTGCCCGCGCCTGTGACAAGGGCGTGCCTCTTGCTCATGGCTTGCCCGCCGTCGTTGCCGCACGCGCCAGATTGTTCACATATTGCGCGCGGGCGGAGTGGTACTGCTTGGGCCAGGGCTGATCGTCATAGCCGATCTTTGCCGCCTCATGCAGGACGAAGGATGGGTCGGCCAGGTGCGGGCGGGCAATGGCGCAGAGGTCGGCGCGACCGGCAGCGATGATGGAATTGGCGTGGTCGGCCTCGGATATCGCCCCAACGGCGATCGTCGCGACCTGGATCTCGTTGCGGATCTTGTCGGAAAACGGTGTCTGGAACAGGCGGCCGTAGACCGGCTTTTCCTCCTTCACCACCTGACCGGAGGAGCAGTCGATCATGTCGGCACCGGCCTCCTTGAACAGGCGGGCGAAGATCGCCGCGTCCTCGGGGGTGTTGCCACCCTCGTGCCAGTCATGGGTCGAAAGGCGCACCGACATCGGTCTGTCCGCGGGCCACGCATTGCGAACGGCATGGAACACTTCGAGGGGAAAGCGGGCGCGGGCCGCATGGTCGCCGCCATATTCGTCCGTGCGACGATTGGTGAGCGGCGACAGGAAACTCGACAGCAGGTAGCCGTGCGCCACGTGCAGTTCGAGGATGTCGAAGCCGAGGTCGCGGGCCCGTTCGGTCGCCTGCACGAAGTCCGCGACGACGCGGTCCATGTCGGCGCGGGTCATTTCGCGCGGCGTGTCCGAATGCTTGAGATAGGGCAGGGCCGAGGCGGAAATGAGCGGCCAACCGCCTTCGCTCAAGGGCTGGTCGATCCCCTCCCAGGCAAGCTTAGTCGCGCCCTTGCGCCCGGCGTGCCCAAGCTGGATGCCGATTTTCGCCGGCGTCTGATGGTGCACGAAATCGACGATCCGCTTGAAGGCATGCGCCTGCTCGTCGTTCCAGAGACCAAGGCATCCGGGCGTGATGCGAGCATCGGCCGATACGCAGGTCATTTCCGGGAAAACGAGAGCCGCACCGCCCATGGCGCGCGCGCCGAGATGCACCAAGTGGAAATCGTTCGGCACGCCATCGGTCGCCGAATACATCGCCATCGGCGAAACGACGATGCGGTTCTTCAGCGTCAGGCCGCGGAGCTTGAACGGCGTGAACATCGGCGGCGGGACCGTGCCGTTTGCGGCCGGCTCGACGCCGGCGCGTTCGGCGAACCAGCGCTCGAAGCCTTCGAGCCAGTCCTTGTCGCGCAGGCGAAGGTTCTCGTGGCTGATGCGCTGCGAGCGGGTCAGCATCGAATACATGAACTGCTCGGGCTCCAGTGTATCTGCATAACGCGCACCGGCGACTTCGAACCATTCCAT
The DNA here is from genome assembly GCF_052044795.1 of Ensifer sp. 22521. Classification (NCBI taxonomy): domain Bacteria; kingdom Pseudomonadati; phylum Pseudomonadota; class Alphaproteobacteria; order Hyphomicrobiales; family Rhizobiaceae; genus Ensifer; species Ensifer sp. 22521. Next base: position 42,093 of record NZ_JBQENM010000011.1, read on the forward strand.
GGCATTACGGGCCGCATTCTGGATGCGGGCGACATCGACCCGGCGTACCTCCTCGTAAGCAGCGAGAACGGCGGGGATATTGGCCTTGTCGTGGCCGAGAATGTCGAACTGACGGGTCAGCTCGATGGCGTCGTCGATCGCAAGCTTGGTGCCTGAGCCGATGGCGAAATGGGCCGTATGGGCGCTATCGCCCATCAGCACGACGTGGCTGCGGCCGTTGAAATGGCTCCACTTCTCGCAGATCAGCCGACCGAAATTCAGCCAGGCCGAGCCACGCAAATGGCGCGCATTGGTCATCAGCTTGTGGCCATCGAGGGTCCCGGCAAAGAGCTTTTCGCAGAATTCGATCGATTGCTGCTGGTCCATCTGGTCGAGACCATGGGCCCGGAAGACGTCATCGGTGGTCTCGACAATGAAGGTCGAGGTGTTTTCGTCGAAGCGGTAGATGTGCGCCTGGAACCAGCCATGTTCGGTGCGCTGGAAATCGAAGGTGAAGGCGTCGAACTGTTTGTTCGTGCCGAGCCAGACATAACGGTTCGGCCGAACGACCATATCGGGCCGGAAGACGTCGGCGTATCTGTTGCGGATGCGCGAATTGACGCCGTCGGACGCGATGATCAGATCCGCGCCGGCGAACTGCTCGTCGCTCTCGACATCCTGCTCGAACACCAGTTCGACGCCGAGTTCGAGGCAGCGCTCCTGGAGGATGTTGAGCATCTTCTTGCGGCCGATGCCGACGAAGCCGTGGCCGGTCGTCCTGATCTTGCGACCCTTGAAGACCAGCTCGATATCGTCCCAATGGTTGAAGGAGATCTCGATCGCCTCGGCCGTCTCCGGATCCCATTGGCGCATCGATTGCATGGTGGCATCCGAGAAGACGACGCCCCAGCCGAACGTGTCGAAGGCGCGGTTCCGCTCGACCACGGTTACGTGGTGTTCCGGGTGCTGGCGCTTCATCAGCAGCGCGAAATAGAGCCCGGCTGGCCCGCCACCGATACAGACGATCCGCATGTCGTTCTCCTCCCGAGTTCCGGCTGCGTGTGTCGCCGTCGAGATGCCGTTGGCCGTCATCCCGGACTGCTGGGAACAAGGTGGACTCGTTCGGGAGAAATTTCAAGCTTAAAATTGTTTTGGGTGGACGTGATGCGTGTGCGCGCGTTCAGACGACGGCGCGGTGGTCATCACGCCGCTCTACGCTCTTAGGAAAAGGGAAGAGGTGTTGCCCTCAGGAGTTGCGGGCCAGGGAAGCGATAACGGACCGCTTGAGCTTGGCAAGCTCGTCCATCAGCACACCACCGTCCTGCGGTGAAACACCCGCGAACAGGTCGGAGATCCAATCGGCATGGGTTGCTGCCATCTTCTCGAATTCGGCGCGGCCGTAGGGGGTCAACGCGATGACCTGCACGCGGCGATCCGTCGGGAGCGTCGTACGGCTGATGTGGCCGCTCTCGGTCAAGCGCTCCACCAGCACCGTAATGTTGCCGGGCGAAACCATCATGCGCTTCGAAACTTCGCCAAGCACCATGCCGTCAGGGGCGCGTTCGAGTTGGGCCATCAGGTCGAAGCGCGGCAAGGTCGAATCGAATTCTTCCCGAAGCCGGCGACGGATCTCGCTCTCGACTAGCGTCGAGCAGGTCAGCAGGCGCAGCCAGAGCCTGAGCTCGGCGCGGTGATCGCCTGGAGCTTCGAGCGCCTTGGTCTCGCCATCCACCCATTCCGGCGAAGTATCGAACTTGTCTTCACCCATCATTGCAAACGCCCGCTTCTTTTCCTGCGCCTTGGCAGGCACTTCCCTGTCTCTTTGCTTTTAGAGACGTTTCCGGCTCTTGGACAGGCTGTCACCTGCCGTCATTTGGACGCATGCCGCGGCAACGGCGGTGAACGGCCGCTATCTTCGGACTGGTCGTAGACATTGACCGTAAAGCCGATGTGGTCGGTCATCAGCTTTCGGGCGCGGTCGACGTCGCGGTCGAGTGCGGCCTCCATCAGTTCCGTATGATGCTCTATCGCCATCGCGTCCTGCAAGGCGGCAACCGCTTCCTCGTAGCCCTCGCTCATCCCTGCGGCAGCGCGCAGGGTGGGGGCCAGGCTCAGGAAACGGTGGTGGCGGCGGAGCTGGTCGGAGATCGTCGCCTGGAAGCGGGAAAGCCAGCTCGATCTCGCCGCACCGATCAGGGCGGTGTGAAAGGCGGCATGCTTCTCGTCCCACTCGTCGATTTCGCTTTCGGAGACGTTTTCGACGGCAATCTTGCAGCGCGACAAGCGATAGTGGGCGGTGACGACGGCGGACTCCCATGCGCTGTCGCCATTTTCGATCGACTCGATGAGCAGCGGAATTTCGACGATCTGCCGCGCTCGGGTGAGGTCGTCGAGCGCCTCTCGCGAGACCGGCGCGACGGCAAAGCCGCGGTTGCTGATCGCCGTGACCAGGCCCTCCGCTTCCAGCCGCGACAGCGCTTCGCGCAGCGGCGTCCAGCCGATCCCGTAGCTTTCGCGCAGCGCGCTCAGCTTCATCGGCGCGCCGGGCTGCAGCCGCGTCGCCAGAATGTCGCGGCGGAGCAACCGGTAGGCCGATTCGGTTTTGGTCGACTGTTCGTGGTCTTGCATCAAGTTCCCTTAACGCCCGCATCGGATCGACACAATTATATATAGTTCTGCGGCTCAGATGAAAATATATATATTTGTTTGACAAGACCTCCGACCGTCGCCATCATCCACGCACGCCGCCGAGGAGGGCGGTAACGCTCGTCAAATTCTGGGAGGGATGTATGAGCAGGCTTAAGAGCACTTGGCTTTCGGGATTGGTCGTCGCCGGCGCAATGGCTTGGGGACTGGGAACGGCTGCCGCTGATCCGATCCGCATTGGCATCGCCAACTTCGGCGAACATCCGCAATTGAGCGCGTCGATCGCCGGCTTCAAGAAGGCGCTGGCTGAAAACGGCTTCGTCGAAGGCACCGACGTCGTCTACACCGAGAGCCACACCAATTTCGACGCCTCGCTCGTTCCGCAGATGATTGCCAAGCTGCAGGCCGAGCAGCCGAAACTGATCTACACGATCACCACGCCGGTCTCGCAGATCGCCAAGAAAGCGCTCGCCGGCTCCGGCATCCCGGTTGTCTTTTCTGCCGTCACCGATCCGGTGGCCGCGAAGCTGGTTCCGTCCTGGGAGGCCGGTGACGAGGGCATGACCGGTGCGACGGACCTTCAGGATGTGGCCGCCGTGATGGCCTTTACCCGCAAGCTGCTGCCGGAAGCCAAGCGCTTCGGCGTGCCCTACAATCCGGGCGAGGCGAACGACACGGCGCTGCTCGACAAGATCAAGCAAGCCGCACCTGCCGCCGGCTTCGAAGTCGTCGCCGTCGGCGTCGACAACGTCAACGACATTCAGCAGCGCATCGCCTCCTTCGCCGGCAAGGCCGACGTGATCTACACGCCCGCATCCAACCTGCTGCAGCCGGCCATCGGCGCAGTTTCTGCGGCGGCACGCCAGGCAGAGATCCCGATCGTCAATTCCGACGACGGTGCCGTCCGCGATGGCGTCGTGCCGGCAAGCTTTGCCGTCAACTACGAGCAGGTCGGCGTCAATGCCGGCAAGATCGCTGCGGAGATCCTCAAGGGTAAGGACCCGAAGACGATCGCGCCGTCGCGCCCGAGCTATGAAGACCACGCGCCGCTGATCTCGAAAAAGGCGACGGCCGCCTTCGGCATCGAAGTGCCGGCATCGCTCGCCACCGACTGCGGCTGCGTCGTCGACTGATCTCCAATTGGTCTCAACAGTGACGGCGCCGGGAGCGCCGTCACTCCACGGATAGGGGGAGCCAATGCTGGAAATCAGATCGGCCCGCAAGGTTTTCTACAAGGGGCAGGCAGACGAGAAGGTCGCGCTCGACGGCCTCAAACTCAGCCTCGCCACAGGCGAATTCGGTGTCGTCATCGGCTCGAACGGCGCCGGCAAGAGCAGCATGCTCAACGCCATCTCCGGCGCGCTCGTGCTCGATAGCGGCCAGGTCGTCATCAATGGCGACGACGTGACGGCCATGCCCGTGCACAAGCGTGCCATGCGGCTTGCCCGCGTTTTCCAGGACCCGATGCGCGGCACCGCCGCCAGCATGACGGTGGCGGAAAACATGTTGCTCGCCGAACTGCGCAGCAACAAGCGCACCTTGCGCCGCGGCCTCAATGCGGCGCGGCTTGCCACCTACAAGGAACGGCTGTCGCTGCTGGGCCTTGGTCTCGAAAACCGTCTCGACACACGGGTGGAGCTTCTGTCCGGCGGACAGCGGCAGTCGCTGTCGCTGATCATGGCGGTCGGCGGTGAGCCGGAACTGCTGCTGCTCGACGAGCATACCGCAGCACTTGATCCCCGCACCGCCGATATCGTCATGCAGGCGACGATCCGCGCGGTCGAGGCGCTGAAGCTGACGACGCTGATGGTGACACACAACATGCAGCATGCCGTGGACTTCGGTCATAAGGTGATCATGCTCGATGCGGGGCGCGTCCGCCTCGAAATCGACGGCAAGGAAAAGGCCCAGACGACCGTGCCTGATCTGATCGGCCATTTCTCCGTCAAAACCGACCGCATGTTCCTGGCGAGCTGACGATCATGGATATTCTTCAAAACACCATCGCGAGCTTCGTCTCGCTCGTTCCCGTCACTCTGGCGCAGAGCCTGATCCTCGCCTTCGTCGTGCTCGGCATCATGATCCCGTTCCGCATGCTGAGCTTCCCGGACCTGACCAGCGAAGGCGCGTTCCCGCTCGGCGGCTGCGTCTGCGGCGTCCTGATGGCGGCGGGCATGTCACCGCTCGCCGCGATCGCCATCGCGCTCGTCGCCGGCTTCGTCGCCGGCTGCTGCACGGCGTTCATTCATCTCAGGTTCCGGATCCACACCCTGCTTGCCGGTATCCTGATGATGACGATGCTCTATTCGATCAACCTCAGGATCATGGGACGGTCGAACCTCTCGGTCTTCGGCGCAACGACCGTGTTCGACTGGGCGCCGGGACTGCAGCCGGGCTTCCCGGCAAGCAAGATTGTGGTCGCGGGGCTGATCGCGCTCGTTGTCTTCTTCCTGCTCTATCATTTCTTCCGCACCGAGAAGGGCACCGCCGTCCGTGCCGTCGGCGCCAACCCCGATATGGCCGAAGCGCAAGGCATCAACGTCTGGCTGGCGACGATCGGCGGTGTCGGTCTTGCGGGCGCGTTTTCCGCAGGCAGCGGCGCGCTGATGGTGCAGTCGCAGGGCTTTGCCGACGTCAACATGGGCCTCGGCATCCTGATCAACGGCCTTGCGGCGCTGATGATCGGCGAGGCGATCGTCGGCAAGCAAAGCGTGCTGCGCCAGCTCGCTGCCCCCTTTGTCGGTGCGATCGTCTACTACCAACTCGTTTCCTTCTGCCTGGCGGCCGGTATGCCACCGCCGGACCTGAAACTTGCGACCGGCCTGTTCGTTCTCGCCATGCTGGCTCTTCCGAGCCTCAAGCGAAGCCGCGGACCGGCACCCGCCCGCGAAACCGTTCGCGAATAAATGAGGACCACCTTCATGAATGCAGTTCCTGATTTTACTGCGATCGAGGCGATGGATGCCGCCGATGTGCTGCGTCCGATGCGCGAGCGTTTCATCCTGCCGCCGAACCTGATCTATCTCGACGGCAACTCGCTTGGCGTCGCCTCGACCGCTGCCTTCGACGAGCTTCGCAAGGCGGCTACCGAGGAATGGGGGCAGGATCTTATCCGCAGCTGGAACACGGCCGGGTGGTTCGAGATGCCGCTTGCGCTCGGCGACCGGGTCGGGCGGCTGATCGGTGCGGCCGCCGGCCAGACTGTCGTTTGCGATACGACGTCGATCAACATCTACAAGGCCCTGCATGCGGCCATGGCGCTACGGCCCGGTCGCTCTGTCATCGTCAGCGAAGGCGGCAGTTTCCCGACGGACCTCTACATGGCCGAGGGCGTGGTTTCGACGCGCCCGGGCGCTTCGCTGCGCCTCGAAGGGGTCGATGCGCCCGATATCGAGGACCTGATCGATGGCGACGTTGCCGTGGTCCTGGTCAACCACGTCAACTACAAGTCTGGTGAACTGCGCGACATGGCGGCCCTGACCCGCAAGGCGCACGAGCGTGGCGCGCTGATCATCTGGGACCTCTGCCACACGGCCGGTGCCCTGCCGGTTGATCTCGACGGCGCCAATGTCGATTTCGCTGTCGGCTGCACCTACAAGTATCTGAATGGCGGTCCCGGCGCGCCCGCCTTCATCTACGCCGCGACCCGTCATCACGGCGATATCCACCAGCCGCTCACCGGCTGGTGGGGCCATGCCCGCCCCTTCGCCTTCGAGAAGCACTATGCGGCCGGCGAGGGCATCCGCCGTTTCCTGTGCGGCACGCAGCCGATCCTGTCGCTTCGCGCATTGAAGGGCGCGCTCGACGTCTGGGACGAGGTCGACATGGTGCAATTGCGTGAGAAGAGCATCCGGCTCACGGATCTCTTCATCACGCTCGTCGAGGCGAAATGCGCTGCCTACGGCTTGGAACTCGAGAGCCCCCGCGACGGGACAAAACGCGGAAGCCAGGTTTCGTTCAGCCATCCCAACAGCTACGAGATCATGCAGGCGCTCATTGCCCGTGGCGTTATCGGCGACTTCCGCGCTCCGACGACGATGCGCTTCGGCTTTACGCCGCTCTATGTGAGCTATGCCGACGTGTGGCGGGCGGTCGAGATTCTGGAAGAAATCCTCGGCACCGGTGCGTGGCAGGATGCGCGCTTCGCCGTCCGTGCGGCCGTGACCTGATTGATGGCACCGATGAACTGCGGGCGGCATTTCGCCCGCAGCGTCTTGTTCAGACGCAGACTGAAGTCGCCGCCCGGAACGGATTCGTTCCGAGCCACTGTGCCCGAAGGTGGGAAGACGGCTAACGGGGGACTTAAGCAATGACCGCACCACGCCGCCCGACACGGGATGAAATCGCCGAGGCTCGCGGCCGCATCGCTCCCCACTTCGCGCGAACCCCGCTGGTGCGGCTCGACCACGGCTTTCCCGACCGGCAGATCTTCCTGAAGCTGGAGACCCTTTCACCGATCGGCGCCTTCAAGCTCCGTCCCGCCTTGAACGCCCTATTGTCACGCGATCCGGCCGATCTGCAAAACGGCGTGGCCGTCACCAGTTCCGGTAACATGGCCTACGGCATGGCTTGGGCCGCGCGCCTCATCGGCGTGCCGATGGTGGCCTATATGTATCGCGGCGCGCCGCAGACCAAGATCGACGGCGTGCGCGACCTTGGCGGCGAGGTGCGCTTCGTCAGCCAAGAGACCTGGTGGGACTACATCACCGAAGCGGCCCGCCCGGATGCGCCCGAGCTGCTGATCAACCCGGTGACCGATCAGGCTATTCTCGCCGGCAACGGCTCGATCGGCATGGAAATCATCGAGGATCTGCCCGATGTCGACGTGGTGCTCACCCCCTATGGCGGCGGCAGCATGACGACCGGCGTTGCCAGCGCCGTCAAGGCCACTTCCGACCGTTGCCGTGTTTTTGCGGTCGAAGACGACAGCGCCGCTCCGGTTTCGGCGGCACTTGCGGCGGGACGGATCGTGACGATCGAAACCCGCCCGTCGCTCATCAAGAGCATCGGCGCGCCATCGCTTGTGCCGCAGCTTTGGCCAGTGGCACGGGAGCTCATCGACGGGGCGATTGCCGTTAGCCCGGCCCAGGTGACCGAGGCCATGCGGCTTCTGTTCAAAAAGGCCAAAGTCGTCGCCGAGGGGGCAGGGGCCGCCTCGCTCGCCGCCGCGATCGCGCGGCCGGATTTCAAGGGAAACATTGTCTGCGTCATCTCGGGCGGCAACATCGACGCGGCTGCCTATTCCGTGGTCCTTGGCGGCGGCATTCCCTCGACCTAAACGGCAAGCTTAGACGCCGAGATAGCGGTCCTGAAGTGCCGGTGTCAGCGCTGCCGGCGATCCTTCGAACACGGTCGCACCCTTTTCCAGGACGAAGCAGCGGTCGGCGACGGGCAGCAGTTCCGAAAGCGTCTTGTCGACGACGAGGATCGATTGGCCGACGGCCTTCAGCGTGCGGATCGCCGACCAGATGTCCTGCCGAATGACCGGCGCAAGGCCCTCTGTTGCCTCGTCGAGAATGAGCAGGCTGGGATTGGTCATCAGCGCCCGGCCGATGGCAAGCATCTGCTGCTCGCCGCCCGAAAGCGTGTTGGCATATTGGTCGCGTCGTTCGCCGAGGCGGGGAAAGAGGGAGACCACCTTCTCGAAGGTCCACTCGCTGCCGCGGGCCGTGGCAACCAAGTTCTCCATGACGGTGAGATTGGGGAAGCAGCGCCGCCCTTCGGGCACGAGGCCGAGGCCGAGTCTCGCTATCCGGTGCGGTCGCATGCCGAAGATCGCCTTGCCGGCGAAGCTGATCGCGCCGGAGCGCGGGCGCACGAGGCCGAGGATCGAATTGATCGTCGTCGTCTTGCCCATGCCGTTGCGGCCCATGAGCGCGACGACCTCGCCCTCCCGCACATCGAGATTGACGCCGAAGAGCGCCTGCGATGCGCCGTAGAAGGTTTCGAGGCCTTTCAGTTCGAGCATCACGCGGCTTCTCCCAAATAGGCGCGGCGAACGTCCGGATCGCTGCGGATTTCATCGACCGTGCCTGTTGCGATGATGCGGCCATAAACGAGCACGGAAATGCGATCCGCAAGCGCAAAGACCGCGTCCATGTCGTGTTCCACCAGCAGCATCGGCGCTTCATGGCGCAAGCCGTCGAGGAACGTCGTCAGCCGCTTGGAACCCTCCGGCCCCATGCCGGCCATCGGTTCATCGAAGAGAAACGCCTTCGGCGAAAGCGCCAGCGCGATGGCGATTTCGAGCTGCCGGCGTTCGCCATGCGAAAGTTCGGCCGCCGGTATGTGAGCGCGCGCGGCGAGGTCGACCCGCTCGAGCATCGCCATCGCCGGTTCGGTCAGGTCCCTATCGTTCGTAACCTGGCGGAAGAAGCGGAAGCTGCTGCCTTGCCGCGCCTGCACCGCCAGCATGACGTTGCGAAGCGCTGAGAACTCCTGCGCCAGCGACGAAATCTGGAAGCTGCGTGCAAGGCCGAGCCTCGCGCGGGCTGCCATGTCGAGCCCGCCGATATCCTCGCCGAGAAAGCCGATGCTGCCGCTGTCGGCCTTGAGCGAACCGGCGATCTGGTGGATCAGCGTGCTTTTTCCGGCACCGTTCGGACCGATCAGCGCATGGATTTGCCCCGGGCGAAGCTCGAGGCTGACCCCGTCGGTCGCCTTGAGGGCGCCGAAGGATTTGCGGAGATCGCGGATTTCGAGAACAGGCTCAGACATGGCGCGGCTTTCCGGAGAGCAGGCCCAGCAATCCGCCGCGGGCAAAGAGCACGATGCCGAGCAGGATGAGGCCGAGGAAGAACTGCCAGCGCTCGGTGATCCCCCCGAGCACATATTCGAAGAAGACGAAGATCATCGCGCCGGCGACGGGGCCGAACAGCCGGCCCTTGCCGCCGAGGATGATCAGCACGATCAGTTCACCCGACATGTGCCACGACAGCATGGAGGGCCCGACGAAGCGATTGAGATCGGCATAGAGCGCGCCGGCAAATCCGGTGATCATCGCCGAGGCGGCAAAGGCGACGAGCCGGATGTTGAAGGGCGCGATGCCGACGGCGGCAAGGCGGATTCCATTCTGTCTCGCCGCCTGCAGCGCGCTGCCGAAGCGCGAACCCTCGACCACGCGGAACAGGAGAAGTGCGGCCATGAGTGCAGCGTAGCAAATGAGGAAATAGGGCAGGGGCTTGGCGGTGTTGACGCCGGGAAAGGCGTTGCGCATCGCCATCGACAGGCCATCTTCGCCGCCATAGGCCGGCCAGGAGATCGCGAAATAATAGATCATCTGCGCGAAGGCGAGCGTGATCATGATGAAATAGACGCCTGATGTGCGCAGGCTGATCGCGCCGATCGGCAGCGCGATGAGGCCGGCGACCGCCACGGCCGCTATCCAGATGAGCGGCATCGACGTTGTCGCCGGAATGCCGGCAAACAGCGGCTCGCCATTGAAGGCGTGGGTGGCGAGGATGCCGGCGACATAGCCGCCGAGGCCGAAGAAGGCTGCGTGGCCGAAGGACAGCAGCCCGCCGAGCCCGAGCGCCAGGTTGAGGCCGACGGCGGCAAGCGCCAGGACGACGACGCGGGTCGCGAGCGTCACATAGAAGGGTTCGCCCATGCCGGCGGCCAGAAGCGGTGCGCAGAGAAGCAGAAGGGCAAGCAGCAGGTTGACGGTGGTTTCGCGGCTCATCTTGACCTCACGACTGTGCCGCAAACAGGCCGCTCGGCCTGAAGGCGAGGATGAGGGCCATGACCACATAGATCAGCATCGAGGCGAGCGCCGCGCCAATCGTAGTCGCCTGCGATGCGGGCATGGTGAGCGCCAGAACCGAGGGGAGCAGGAAGCGGCCCATCGTGTCGACAACGCCGACAATCACCGCGCCGACGAGCGCGCCCTTGATGGAGCCGATGCCGCCGATAACGATGACGACGAAGGCGAGGATGAGCACTGGCTCGCCCATTCCGACCTGCACGGACTGCAGCGCACCGACGAGGGCGCCAGCAAGCCCGGCGAGTGCTGCGCCAAGCGCAAAGACGACCGTGTAGAGCGTGCCGATGTCGACACCGAGCGCGCCGATCATCTCGCGGTCGGATTCGCCGGCGCGGATGCGCATGCCGAGCCGCGTCCTGGCGATCAGCAGATAGAGACCAATGGCCACGGCGATGCCGACGCCGATGATCGCCAGGCGATAGAGCTGGTATTGGCCGCCGCCCGGGAGCGGCACTGCGCCCTGAAGCAAAGGCGGTATGTCGAGATAGAGCGGGAAGGAGCCAAAGAGCCAGCGCGCGCCCTCGGACAGGATCAGGATCAGTGCGAAGGTGGCGAGCACCTGATCGAGATGATCGCGGTCGTAGAGCCTTCGGATGACGGCGACCTCGATGATCGCACCGACGCCGGCGGCGGCCGCAAGGCTGGCGATCAATCCGATCCAGAAGGAGCCGGTCGCGGCAGCGACGGTCGCGCAGGCGAAGGCGCCGATCATGTAGAGCGAGCCGTGGGCAAGGTTGATCAGGCCCATGACCCCGAAAATCAGGGTCAGGCCGGCGGCCATCAGAAACAGCATCACACCGAGCTGGAGCCCGTTGAGCAGTTGTTCGATCAGGAGTGCGGTGAACAAGAGGTCGGTCCAAGCTTGATGTCGGGATGACGCGGGTCATCGACCAGACGCCGGCACGATGCCGATCGCCTGGGCGATATCAGGTGCAAAGCATTATATGCCGCACTTATCGGCGTAGGCGTCCTTGTGGTCTTCGAAGGCGGTGGCGATGATCTTGTTGGTCAGTACGCCATCGTCTTCCTTCACCACCTCACGAACGTAGATGTTCTGGATCGGGTGGTTGTTGTTGTTGAAGGTGAACTTGCCGCGCACCGACTTGAAATCGGCCGCCTTGAGCGCGGCGCGGAAGGCGTCCTTGTCCTTGACGCTCGCCTTCGACAGCGCGGCGAGGATCAGGTTTGCCGTATCCCAGCTTTGTGCGGCGTAGATCGAGGGCAGGCGCTTGTACTCGGCCTTGAAGGCTTCGACGAACTTCTTGTTGGCTTCGTTGTCGAGGTCCTTGGACCAGGTCGCTGAGTTCTTGACGCCAAGGGCGGCGTCGCCGATCGCCGGCAGGACGTCCTGGCTGAAGGAGAAGCCCGGGCCCATGACCGGGATGTTCACGCCCGACTGCGCATATTGCTTCATGAAGGCGATGCCCATGCCGCCGGGCAGGAAGAAATAGACTGTGTCGGCGCCGGAGGCGCGGATCTGGGCGATTTCGGCGGCATAGTCCGTCTGTCCGACCTGGGTGTAGATCTCGCCGGCAAGAGCGCCCTTGTAGTAGCGCTTGAAGCCGGTCAGCGCGTCCTTGCCGGCCGGATAGTTGGGCGCCAGGATGAAGGCGTTCTTGTAGTCCTTGTTGGCGTATTGCCCCATCGCCTCATGGAAATTGTCGTTCTGGTAGGCGACGTTGAAATAGTTCGGGTTGCAGTTCGCACCGGCCAGTGCCGAAGGACCGGCATTCGGTGAGAGATAGATCACGTCCTGCGCGACCGCGTTCGGCACGACCGCCATCGCGAGATTCGACCAGATGATGCCCGTCATCAGGTCGACTTTGTCGCCCTGGATCATCTTTTCGGCGATCTGCACCGCAAGTTCCGGCTTCTGGGCATCGTCCTCGATCACCAGCTCCACGTCCTTGTTGCCCGATTGCTTGATCGCCAGCGTGAATGCGTCGCGCATGTCGATGCCAAGGCCCGCGCCGCCGCCCGAAAGCGTGGTGATGACGCCGATCTTCACCGGCTCGGCATGGGCAAGGCTCGACGTCGCAAGCGAGAGGCCAAAAAGGCTCGCTGCCAGAATGCGGTTCATGCTGTTCTCCTCTTTATAGGTTCCCTTATGAGTTGTGTTCTATCAGAGACCCGTGCGCACGTGCCAGAGCTCGGGAAAGAGTTCCACTTCAAGCATCTTCTTAAGATAGGACGCGCCGGATGTTCCCCCGGTTCCGCGCTTCATGCCGATGATGCGCTCCACGGTCGTGACGTGATTGAAGCGCCATCGGCGAAAGTAGTCCTCGAAATCGACCAGTTTCTCGGCGAGTTCGTAGAGCATCCAGTAGCGCTCGGGATCGCGGTAGACGGTCTGCCAGGCGGCAAAGACCTTGTCGCTTTCCGTGCGCGTTTCGCGCCAGTCGCTTCGCTGCGCCTCCTCGCCGACATCGAAGCCGTTGCGCGAAAGCAGCCGGATCGCTTCGTCGTAGAGCGACGGCGCGGCCAGGATCGCCTCGAGCTTCTCCATGATGTCGGGACGGTGCGCATGCGGCCCGAGCATGGAGGCGTTGCGATTGCCCGCAAGGAACTCGATCGCTCGGTATTGCCACGACTGGAAGCCGGAGGATTGGCCGAGCGATTCGCGGAACGTGGTGTATTCGCTGGGCGTCATCGTGCGCAGCACGTCCCAGGCGCTATTCAGCTGCTCGAAGATGCGCGCCACGCGCGTCAGCATCTTGAAGGCGGGTTCCAGCCGGTCGTCGCGGATCGAGCGGACTGCTGCGTTGATCTCGTGCAGCGCGAGCTTCATCCAGAGTTCCGACGTCTGATGCTGGATGATGAACAGCATCTCGTCGTGGGCCTTGGAAAGCGGCTCCTGTGCGTCCAGCACCTTCTCCAGCATGAGATAGTCGCTGTAGGACATGCGTCCCTTGAACGACATCTGGGCGCCTTCTTTCGAAGGATCGTATGATTTGCTCATGTTCTTAGTTCTCCGACCGCAATCGGAACCGCTGGATCTTGCCCGTGGCTGTTTTCGGCAGGCTGTCCAGGAACTTTACCGATCGCGGATATTTGTAAGGCGCGATCGTCGCCTTCACATGATCCTGCAAGCGCTTGATCGTCGCGTCGTCGGCTGAGACGCCCGAAATCAGCACGACATAGGCTTCGACGATCTGGCCGCGCTCCGCATCGGGCGCTCCGACGACGGCGCATTCCGCGACTTCCGGGTGCGAGATCAACGCCGCCTCGACCTCGGGGCCGGCGATGTTGTAGCCGGCCGTTACGATCATGTCGTCCGAGCGGGCGGCGAAATGGAAGAAGCCGTCTTCGTCCTGATAGAAGGCGTCGCCGGTCAGGTTCCAGCCGTCGCGGACATAATCGCGCTGGCGGGCGTCCGCCATATAGCGGCAGCCGGTCGGGCCGCGCACCGCGAGCTTGCCGACCGTACCGCGAGGGACCTCCCGCATCTCGTCATCGACGATCCGGGCTTCGTAGCCACCGACCGGCTTGCCGGTCGAGGCGGCCTTGCGGTCTTCGAAGCGGTTGGAAATGAAGATATGCAGCATCTCTGTCGCGCCGATCCCGTCGAGGATCGGCTTGCCGGTTTTTTCCGTCCACTCCTCGAAGACGGGCCCCGGCAGCGTTTCGCCCGCCGAGATCGCTACCCGGAGCGACGAAAGGTCAGCACCGTTGTCCATCGCCTTCATCATCGCCCGATAGGCGGTCGGAGCGGTAAACGAGATCGTTGCTTTGTACTTCTCGATGATCTCCACCATGTTGGCGGGCGTCGCGTGCTCGAGCAACGTTGCCGCCGCGCCGAAACGCAAGGGGAAGATGGCAAGGCCGCCGAGACCGAAGGTGAAGGCGAGCGGCGGTGAGCCGACGAAGACATCGTCGGGTGTCACCCCGAGCACCTCCCTGGCATAGCCGTCGGCAATAACAAGGAGATCGCGATGGAAGTGCATGGTTGCCTTCGGGACCCCTGTCGTGCCCGAAGTGAAACCGAGAAGGGCGACGTCGTCACGACCGGTGTGTACCGCTTCGAAGACCACAGACTTGTCGAGCGCAATGCGGTCGAGTTCGGCGTCGTGGTTTGCTGTCCCGTCGAAGCCGACGACCTGCTTCAGGTAGCGACTGTCCTTGGCGCAGGCGATCATCTCGTCCATCAGGCGGGTATCGCAAAGCGTCAGGCTGACCTCTGCCTTGTCGACGATCTTGGTCAGTTCGCCGGCTCTGAGCATCGGCATGGTGTTGACGACCACGGCGCCGGCCTTGGTGGCCGCCAGCCAACAGGCGACCATGGCCGGATTGTTGGCCGAGCGGATGAGCACACGGTGGCCAGGCTTCACGCCGTAGTTTTCGACGAGGGCATGGGCGAGCCTGTTCGTCCAGTCGGACAGCTCCTTGTAGGTTCGCCGGCGCCCGTTGCCGATCAGCGCGGTATGGTCGCCAAAACCCTTTGCGACCATGGCATCCGTCAATTCGACGGCGGCGTTGAGATGGTCCGGGTAGTCGAAGCCTTCGAGACGGAATTCCGGCCATTCTTCCGGTGGCGGCAGATGGTCGCGTGTGAACGTATCGACGTGCGAAGTCGGTCCAAGCATATGGCGGCTGTTCCCTTGTTCAGTTTCTGCCCGTTGCCCAGGCATTTTCAAAGCCGGCTAAAGTTCTGGTCGTCGCGCGGAGCCCTGCCGTGCGAACGGGTCGCCAAGCCTCGCCGCATCGTCGCCGATGGGGGCATGCCGTCGCCAGGGCGACTCAGTGATCGTGATGGGCACAGCGAGACCTCCACTTCTCGGCTGAACATGGGGGCAGCATCGCACCAGTCCAAAATTATTTCAAGCCTAAAGTTTTTTTTGAATGACGCATTGCGTTTCTTGATGGGGCAGGCGATTTCTATGCGTGGGAAGATATCGAAGGGAGGATTGCATCGATGCTGGAACACCGTGTTTCCGATTGGAACAACGCCTATGCCAATGGCGTGAACATTGCGCGGGGCGACCGGTGGCCGCAGGCATGGGTTGGGCCGGCGGAGGCATTCCGCAATGCGCTTTCGGCATCAGGGCTGGCGAAACTCGACCTTGCCTATGGCGAGCGATCCAGAAATCGCATGGACCTTTTCTTCCCCGATGGCCCGGCGAAAGGCCTGGTCGTCTTCGTGCACGGTGGGTTCTGGCTGCAGCTCGACAAGACCTTCTGGTCGCATCTCGCCGCAGGCGCTGTCGCCAGCGGTTACGCCGTCGCCATGCCGTCCTACACGCTCTGCCCGGAGATCCGCATCACCGGGATCGTCGAGGAGGTCGCGGCCGCAATCGGTGAGGCGGCAAAGCTGGTCGAAGGGCCGCTGATGCTGACCGGCCATTCGGCTGGCGGCCATCTCGTCAGCCGGATGATCACGGCGACCGCGCCGCTCTCGCCGGATGTCCAGGAACGCGTCCGCAACGTCGTCTCGATCTCGGGCGTGCACGATCTGCGACCGATTATGTCGACCGGGATGAACGAGAAGCTTTCGATCGATGAGGCGGAGGCTCTTTCGCAAAGCCCGGCGCTGCTGCGGCCGATGCGGGATGCCCGCATCACCTGCTGGGTCGGTGGCGGCGAGCGCGCCGAATTCCTGCGCCAGAATGCCCTGCTTGCCAATATCTGGACGGGACTGGGTGCAACCACGACCGCCATCGTCGAACCGGACAGGCACCACTTCAATGTCATCGACGGCCTTGCCGACGCCGGGCATCCGTTGACGCGAACCCTGCTTTCGATGTGAAGCGCTGTGCCAGACCAAGGGCGGGTGGTTGCGAAATCCGGGTCACCCTGCTCGCTCTCCCTCGCCATGTCACCGGGGAGCGCCATAACACCCTAGGGTTATTGGCATAGCCCTCGGTTTCCCCGACGCTTCCAGTCTGTTCGTTGGAGGAGGGGAACATGACACAAAACATTAAACTCGATCGAACCCTTGGTCTGTGGTCCGTGGTGCTGTTCGGGCTTGCCTATATGACGCCGATGATCGTGTTCGGCACGTTCGGGGCGCTGGCCTCGGCAAGCCAGGGCACGACGGCGATGGCCTATTTCATCGCGGCGCTTGCGATTTTCCTGACGGCCGCGAGCTACGGGATCATGGCGAAGGTCTATCCGGTCGCCGGATCCGCCTACACCTACGCCCGCAAGTCGCTGAATTCCGGTGCGGGCTTCCTCGTCGGCTGGGCCGTCCTGCTCGACTATTTCTTCCTGCCGATGGTTATCTGGCTGATCGGTGCCGCCTATCTGGGCTCCGCCTTCCCGGCCGTTCCGGCCTGGCTGTGGATCGTCGGCTTCATTGTGCTGACGACGGCCGTAAACGTCATCGGCATCGCTTTCGCCAACCGGGTGAACGTCGTGCTGATGCTGGTGCAGCTCATCGTGCTGATCGCGTTCGTCGTACTGGCAGGGCGCTATGTCGTTGCCATCAATGGCGTCGGTGGGCTTGCGTCGGTACGGCCATTCTTTGAAGCGAATGTACCGTTCAGTGCTTCCGTCGCCGGTGCGGCAATCGCGGCCTATTCTTTCCTGGGCTTCGATGCCGTCTCAACCCTGACGGAAGAGACGCGTGACCCAACCCGCACGATGCCGAAGGCGATCATGATCATCGCGGTGATCGGCGGGATCATCTTCACGGGTTCGGCCTATGTGACGCAGCTCGCCCATCCCGGCGGCGCGTTCACCTCCGTCGATTCCGCCGCTACGGAAATCGCTCTGATGATCGGCGGCGATATCTTCGTGACCCTGTTCCTCGCAACGCTCGTGGTTGCCCAGTTCACCTCGGGGCTTGCGGCACAGGCGAGCGTCGGTCGGCTGCTTTTCGCCATGGGCCGCGACGGCGTGTTGCCGATGGGGATCTTCGGCAAGCTGCATGAGAAATGGCGCACGCCGGTGTTCAACCTCGTGCTCGTCGGCATCGTCGGCCTGCTTGCGCTCACACTCGACGTGACGACCTCGACATCCTTCATCAATTTCGGCGCGTTCCTCGCCTTCACCGCCGTCAATGTCTCGGTGATCGCGCTCTATCTGCAGGGCAATGCAATCGTGCGGCCGCTCGGCGCGCTGCTCGGGCTTGTCGTGCCGGCCGTCGGTGCGGTCTGTGACCTGTTCCTGCTGTGGAATCTCGATGGCCACGCCAAGCTTCTGGGTATCATCTGGCTGGCCATTGGGGTGTGCTATCTCGCCTACCTCACCCGGTTCTTCCAGTCAGCGCCGCCGGAAGTGGAGTTCGTCGAATGATCAGCGGCGGCTGAGGAAGAGATGGAAGAGCTCCGCCTGACTGGAAATGGAGAGCTTGGCATAGGCCTGGCGACGATGGACCTTGACCGTATTCGGCGAGAGGCCGAGAGTGGCGGCGATGGAGTAGGTCGAGTGACCCTTGAGGATCAGGGTCACGATCTCCAGCTCCCGTTTCGAGAGCAACGGGTGGCTGATCGTCGCTGCGGCATCATCCTCCTCGCGGGGCGGGTCGAACCGCGCGCGCCAGTGCCGTTCGGCCAGCGCCCGCACGATCGGCGCAGCACTTTCCAGCCGGACGAGGTCACGGCGGGAGAAGCCGGGCACGTCGCCGATGCGCGAGAGCGACAGCACGGCATCGACATGCGGAAGCTTCAAAATGAAGCCGATCTCGTCGACGATGCCGGTCGCCTGGTAGTGGCGGCGGAAGTATTCCGTCTCGGTGAAACGGTCCGGCGCCAACCGTCGCATCACCAGGACGCCGCCGTCGAGTTTTGCGTTGCGGACGGCATCGTAGAACGGGTCGAGGATATAGGCGCCGTCAAGGTAGTGATCGACGATGGTGACGCGGTCGCCGATGATGCGCTCGTTATGGAGATCGAAGGCCTTGCCGCCTGGCGAATAGGCAAAGCCGTTCATCATCTCGAAGGCGACGAGTTGCCGAAGCGCGCGCTCCAGGGTTTCCGGGAAACCGGGCTCGCCGAGGTTTTCCACGGCCTCTGCGAGCCCGGCGTTCCAAGCATCGATATAGGCGCTCGCCCCACCGGATCTTGCTGCCACGTCCATTCCCCACCTGTCGAAGAAAAGACCTAGCATGGAGTCCGCAGTCATGCAGACGATTTCTCGCGCCTTTGCGCCCACGCATCCGCTCGACCTGCCCGCAACCGAGATCGCTGCCGGGATCCGCGCCCGCCATTTTTCGGCTGAAGCGGTCGTTGCCGAATCGCTCCGCCGCGCGAAAGTCGTCAATCAGACGCTGAACGCATTCACGCTGCTGCGGGAGGAGGCCGCAATCGCATCGGCGCGGGCGGCTGACGAACGCGTCGCAACCGGTGGCGACACGCCCGCTCTTCTCGGCGTCCCCTTCGCCGCCAAGGACCTGACACCGACCAAGGGCGATCTCACCACGCTCGGCTCGTGGACGCGTGGGAATTGGATTCCAACGGAGACGGCGCTGTGCATCGAGCGGCTGGAGGCAGCCGGCGCGATCCTGATCGGCAAGACGACGACGCCGGAATTCGCCCATTCCAGTTTCACGTCGAGCCCACGCTGGGGCGTGACCCGCAACCCCTGGAACCCGGAGCGAACTTCCGGCGGCTCCTCCGGCGGATCGGCGGTCGCCGTCGCGACCGGCGTGGTTCCCTTCGCCGAAGGCACGGACATGGGCGGGTCGGTGCGCATTCCCGCAGCACTTTCGGGCGTCGTCGGCCTCAAACCCAGCCTTGGGCGAATTCCCATGACGATCCTGCCGAGCGTCTTCGACAACATATCCCATTTCGGCCCGCTGGCGCGGACCGTTGGCGACGCCATCGCCTTCATGGCCGCAACTGCCGGCCCGGATGATGCGGATATCGCCTCGTTGCCGCTCTCCTTCGCGGCCGACCGGGCAAGAGCAGGCTCACTTGTGGGCCGACGCTTCGCCCTTTCGCTGGATCTTGGCTACTACAGCGTCGATGCCTCCGTGCAAGCCGCGATCCTTGCGGCGGTCGACCAGCTTCGTGCAGCCGGCGCCACGGTGGAACCGGTGGACATCGGCTGGTCGCGCGCCGTCAACGACCAATGGTACGATCTCTGGTGCGTGTTCATGGCGGCATTTTTCGGCAACGCGATCGATGGCTACCGCGAGCGCATGGACCCGATCGTGGTCGAGCTCATCGAACGCGGGCTTGGTATGAATGCTACAGTCTACAAACGAGTGGAACTGCTCCGGACTGCGATGTGGCGTGATCTCGCCACGATCCTCGCCCGCTACGATGCGCTGCTCTGCCCGACTTGCGCGGTCACGGCCCCCTCGGCTGACGCGGACGACAACAACTACATTGCCGATACGCCGGACGGGCGCTTTCGCGGGCTGGACATGACCTGCCCGTTCAACCTGCTGCCGCAGTGTCCAGCCCTGTCGGTGCCTGTCGGTCTCGCCAATGATGGCCTCCCAGTCGGCCTGCAGATCGTCGGCCGCCGCTATGCCGATGAAGAGGTGCTGTCGCTTGGCGGCGCCACCGAGAGCGTGTTACAGGCTTCGGGTTTTGGGGGCGGCCGGGCGGTGCGGTGGCGCTGGTAACGTGTGCGCCGCCTACGATCGCCAAGCTCCGCCCCTCAAAGCAGCAGGAGCTTCTTCAGCACCGAAACGACTTCCACGGCTTGCTTTTCGGCAATGTCTCATCGGGCGCCGAACTGGAAATAGTCAAATAAAATCAATTGCTTGATTGTTGTTGCGCCGGCGTACTCCACGAATGCGAAGCTCCGTATCGAAGAGTCCGCCGATCGCGCGAGGGGCGGTGACCTCGCACTGACCGGCTAGTGAGCCACGCCATGACTTGGTGTCAGCGAATGAAGATCAGCGCCATGCCGAGGACGACGAGGGCAGCACCGGCCCAGGCGCCGGCGGCAGGCCGTTCGCCCGTCCTCAGCCACAGCATCGGCAGGATCATGACCGGCGAGGTCGCGGACAATGTCGATACGATGCCCACCTTGCCGCCCGAGAGCGCGTAGAGCAGCAGCGTCATCCCCATGCCAAGAGCGAGGACCCCGGTCAACGCGGTCATCGCGGCAACCTTCAGGGTCAGCGGCGCCCTCGGCTTGACCGATGGAATGGGCAGCTGGATCAGGATGCTCAGGCAGAAGGCCGCAATCCCGACGCGCAGCATGGAGGCGACAAAAGGATCGATGCCGGCGGCCATGACCGGTCGCACGATGATCGAGCCGATCGCCTGGCCGGTGGCGGCGCCGAGCCCAAGCAAGACGCCGATCCAAAGCGGCCCCTTGACCTTTTCCCATTCATGCATCTGCGCTCGGCGCTTGCCGAAGAGAATGGCGAGGAACACGCCGGTGGCCGTCAGCGCGATGCCTCCAACCGCGGTTGGTGACAGCGCTTCGCCAAGCACCAGCCAGCCGAGCAAGGCGGCGATCGGCGCGTTGAGGGCGAAGAGGATGCCGGAGCGGCGCGGACCGAGCCGGTTGAGCGCGGCAAAGAGCAGCGTGTCACCGATGAAAATGCCGATCAAGCCGGACAAAAGCAGCGGCGTGACGCTTGTCGCATCCAGCTCACGCCAGGCCCCGGTGGCGAGCACATAGATTGCCAGAAGTCCCGTGACGAAGATCTGCCGAAGGCGGTTGAAGGCGGGCGCGCCGAGATGGCCGGCCGGTCCGGCCGAGATCAACCCCGTCAGGGCCCAGCAGGTCGCGGCCCCCAGCGCGGCGAGTTCATGAATTGGCATGATATTCCGATCGGTAGACTGCGGCCCCGAAGGAGCTCTCCTCGGCCTTCGTTAAAGCTTGAGCGAGCGGCATCCGTCCAGCGCTTTTTCAGTCGCATCAACAGGGCGTTGCGTGCCGGGCGGCAGACGGTGCAACAGCGCTCATCATGGTCGTCTTCTGCCCACATGCGATATGTCCAAGGGGCCACGCGCCGACGTTGATTCCGAATGAATTTTTCAGCACTTTTCGCCAGGCGATTGGAACGACTGAAGCCGGCTGCCGTTAGGTTGGACATCAAAGGAATCCGCCATGAAAAAGCTCCTGGTTGCCCTGCTGGTCTTCGGCGCGCTCGCGGCCGCTGGCGGCCTGAGCCTCGGCTATCTGTCGCGACGGGAGGCAACGGTGCCGATTGAAAAGACCTACGGTCCCGATCCGATTCTGGTCGAACCAAGGGTGGAGCTCGTGCCATCCGTCAGTGTCGCGGAAGCCACCCCCTGGCCTGCAGGCATGATGCCATCGGCCGCGCCAGGCCTTGCCGCTAAGGAATTTGCGGGCGGCTTCGATCATCCCCGCTGGCTTCACGTGCTACCGAATGGCGATGTGCTGGTCGCAGAAAGCAACGCGCCACCCCAACCCGACCCCGGCTTTTCGGTGCGGGCCTTTGCTGCTCAGCTCATCCAGGGCAGGGCCGGCGCCCGAAGTGAGAGCGCCAATCGCATATCGTTGTTGCGCGACGCGGACGGTGACGGCGTGGCGGAAACGAAAACGCCCTTCATCACCGGGCTCAATTCGCCGTTCGGCATGACATTGGTTGGCGGTAAGCTCTACGTTGCCAATGCCGATGCGATCGTGGCCTTCCCCTATCAGGAAAGCGCGACCGAGATTACGGCGCCCGCAGAGAAGATCGTCGACCTACCGGCGGGCCGCAACCACCACTGGACGAAGGACGTCATCGCCAGCCCGGACGGGACCAAGCTTTACGTCACGGTCGGCTCCAATTCCAACGTCGGCGAAAACGGCATGGAGGAGGAAAGGGGACGCGCCGCCGTGCACGAGATCGACCTTTCCACCCGGCAGATGCGGCCGTTCGCATCCGGACTTCGCAATCCCAACGGCCTCTCATGGCAGCCGGATAGCGGTGAGCTATGGGTTGCCGTCAACGAGCGCGACGAACTCGGGCCCGATCTCGTTCCCGATTACATGACCTCGGTCAAGGACGGCGCCTTCTACGGCTGGCCCTATAGCTGGTACGGGCAGCATGTCGACGAGCGGGTGAAGCCGCAGAAACCCGAACTGGTGGCGCGCGCGATCAAGCCGGACTATGCGCTCGGCCCCCACACCGCCTCGCTCGGCCTGACCTTCAACACCGGCGACCTGTTCGGCCCGGAGATGAAGAACGGCGCCTTCGTAGGCCAGCATGGCTCGTGGAACCGGATCCCGCGCAGCGGCTACAAGGTCATCTTCGTGCCTTTCAGCAACGGCAAGCCGTCCGGCCCGCCGCGGGATATCCTGACGGGTTTCCTGACCGGCGACGGCAAGGCGCTCGGCCGTCCGGTCGGCGTCGCCATCGCCCGTGATGGCGCGCTGCTTGTTGCCGACGATGCCGGCAACAAGGTGTGGCGGGTCGCCCCCATGCGGTGAGCGATCCCGCGGCTTAGGGGTCACTGGGGCATTTGTGCAACTATTTGGTTGTGTATCTGTCTGCGATCCCGATACTTGCAACCAAGTCGTTGCACGAAAGGAAAGCGTCATGAGCTCATTCGATCGTATCGAGAAGGCAATTCTGTTGCGCGCGCCCGTCGAGCGCGTCTGGCGGGCGATAACCGATGTCTCGGAATTCGGGCAGTGGTTCGGCGTAAAGCTGAACGAGCCTTTTGCTCCGGGGCGGGCGATAACCGGCTCCTTTAAGGGAGAGTTCAACGCGCAGGATATCGCCAAGTACCAGGCTTCGATCGGTCTGGAGCCGGCGCCGATCCGCCAGCCCGAACCAAATGCCGTTTTTTGCACCGTCGAGGAAATGGATGCGCCACGGCTTTTCAGCTTTCGCTGGATCCCCTACGGCCTCGATGCCGAATGCGAACCCGCGCGGGAACCGACGACACTCGTGGAATTCCGGCTGGAAGCGGTTGCCGGTGACACACGGCTGACCGTCACGGAATCCGGCTTCAAAGGCGTGCAGGCGCATCGGCGCAAGCGCGCATTTCTCATGAATGATGGTGGCTGGAGCGCCCAGATTGAAAACATCAAGCGCCATGTCGAACACGTCTGAGCGAGAACTGGCGGGCGTCTTCGCCGCACTCGGCGATGCGACCCGCCTTGCGCTGGTCACGCGGCTTTTGGCGGTCGGTGCCCTGACGGCAACCGCGCTGTCCGAGGGGCAGGCAATCACCCGGCAGGCGATCGTGAAGCACCTGCAGGTGTTGGTAGCGGCAAGGCTGGTGGTGCATGAGCGTCACGGCAAGGAGGTCCTCTACGCGGTCGATCCGCGCCGTCTCGAAGAGGCGCGCGCGTTCCTGACGGCAATCGCTGCGGGTTGGGACAAGGCGCTTGGCCGGCTCAAGTCGCTTGTCGAGGCGCCGTGACGCGAGACACGCAACCGCGCTGGGCCGCTCGGATCAAAGTGCGTGCCCGCCGGCAACCCGGATGACCTGGCCGGTGATCCAATCGGACGCGTCGCTCAGAAGAAGCAGCACTGCGCCTGCGGCACGATGGTTGCCGACGGCCTTAGCCGTGGATACTTTTTCGCGGACGGAGCGCCTGCCGACATGCGCGGCGAGCGCCTTGCCTCGGTGCGCGAAGCCTATATCGCGCCGATCAAGGTCGAGAGCCCCACTCGAGTGGCTCCTCGCACTTGCCCGTGATCGGTCCAATCGACCGCTCCAGCAGGCTTGAAATCGAAACGCCCCGCTACAGTTGTTTCCTTTTGGTCAACGGACGTGGGACCAATTTCACAAGCGGATTCGTGATCGCAGTCTTTGGCGGTGGTCCCCGTAGATCGCTCACCGGGACCCGGAGTGCAGACATGAGGCAGAGTTCGTCCGGCGTCGATAGCACCTGGATCAAGAAGGCGGATGAACTGGCGGCTCTGTTTCAGTTCACGGATGCGCTCTATCGTGCCAATTCGCTGGCCGACATTTTCGATGCCACGTTCGATGCGATCGAGCGAGCGTTGCGCTGCCGCCGCGCCTCTATCTTACTTTTCGACTCTGCGGGGGTGATGCGTTTCGTCGCTTCACGCGGGCTCTCCGAAGGCTATCGCCGGGCCGTCGACGGTCACTCGCCGTGGAGGCCCGGCGACCGAGAAGCCACCCCGATCTTCGTCAGCGACATAGAGCTTGCCGAAGAGCCCAGGTCGCTCAAAGACACCATAAGGGGCGAGGGGATTCGTGCGCTCGCCTTCATTCCCTTGACCGCCAACGGCGTGGTCATTGGAAAGTTCATGACCTATCGCGAAGTGGTGCACGTCTTCACGGAGGAGGAGGCCGTCCTTTCCCTGACGATCGCTCGGCAACTGGGCTTCAGCATCGAGCGCAGACGGACCGAGGAGGCGCACCAGCGTGCCGAGGAGGGACTTCGCCGCAGCAACGAGCGGCTGCGGATCATCCTCGACAGCGCCAGCGAGTATGCGATCATCACGCTCGACGGTGCCGGACGGATCGCAAGCTGGAACAGCGGCGCCGAACGGCTGCTCGGCTATCGCGACACCGAGATCCTCGGTCAGCCGGGCGGGATTTTCTTCAGCCCGCACGACCGTGCAGCGGCTGTCCCCGAGCAGGAGATGCGAACGGCGCGCGAGGAGGGTCGCGCGACCAACGAACGCTGGCACTATCGCAAGGATGGATCGCGTTTCTGGGGATCCGGCGTCATGCTTCCCGTCGAGGAGAGCGGACCGGACCGCTATCTCAAGATCTTCAGGGATCGAACTGAGGAGCGCAGAGCACAAAAGCGCCAGAAGCTGCTGATCGGGGAGCTCAACCATCGTGTGAAGAACACGCTGGCAACCGTGCAGTCCCTTGCCGAACAGACGTTGAAGAGTGCCGATAAGCCGGAAGCCTTTGCCGAAGCGTTCAACGGCCGACTGCTTGCTCTTGCCGGGGCACACGACCTGCTGACTCGCGAGGCATGGCAGGCGGTATACCTGAACGACATCGCTCAGGCGGTTCTCGCAGCCTGGATCGAAGACGGGCGCGTGGCTCTCCACGGGCCTGCGATCCGCATCAGCCCGAAACAGGCCCTGCCGCTTTCGATGGCGTTCAACGAATTGCTGACCAATGCGATCAAATACGGTTCTCTATCGAGCCCCGGTGGCCGTGTTGCGCTGTCATGGCAATGTAGAGACGTGTGCACGGTCCGGTGGGAAGAGCGCGGAGGACCACTGGCAAAGCCCCCTCAGCGGCAGGGTTTCGGGCTGCGCGTCCTCAACCGCGGCCTCGCCAACGAACTGGGACACCCCGTCGATCTCCGGTTCGAGCCGGAAGGTGTCACCTGCACGATCGGGATGGACTTCGTCGACGGTGAGCGCGCCGGCATGGATGACAAGGGGGAATGACCATGTCTGGGGTATTGACGGGACGTCGGATACTTGTCGTCGAAGACGAGATGCTGGTGGCCATGTCGATCGAGGACACCTTGGTCGATGCCGGCGGCGAAGTGATTGGTCCTGCGCCAACCGTCGGGCGGGCATTGGGGTTGCTGCAGGGGGAGACGAAAATCGACGCCGTCGTGCTGGACATGAACCTCCAGGGGCACAGCGGGCTCCCGGTCGCGGACGCATGTGATGAAAGATCGATCCCCTTTCTCATATTGAGCGGCTATGGCGACACGGCCCTGAACGGCACGCACCATGCGGCCCCGATCCTTTCCAAGCCCTTCGCGAGTGCGGTGCTGGTGGAGACGCTCAAGACGCTTTTCGGAGGCAACCGCGCGTGACGGGCCCGGGGTCGTACCCGGTTGCTGACACCTGCACCGATTGCGTACAGCCGGGATCAGGAACCGCATTTCATCCCGCGGAGTTTGTTCGTTGGACCCAAATGCGTTGGGTGGCCCAATGTGCCGAGTGGATCGTGATCATGAACGCGGAACGCTGGATTCATATTTGCGTCGACATGCAGCGAATGTTCAACGAGGAGACGCCGTGGCAGGTGGATTGGATGGCGACGATCTCCGACCAGGTGGTGGAGGTCGCTAGCCGCTTTCCGGATCGCACCATCTTCACTCGGTTCGTCCCGCCACATTCGCCGGCGGAAATGCCGGGCATGTGGCGGCCCTACTACGAAAAATGGCCGATGATGACCGCGACGCGGCTCGATCCGGGCTTGATCAATCTCCTTCCTCCCTTGCAGCGTCTGGTGCCGCCCGCCCGTGTTCTCGACAAGCGCACCTATTCGCCCTGGTTAAGCGGCAAGCTGGAAAGCCTGCTCGCTCATCAGGATATCGGAACGATCGTGGTGACCGGCGGCGAAACGGATATCTGCGTCCTGGCGACCGCGCTCGGAGCGATCGATCTTGGCTACCGGGTGATCCTGTTGAAGGATGCGGTCTGCAGCTCGGTCGATCAGACGCACAATGCCGCGCTCGACCTTCTCGGCAATCGCTTCTCGGTTCAGCTGGAGATCGCAACGACCGATGAGTGGCTTGCGCAGGCGCGGGCTTAGGCGCGGCCCTTTCGGGAACCTTTGCGCGCCACCTTGTACGCCGCCCTTCAAGCCATGCTTGGTTCCCTGTCTTGCGATGCCCGGCTGGCCATCAGACCCATGAGACCGACGCCGATGATCGCTGCCGCATAGATGTCGGTCGTGAGCTGGTAGCCCACCGCCTTCGCCAGGAAGCCGGCCAGAATTGCCGGCAGGCTGAACGCCAGATAGCTCTGGATGTAGATGGTAGACAGCAGCCCGGCGCGCTCGCCGGCTTTTGCCAGCGGCATGACCGAGCCGAGCGTGGCGAGGAAGCTCGTGCCGAAACCCATGCCGGTGAGAAGCGTGCCGACGATCAGGACGGGCACATAGGCGAGATGCGTTCCGGCGACCACGGTCAGCATGCCGAAGGTCGTGCTCAAGACGCCGAAGGTCAGGTTTGCCTGAGGGTTGCGGGCACGACGAAGGAAGACGCCGAACGCGCCGGCGGCCATCAGCGCCGCGACCACGGCGCCTCCGGTGAGCGGGTTCTTGTTTCCCGTGGTGGCGGCGACAAGCGAGGGGACGAGCGAGAGGTAAAAACCGCCAAGCGCCCAGTTCGCGATATTTACGGGGGTGACGAGCGCCAGCGGCCGCTTGGCGCGCTGCGGAATGGCGATCCGCGGCATGAGCGAGGACAGCGCTCCGGGACGACGCGCGCCGGTTTCAGGGGTCAGCCAGATCGCCGCCGCCTGGACTATGAAGCCGACGAACAGCAGCACATAGATGAGATGCAGCGGAAGGGGGCCGTACTGGATCAGCGCGCTGGTGCCGAGCGCCCCGACCGCCAGGCCGATCAAAGGTGCGAGCGAGTTGACCAGCTGTCCCCTGACGTGATCGACATCGACCAGCGCCGCGCCGATCGAAGCGCCGGCAACGCCGGTCGCAAGACCCTGCACGATGCGTGCGGCGATCAGCCAGCCGGTTCCGTCGGCAAGGACGAACAGGGCCATCGCTGCCATCTCGACGAGCAGCGCTGCGAAAATCACCGGCTTGCGCCCGAGATGATCCGAGATCGAACCGGCGATCAGCAATGCCACGAGAAGTGCGAAGGCATAGACCGCGAAAATAACGGTCATCTCCACCGGGCTGGCGGCGAAGTTCTCCTGGTAGAAGCGGTAGAGCGGGGTTGGGGCCGAGGAGGCGCCGAAGAATGTCGCGAGCGTGACGGCGTAGAAGGCAATGGGACTTGCCGGGCGAGCGCTCTCTCTGGATTCGGAGGATGAAGACATCTATATAACCCTTAAAGCTAAATCGTTGCGTTTGGCAGATTTAGGTATGCTTCGCGCTAAAAGCAAATAATTTGCTTTTATGTTGTTGTGAGAATTTCTGAAGCATCGGCCGCACGGCCGAAGAAAGACGGGGTTGGAGCGAATGGCGACAAAGGAAAGCCCGCGGCCGGGCGGACGAAGCGCCCGGGTTCAGGCATCGGTTCACAAGGCCGTGCAGACCTTGCTGGCGACGCTCGAGCGTGCCGAGGTCACAGTTCCGCTGATCGCGGCGGAAGCGGGTGTCACGCCTTCGACCATCTATCGCCGCTGGGGCGACCTGCAGGAACTGCTCGCAGACGTCGCGGTCGAGCGGCTGCGTCCCGACATGGTGCCGGTAGACACCGGAAGTTTTGGCCGTGACTTGATGGCCTGGGCCGAACAATATGCCGAGGAAATGTCCTCGGGGCCGGGTCGCGAAATGATCCGTGACGTGCTTGCGGCGCAGGATGGCAGCGGCGCCTACCAGTGCTGCAACTTCACCAGACAGCAAATCGAAGTGATCGCCGAACGCGCCGAGGAGCGTGGTGAGGTCTTTCCGGATGTTGAGACCGTCATGGACGGCGTCGTCGCGCCGATCATGTATCGGATCCTCTTTGGTGGTGCGCCGGACGCGGCGCACGTCGAGCGTCTGGTGACGGCATCGCTGGCATCAAAGCCGGCGCCTTGAGGCGTAGTTGCTTCCAAGAAGCATAACACCCGCATCCCGCGTAGGTCTTGTGAGGATCCCGCAACCGGAACCTAAACCCGTTCCCGGGGTTGGAACACCTGCTCAACAAGTCTTGGAGGATGCGAGATGAGACCGTTCCACAAAAGTTCCCTTCTGGCTGGCCTTACGACTATTGTGATCTTGGCCGCCGGCGGCGTTTCGGCCGAAACCCTGAAGTTCAAGGCGGACATGACGGGATCGGGTGAGGTGCCGCCGAACGAAAGCGCGGGCAAGGGCACAGGCGAGATCACCCTCGATACGACGACGAAGAAGGTGACCTGGACGGTGACCGCCGATGGCCTGTCGGGGGATGCGACCGCCGCCCATTTCCACGGTCCGGCAGCCGCGGGCGAAAATGCCGATCCGGTCGTCGACATCTCGACCTCGATGAAATCTGGCTCTGCCGAGCTTACCGATCAGCAGCTCGCAGATTTGCAAGGCGGAAAGTGGTACCTCAACATCCACACGGCGAAATTCCCCGACGGCGAGATTCGCGGCCAGGTGGAGAAGGCACAGTAGACGCTGGCGGTCTTCTACTTCACTGCGCCATGGGCCAGTCCGCTGACCAGATAGCGCTGCATGAACAGCGCGATCAGGTAGACCGGGGCGATGCCCGCGAGCGAGGCTGCGGCCATCTGGCCGAAATTCACCAGCCTGTCGCCCTGGAAAAGAGAAATGCCGACCGGCAGCGTTCGCGTGGCATCGGAGAAGGTGAAGGCCGAGGCGAAGAGGAACTCGTTGTAGGCGAGCACCGTGACGATGATGAAGGTCGCCACGATGCCGGGCGCAATGATTGGCACCACGATCTGTAGCAGAATGCGTAGCGGCCCCGCTCCGTCGATGGCGGCCGCCTGCTCGATCTCGAGCGGCATCCGGCGCAGGAACGGTGTCAGCAGCCAGAAGGCGACGGGCACGTTGGCAAGCCCGTAGATCAGAACCAGGCCAGCGCGTGTGTCGAGCAGGCCGCTCGTCTTCAAGAGGAAGAACAGCGGGATCAGTGCGACGATCGGCGGCGCCATGTAGCTTGAGAGCGTCACGTCCGAAAGCCATTTGCCGCCGATCTTCAACCGCAGGACCGCGTAGGCCGACGGCAGCGTGAGCGCTATGGTGAGCAACCCCGCAAGCAGCGACACGGTCACGGAATTCACGATGAAACCGATGACATTGGCTGCCTCGAAGGCCGCCGGCCAGTTGGCAAGGGTCGGCGCCGTCGGCCAGAAGGAGCCGTTCAGCACGTCGTCCTTCGTCTTCAGGGAAACGGCGATCAGATAGAGGATGGGCAAAGCGAAGAAGCCGACGATCGGCGCCGTTGCCAGACCCAGCCAGAGATGCTGTGCGGCCAACCTCATATCTCGCGCCTTTCGAAATGCTGATGCAGGCGCACGACCGGCAAAGTCGCCAGACCGATGACCAGCGCATAGACGATCGTCTCGGCCGCCGCCCGACCGACATCGAACTGCTCGATCGCCCGCCTGTAGATTGAAAATCCGGCCGATGTCGTCGCAAAACCCGGCCCGCCGAAAGTGAGGATGTAGACGAGGTCGAACAGCTTGAACGAGAGGATCAGCTTCAGGAGATAGATCGACGAAAGCGGTGCGGCGACGAGCGGCAGCGTGATGTGCCAGAAGCGCTGCCAGCCATTCGCGCCATCGACGAGCGCAGCCTCGCGCACACCCTCCGGGATGGTCGAAAGCGCTGCGAAGCAGAGGATGACGATGAAGGGCGTCCATTGCCAGAGATCGGCGACGGCGATCGCCAGCCAGGCCAATAGGGGGTGGCCGAGGAAAGAGATCGGCTGGGAGATCACGCCGTAGTTGATCAATGCGCCGTTCAAGAGCCCGCCCGCCGGCGCGAAGATCAGCTTCCAGGCGATGCCGACCATGACGGGCGGCGTCATCAACGGCAGCAGCACAAGGCTCATCAGGAAGCGACCGCCTTTCAGCAGAGACGTAAAAAGCAGCGCGATCAGGAAACCCAGTGCGAGCTGCAGCAGCGACGTCGAGAGCGCGTAGGCGACACTTCTGCCCATTGCCGAAAGGAAGATCGGATCCTGAAGCGCCGTTGCGAAGTGCTTGACGCCGACGAAGCCGCGAAACGGTTTTCCAAGCGTGCTCCTGCTGAAGGCAAGCCCCAGCAGGAAGACTGTCGGGTAGAGCGTGGTGACGGCCAGTGCGAACACGACGGGAGCGATCCACAACGCGCGGCCGAGACGCGCTGCAAGGACGCCTCGTCGCGCGAAATGGCGATCGGTGTCCGGCCCAAGAGCGTCGAGGGTGAAGGCGGTCATGCGGCCTCTGCCAGAGCCGGCCGCGTCGGCCCACTGCCAGCCCGCGTGGCGACCAGCATGTCCTCGATGTCATCGAGGTCACCGGGCGTGAGCGCGACGGTTGCCGCTTCGATCCAGCCGTCGATATGCGTTGGCTGACGTGCCCCAATGATCGCCCCGGTCACACCGGGCCAAGAGAGCGCCCAGGCGGCGGCGATCGCGGCAATGGTCGTCTCGTGCCGCGCGGCGATGGGCCTCAGTCCCTCGGCGAAGGCGAGATTGCGGTGCAGCGCCTCGCCGGAAAATTCCTCGTCGCGCGACCGCCAGTCGTTCGTCGGAAGCGCCCGGGCGCGGGCCGGCGTGAAAGCGCCAGTAAGCAGGCCCGACTGCAGCGGACTATAGGCGATGACGCCGCTGCCATGCGCACGCACCCAGGGCAGGTCGTTCTCGGCGAACGTGCGTTTGATCGCGGAAAAAGGTGGCTGCACCACGTCGACGGGAGCGACCGTGGCAGCGCGCTCCAGCAGCTCCCGGTCATGGTTCGAAAGCCCGATGGCCCGGACCTTGCCCTCTTTCTTGAGGTCGGCAAAGGTTGCCCAATAGTCTTCGACCGGTGTGCCGTCGTTGGTCGGCCAATGCATCTGGTAAAGGTCGATCACCTCGACGCCGAGCCGCTTCAGCGAAGCCTCCACCTCGCGGCGCAGCGATTTGGCATTGCCGATGCGGGCCGGAAGGGCGTTGCGATTGTCCGGATCCCAGACCAGCCCGGCCTTGGTGAAGATCAGCGGGCGCTCGGATTTCGGGATTGTCGAGAGCGCCTCATGAACGATCTCCTCGGAATGACCGAGACCGTAGACCGGTGCCGTGTCGATCCAGTTGATGCCGCGCTCGACCGCATGACGAATAGCTGCAATGGACTGGCTGTCGTCCTGGCTTCCCCAGCCCCATCCCCAATCGGGGCCGCCGATCGCCCAGGCGCCGAAGCCGACGGGGGTGATGTCGAAGCCGGTGCGGCCGAGCCTGCGCTTCGGCAAGGATTTTTCGCTCATGATCTTTCGCCTTGTTAAGAAAAATGGCGGGGCGGCGCTGGGAGGAAGCGAGCACGCCCCGCAAGCAATCAGCCGTTGGTCTCGATGATTTCGGTCCAGGCCTGGTGGGCATCGGCGATCGCCTGTTCTGCGCTCTTGGTGCCGGCGAGCGCCAGCGCCAGCTCGTCGGTCAGCGCGTTTTCGAGTTTCGGCGCATAGACGGCCGTCGGCCAGGCGAGGCTGTTTTCCAAGGCGCCGTCGTCCAGCAGCGGCTGTACGAGCGGCTGGAACGCCCTAAACTTCTCCGACTTCAGGCCGGACTGGCGGCCCGGGTCGATGCCAGAGCCGGTCAGCGTCAGCAGCTGCTCGTGATAGTCCTTGCTGGTGGCGAGCTTGATCAGGTCCCAGGCGACATCCTTGTTCTTGGATCCGCTGGTGATCGCAAAGCCGAAGCCGGCGTTGAAGGCAAGCCGCGGCGTCTTGTTGCTGCCGCCGGTCGG
The DNA here is from genome assembly GCF_052044795.1 of Ensifer sp. 22521. Taxonomy (NCBI): domain Bacteria; kingdom Pseudomonadati; phylum Pseudomonadota; class Alphaproteobacteria; order Hyphomicrobiales; family Rhizobiaceae; genus Ensifer; species Ensifer sp. 22521. The sequence continues at coordinate 74,570 of NZ_JBQENM010000011.1, forward strand.
AATGCGGGCCACGCCCCATTTGTCGACGATCTTTGAGCCCTTGGGATCCTGGGCATAGCCGCCAAGATCGGTCCAGAAATCGATCTGCGCCGCCTTGCCGTTGAGAAAGGCAGGCAGCCCCTCTTCGAAGCGCGTTTCGAGCGGGGTCGGCAACGCGTGAGGCGCTGAAGCAAGCAGCGACTTCAAGGCCTCGACGGCCTCGGTGCTGTCAAGCGCGGAGGTGCCGTCCGGCTTCAGGAAGTTGCCGCCGAAGCCGGTCAGGCGGTTGGCATAGGTCGAGAGGATGATGACCGGGATCTTGGCGCCCAGGACGGCCGCGCCATAGATGCCGTTCTTCGATTCGGCCTCGGTGATCACCTTGGCGTTCTCGTTGTATTCGTCCCAGGTGGAGGGCGCCTTCAGGCCGTAACGGTCGAAGAGTTCGCGGTTGTAGAACAACAGGTGGCTGTCGCCGTCATAGGGCAGGCCATAGCGGCGGCCGTCGTGCAGCGTGTACTGGTCGTAGATGGTCTGGATGAAATCTTCCGGCTGGATCTCGACCTTGTCGCGCTCGATAAGATCGGTGACGTCCTCGATCACGCCGTCCTCGGCAAGCTGACCCTTGTAGGTGTAGAAATAGTCGATGACATCGAACTGGTTGGCACCCGATTGCACGTCGAGCGTCGCCTTGACGCTGACCTGGTCGTAAGGCACCGCCGTGACATTGACCTTGGCGCCGGTCAGCTTCTCGAAGTCCTCGGCGATCTTCTTGCCGGTGACGACATGCGGCTGGATGATCAAAAGGTTGATCGTGCGCCCGGCGTACTTGTTGCCGGAAGCAAGGGCCGTCGACGAGGCAAGTGGGGCGATGAAGGGCAGGGTGCCGGCGGCGGCAAGCGATTTCAGCACGCTGCGGCGGCGATAGGCCTGGCCGAAAATGGAACTGGACATGGGATCCTCCGTCGAGATCTGAGTTCTGGCGCTCGGCGATGGCGCACGCCAATCCGTTGGCCGGTGGCCTGTGCCGTGCGACCTTGCTTCAGCATCATGGGGGAGAAGAGGTCTTTGATATACATATAATACATATATTTTGTGGATTATATGCGAACGATTTTCCTGCGGCGAGCCGCCGGTCGGGGTAGGAATTTCTCAGGCGACCCGATCGTCGCATCAATGTCGTTGGAGAGCCGGAAGGCGCGCCGACCGGTTGGGCGATACGGGAACGGCGCGCGCCAAACCCGTGGAGACGGCAGAGGAAGCCGATTGGGCCTAGGCGATCAGACGCTCAAGGCCCAATCGTAGCGGTCATACCTCGAAGACGTCCTCGAACGATTCCGGGAAGCTCTGGCGGGCAACCTTCTCGTTGATGATGAGCAACGCTTCATAGGACACGGGATCGAAATCCTTGTCGACCGGCAGCACCTCGCGTCCGAACAGGAGGTTCAGCCGGGCGGCATCGAGATTGCCGCGCTCGAAAGGTTCCGCACCGAAATGATGCCAGAGGGCGTGGAGGAAGGCCGCATCGATGCGGTGCGCCCCAGATCCCGGCCGGGCATGGCGAGGCAGCGCCTTGATCGGCGTTGCCCCCTTGGGATTGGCCCGACGGATGACGAACTGGATGCCCGTGCCCGGCATGGCGTAGGGAAAACCCCGATGTTTCGTCATATCAGCCAGCTTGGCCATTCTGTTCTCCTTACGCGGTCTGCTTCTCGACGATCTTGTCCTCAGTCTTCGTGTCGAAGTCGGAGGCGTCGTGACGCTCATGCAATTGCTCGGCCGGATCGCCGCTCAGCCGGTTGACCATGCGGCCGCGTTTGACCGCCGGGCGAGCGGCAATTTCGGCCGTCCAGCGCTGGACGTGCTCGTAGCTCTGAACCTCGAGGAAGGTGCCAGCGTCGCCATAGACCTGGCCAAGTGCCAGGTTGCCATACCAGGGCCAGGTCGCCATGTCGGCGATGGTGTATTCGGAGCCGGCGAGGAACCGGTGGTCGGCAAGATGACGGTCGAGCACGTCGAGCTGGCGCTTCACTTCCATGGCGTAGCGATCGATGGCGTATTTGATCTGCATCGGCGCATAGGCATAGAAATGACCGAAGCCGCCGCCCAGGAACGGTGCCGAGCCCATCTGCCAGAACAGCCAGTTCAAGGTCTCGGTGCGGGCGCGAAGCTCGCTCGGCAGGAAGGCGCCGAATTTTTCGGCGAGATAGGTGAGGATGGAGGCCGACTCGAAGACGTGGACCGGCTCGCCGCCACCCTTCGGCTGATGGTCCGTCAGCGCTGGGATCTTGGAGTTGGGGTTGACGTCGACGAAGCCGGAACCGAACTGGTCGCCATCGCCGATCCGGATCGGCCAGGCGTCATATTCGGCGCCCGAATGGCCCGCCGCCAGAAGCTCTTCGAGCATGATCGTGACTTTCACGCCATTCGGAGTCGCGAGCGAATAGAGCTGCAGCGGGTGCTTTCCGACCGGCAGGTCCTTGTCGTGCGTCGGTCCGGCGATCGGGCGGTTGATGCTGGCAAACGCGCCGCCGTTGCCTTTGTCCCAGGTCCAGACCTTGGGAACTTGGTAGCCGGCAGGGAAATTGTCAGCAGGGGATTTTTCGGTCATGAAATCTGTCCTTGTCGTCTAAAGGCATATCCAACGGGCAAGCAACATCACAAAACATGCGATGTCGGCCAGCTGCTTCGCGCAGTTCTATACCGTCCTTTCGGTGCCTGCCAGAAAAACGGTTTCTCTTCCTGCCCGCGCGCTAGCAAGCAAGTCTCGGAGACGTGCGACTTTTTCGCATGTCCGCTTTGGCCAGCGGGAACACCAGCGGCAGATCGGCCGCCACGACGGAGCGTCAACCGCGCCGTGCCGCCTCGATCGCGGCCACGTCGATTTTCCGCATGTCCATCATGGCCTCGAAAGCGCGCTTTGCCTCGCCGCCGCCGGCCGCCAGCGCTTCCATCAGGACCCGGGGCGTGATCTGCCAGGAGATCCCCCATTTGTCCTTGCACCAGCCGCACGCGCTTTCCTCGCCGCCATTGTTGACGATGGCGTTCCAGTAGCGGTCGGTCTCTTCCTGATCGTCGGTGGCGATCTGGAACGAGAAGGCCTCGTTGTGCTTGAACATCGGCCCCCCGTTGAGGCCGAGACAGGCGACGCCCGCAACGGTGAACTCGACCGTCAACACATCGCCCTCCTTGCCGGACGGGTAGTCGCCGGGCGCCCGGTGCACTGCGGTCAGACGGCTGTCCGGGAAGACCTCGGCGTAGAACCGCGCAGCGGCTTCGGCGTCCTTGTCATACCAGAGGCAGATTGTGTTCTTTGCCATAGCCTTGTTCCTTTCGCGTTGAAGGCTTGCGGCCCTCTCCATGGGGTCTCATACGAAATAGGTAGCAGCCCGGTTTTCTCCAGCCCGAAAGTGCTAGTGCGCTTTAATGAGCGCAGATGATGACGACGTCACCGCTTGCGGCTTCTACGCGTCGGTTCGATCGCGTACGATCTGATTTCCGTTCGTCGCAAGATCTATCGTCTACATATGTGAACGATAAGTCTATTTTCGGCAGTCTACAGAGGTAGCGTCCACGCGGATATATCCATGGCATCAACCATGGAGAAACCGATATGCACACTATCGCTGAACCGATCTTCACCGCGGGCTTTCCGCTCGGCAGTTCCGCCGGACTGGTCACCGCGTTTGAATGGCTCGGCCAACCCTACCGCCTCACCCGCGTCGACATGCTCGGTGAAATGCGTACTGAGGCCTATCAGCGGCTGAACGGCCGGGTCGAAACGCCCGTGTTGGTCACCGACGAAGGGCGCGTCCTCACGGAGACGATGGCGATCGCGCTTTGGCTCGAGGGGCGGGACCATGAGCGCCGCATCAGCTTTACGCCCGGAACCTACGAAGCCGACCGCATGCATCAGTTCATCGCTTTCCTCAACACCGGTTTCACCGGTGCCTTCTTCCCCATGTGGGTGGCGCTGGAGGCGGAAGAGGCTTCGGAGGACTATCGCCAAACGCTCCGCGTCTTCGGCCGTGAGTTTGTCGCCAAGCGCCATGCGCAGCTCGAGGCGATGATGGGCGACGGCGACTATCTGTTGGGTGGCCGGCCGACGCTGGCCGATGCCGTGTTCGTCGGCGTGGCGCGCTGGGTGGATTTTCACGAGGCGATCGAGCCTGAGGACTATGAGCGGAACTACCCGCGCATCCATGCGCTGCGCAAACGCATCGAGGCTGATCCCGCATTCCGCTTTGCATTGGCGATCGAAGACGGCGAACCTGCCGCCGGCAACGGTTCGATGAAAGGTCTCGTTCCGCTTGAGGACGTATTGCGTTTGACGGGCGCGCTTGCGGACTGAGCCGCGAAGATGGTGCGCGCCGATGGTCGCGGCGCGCGACCTGCCACGCTGTCAGAGGCGCCGCGCGAAATCGATGATCGCGTCGCTCACGAGGTCCGGACGCTCCTGCGGGAGCCAATGTCCGCTGCCGGGCACGACGATCTTGCCCTTGAGTTGGGGGACGAGGCCGGGCATTGCATCGATGATATCGAGCATCCCCGGTATGCTGAGCCCGGTGTCCCGCTCGCCGATCATGAACAGGGCCGGTACATCGACCATGACGCCGGCGAGCGCCGCTTGCAGTTGCCAGTTGCGATCCAGGTTGCGGTAGTAGTTCAGGCCACCGCGAAAACCGGAGCGAGCGAAAGCCGCCGCATAGGCGTCGAGGTCGGCAGCGGTCAGCCAGTCCGGCATTTGCTGCGGATCGGGAAGGGCTGCGAGCAGCCCGTCGCGCCGCGAGACCATTCCGAACGGATTTGGCGTCTGGTCTCCGGCTTGCCGCGGGCCGGCCTCTCCCGAAGCGGCGAAGAGGATTTTCCGCAGCGCCTGTCGAATGTCCCGCTCCAGTTCTGCCTCGGCGATGCCGGGTTCCTGGAAGTAGAGTATGTAGAGTTGTGCCTCATCGGTCTGCGGGAAGATGCGGGTTGGCGGCACGGGTGGCTGGGCCATCATCGGAACGCTGATCGCGACCACGCCGCGGAAGCGGTCGGGCCGCATCTGCGCCGCCTGCCACGCGACCGTCGCGCCCCAGTCGTTGCCGACGATGAGGGCGGTCTCTGCGCCGAGGGCGTCCAAGAGCGCGACCATATCCCCGACAAGGTGAAACAGGGTGTATTCGTCGATCGCCGAGGGGCATTCCGTATGCCCATATCCGCGCATGTCCGGCGCCACCGCACGAAATCCGGCCTTGGCCAGCGCCGCGATTTGATGACGCCAGGCGTGGGCCGTTTCCGGAAAGCCGTGGCAGAAGAGGACAAGTGGCCCTTCTCCCTGTTCGACGACATTCATCCGGATCGTTCTCGTCTCGATGGTGCGAGCAGGCATTTTCGGTCCTTCCGCTCTTGATGTCGTACCGCAGATGGCGCTCGGCGCGGCGCTACACGGCCATGCGGCCGCCAACAGACCGGCCAACATCGTTCGTCTTCGCATCCCTGGGCCCTTGATTCCGTAATTATCTAAGTTACAGAATTGGGTGAGGTCAAGTATGCGTAACAATAATAGTTACGCTTTGGGGGTGGCATATGAAGCGAGACAGCCGGCTGGCGCGCATGATCCACGTGCTCATCCATATGGGGCTTTTGGGCGGGCGCGAGACCTCGGAAACCATCGCGAAGATGCTGAACACCAATCCCGTGGTCGTGCGCCGCACGATGGCAGCTTTGAAGCGCAAGGGGGTGGTGGATTCCGAGGGAGGGCGAGGTGGCGGATGGGTGCTGCTGCGGTCTCTGGACGACTTGACGGTCCTGGACATCCAGAAAGCGCTCGACGAAGGCGAGGTTTTGTCCGCCGGCCTTTCGGAAGATCATCCAACCTGTCCGGTGGAGGGGGCGGCGAACGCCGCCCTGGTGCAGGCCTTCGACAAGGCGGAGAGCACTCTGCTGGACGAGTTCGCAAAGCTCAGGCTATCGATCATCGCGGAGCATGCCCTGTCGGCGGACAGGCAGCTGACATGGCACCAAGACGGAAGAAATGATGGCTGACAACAGCGCTGACCATCCGCGTTTCGTATGGCGCGGCGACTTCGCGAATGCCGAGTTGAATGGCCTGCATGCCGAGTGTTTCGAGCACGCGCTTGCCGGTGACGATTGGTGGAAACAGGTGAACACCTTCAGCCTCGGCTGGGTTTGCTTGCGTCTCTCGGGCAAGCTTGCCGGTTTCGTCAATGTCGCCTGGGATGGCGGTGTGCACGCTTTTCTGCTCGACACCATGGTCCCCGCACCCTGGCGGCGAAAGGGTTACGCCCGCCGGCTCGTCGACGAGGCGGTGGCAAATGCAAGGCTGTCGGGTTGCGAGTGGCTGCATGTCGACTTTGATGCGCATCTTCGCGACTTTTACCTTCAAGCCTGCGGGTTCGTTCCCACGGATGCCGGCCTGATCCGTCTTCGCCAGGATTAGCGAATGCGAGTCCGATCGGGGCTTCCGTTGCGAATTAAAGATGAGTAAATAAGGAAGGAATTAGATCGAGGCGCGGCCTCTGATTTCCCCGAGCATTGGGCAATTGATGACGTTCCAGCCACGGATGCAGAACAAGATCTCCGGCTTCAAGGTCCTCGGCGGTTTGCGCCGCCGGGAATGGAACGGGATCATCGCCGACGTCTGGGATGTCGAATGCGAGGCGCGGGCGGGCGGTCACTACGTGTCCGATGATCCGCGCATGTTCATCGTGCTCGATGCGCAGGGTGGGAGCCGCTGCAACGTCAAGCTTTCGCCCGGCGGCCCCGGGACCGTGCAGAACTATCGCGAACAAGGGCTTTCCTACATCCCGGCGGGCATGGAGATCTGGGCCGATGTCGTTGACGTGCAATACATCCGCCATCTCGATCTGCACTTCAATCTCGATGTCCTCAGCCGACGGCTGATGGAGGATCTTAACGCCAGCCGTTGCGACGCACCCAGGCTGATGTTTCATGATGAGCGTTTCCTGCAGCTCGCGCGGCTCATCGCTGCGGAGTGCCTCAATCCGCAGCCCCTGCATGATCTCTACGGGGACGGCCTTACGGTCGCGCTGTTCATCGACCTGATGAAGCTCAACCGCGCCGATCCGCGCAAGCGCAGTCCGCTTGCTGCCTGGCAGATGCGCCGCGTGGCCGACTACATCGAGGAGAACTTCGGTCGCAACATTCGGCTCGAGGAATTGGCAGCGCTTGCCGGGTTGTCGCAGTCGCATTTCAGCCATGCCTTCAAGGCCTCCACCGGCATGGCGCCGCATCAGTGGCAGACGAATGCGCGCGTCGAACGGGCCAAGCAACTCCTGCTCGGGAACGACGCGTCGCTGACGGCGATTGCCGTCGAGACCGGGTTTTCCGACCAGGCGCATTTCACCCGGGTCTTCCGCAAGGTCGTCGGCACAACGCCGGCGCAATGGCGGCGGAGCCGGTTGGCCTGAGCAAATCCCCGCAGGTGTGGGCGGTTGTTCGCTGTAAATAGCCCAGGATCGTTCAATTGTCCCGGATCGCTCCAAGCGCCGGCATAATAGTTGATATAAACACTCATCTTATAGGGATTACTTTCTAACGCTGCATTTCGCCCCGGGGATTGGCGCGATGGACGGCTCGGGGCGATGAAGAGATGATGGTGAGTGGCAGGGCGGCAGGTTTCGCCGAATGGCTGGCAGGTGGGGTAGCCGGCATTGCAATTCTGGCGGCGGGCGCCGCGATGGCGCAGGACGCGCCGGCGACCCGGCTGGAAAAGATCGAGGTCCAGGCTGGAGCGACCGCAGACGACGCAACCGGTCCGGTCGAGGGCTATGTCGCCAAGGCGACGACCACCGGCTCGAAGTCTGCGACCCCGATCAACGAAATTCCCCAATCCGTATCGGTCATCGGTCGCGACGAACTTGATGATCGCGGCGTCGTCAACAAGATCGACGAGGCGCTTCGTTATACGCCTGGCGTGATGGCCGAGCCCTTCGGCGTCGATCCGGATACCGACTGGTTCTACATCCGCGGGTTCGATGCCACGCAGACCGGCGTCTTCCTCGATGGCCTCAATCTTTTCTCCTACGGTTTCGGCGGTTTTCAGATCGATCCGTTCATGCTGGAGCGCGTCGAGGTGCTGAAAGGGCCGGCGTCGGTGCTCTATGGCGGCGCCAATCCCGGCGGCATCGTCAGCCTCATCAGCAAGCGGCCGAGTGATGAGACCTCCACCTATGTGGAGACCGGCATCAACAACAATGGCAATGCCTTCCTTGGCATCGATGTGAACCGCCCATTGGACGGTGCGATCAACTACCGCGTCACCGGCAAGGTCTCCGGCGGCAACAACTACACCGACCACTCGGAAGACCTGCGCGGCTTCATCCTGCCGCAGATCACCTACGAGCCCGACGATGCGACCAGCCTGACGGTCTACGGCCTGCTACAGGGCCTTGATCAGGTCCATACCGGTGGCGGCTTCCTGCCCTATGTCGGGACGGTCGTCGATGCGCCGTTCGGCAAGATCGATCGCAAGGCCTTCTTCGGCGAACCGGCTATCGATACCGGTACCTATGTGCAGCAAATGCTCGGCTACGAGTTCAAGCACGAGTTCGATAGCGGTTGGCAGTTCAGCCAGAACCTGCGCTACGGCCACCTCTACAAGCATGAGAACGGCCCCTACACCTACGGCTACTACGATCCGAGCCTGCCGTTCCCGGTTTCGCCGACGCCCGCCACGCCTGACAATCTGCTTTATCGCCTGGGCTTCGAGGCGACCTCCAAGGTCGATACGTTCAGCGTCGACAATCGTCTCGAGGGCGAATTCGAGACCGGCGCGCTCGATCATACGCTGCTGGTCGGGCTGGACTATAAGCTCTTCCGCCTGGACCACGTTCAGGCGTCGTCCGCGGGAACGCCGATCAGCGACACGGATCCGGTCTATGGCGCACCGCAACCGGCCAACGCCATTTATATCAACCAGGTGATTACCCAGCAGCAGCTTGGCGTCTACGCACAGGATCAGATTCGCTTCGGCGATGGTTGGCTCGTCACGCTCAATGGCCGATACGACTATGTCGACACCAAGACCGATAACGGCCCCACCTTCTGGGCTCCGACGCAGAATTCGAGCTTCGATTATAGCGAAGGCGCCGTCAGCGGCCGCGCCGGACTTGCCTATGAATTCGACAATAGGCTGACCCCCTATGTCAGCGTTGCCACCTTCTTCAATCCGATCGTGGCGGTGACGGCGACCGGCAACACCAAGCCGGAGGAGGGCGAGCAGTTCGAGGCCGGCGTCAAGTACGAGCCGTCCTTCTTTGATGGCGTGCTGACGGCATCCATCTACCAGCTGACCAAACGCAATGCTCTCGTCACCGATCCGCTGACGAGCATTTCCACCCAGACGGGCGAGGTGCGCTCCCGCGGCATCGAGTTCGAGGGCAAGGTCAATCTCAACGAAAGCTGGAAGGTGATTGCCGGCCTCGACTTCATGGACATAGAGGTGACCGAGGACGCGAACCGAGCGCTGGTCGGCAAGTCGCCCTATCTCGCTCCCGATGCGCAGGCCTCGTTGTGGGTCGACTACACTGTGCAGCAGGGCGCGCTCGAGGGCGTCAGCCTCGGTGCCGGCGTTCGCTACCGCGGCGAAAGCTGGGCGGACAAGGAGAACACGGCGAAGGTGCCTTCCTCGACGGTCTTCGATGCCGGGCTGCGCTATGAAAAGGATGGCTGGGGTGCCGCTCTCAACGTCACCAACCTTTTCGACAAGGAATATGTGAGCGGCTGCAGTGGCGTGCTCGTGTGCGGTTATGGCGACGCCCGGACCGTCACGCTCAAGCTCAGCAAGACTTGGTAGACTGAGCCCATGGGCGGGGCCGGAGTGTACCGGCCCTGCGCCACTTCGCTGACAGGTTGAGCGTCGTTTCTGCGCCACAACCACTGCCTGGCGAGCCGCCCGGCTGCTATGTCGCGGGCGGGCATTTCTACGCGATCGGCGAGGCGATCGACGTCTCCTCGAAGTAGCTGATCTCTCGCCTACGTGCTCCAATTCCGCGGACGGACCGACCTGGAAAACGGGTTTCCGCAAAGCATTTGACAAACGCATAGTCAATTGGCTATTTGTCATCCCATAGCCAATTGGGTATGAGACATGTCGCAGTTACAGGATGCGGTATTTCGGGCGCTTGCAGATCCCACACGTCGCGGGCTCTTCGAACACCTCTGCCGCCAAGGAGATACGACGGTCGTCGGATTGCTGGCCGATGCCGGGGTTTCGCAGCCGGTCGTGTCCAAACATCTGAAGATCCTGAAGGCGGCAGGGCTCGTGCACGATCGGCACGAAGGCCGTTACACCTATTACAGCGCCAAGCGCGAAGCTCTTGCCACCCTGGTCGATTGGACGACCGAGATGGCCAGCTTCTGGCAGGAGCGTTTCGATGATCTCGATGATTTACTAAAGAGAATGGACCAATGAACGAAACAACCGAAACAACACGCTCTGTCGTGGTCGAACGCGAATTTTCTCATGCGCCGGAAAAGATCTGGCGCGCGTTGACCCAGCCCCATCTGATTGCCGAATGGCTGATGCGGAACGATTTCGTGCCCGAAGTGGGCCGTCGCTTCACGCTTTCGGCCGACTGGGGACAGGTCGATTGCGAAGTCGAAACGATCGAGAAGGACCGCTCGCTCGCCTATCGCTGGGACACAAAAGATCTCACCAGCGTCGTCACCTGGACACTCGTTCCCACCAACGGCGGCACCAACTTGCGTATGGAACAGCGCGGCTTCAAGGCGGATCAGAAGTCTTACTACCAGGGCGCAACCGTCGGGTGGCGACGCTTCATCGACCAACTGGCCGAAGTTGTCGCAAAGCTCGACTGACCATCTCCCGGCTTCAGGACCGTTTCTCAATCAACGAGGTGCTGGAAATGACCTCTCTCATCCGAACAATCCATCGCTGGACGTCGGTGCTTTTCTCGCTGGCCGTTGCGGCGATCTTTGCCGGCATGGCTCTGACGACGCTTCCCGAATGGGTCTATCTCATGCCACTGCCGTCGCTTGCCGTGCTTGTGCCGACCGGCCTCTATCTCTTCGCGCTGCCCTATCTGAGCAAGCCGCGAGAGAGGATTCAGGCGGCCGAGTAGGGGCGGCAGCCTGCCAGTTTATCCGGCCGGAAGAGCCGGGCTGGCGAAGCGCTTTCGGTACTCTGCCGGCGTCACGCCGACATGGCGCATGAAGGCACGGCGCAGCGTATCGGCATCGGCAAAGCCGCATTGAGCCGCGACCTGCTTGGGGGCTTCGTGTCCCTGCTCGAGAAGGCGGCGGGCAGCGTTGACCCGCGCCTCCTCGACCCAGGTTGCCGGCGTGATGCCGACCTCGCTGCGGAAGAGCCGGGAGAAATGGCGCGGGCTGAGATCCATCCGGCTGGCGAGGCTTGCAACGCTGTGATCGTGCGCGGGATTGGCCGCGATCCAGCGCTGCACACCACGCCGGGCTGCCCGAGCACATGCATCCGGTCGTGGCGCTCGTGACCGCCGGTGTCGAGATGGACGTGCTCGGTCTCACCTACAAGCAATATTCCGACGCCGAGCGCGAAGCGGTCGTCAATGCCTTCCGCGCACGCCTGATTTCAAGGAGGATATCATCCAGGCCTTCTACGATGGCATCAAGCACAAGCCCGAAACGACCTTCGGCAACGTCAAGGCCGATGTCATCGCCGACAAGGATCCGCACTTCCACCGCGGCAATTTCTGCAGCGTGATCCGCTGCTCGCACTGGCACGGCTGAGGCGTCCTGTGCGCGGAGCGGCCGCATGTCCTGCGGCAGCCCCGCGCCTATCAGCTTACTCCAAAAGACAGTCAATCAACGCTCGCGTTGCGGCTGAGAGATGGCGATGCGGCGGGTAGATGAGGGAGAAGGGACGCGACCGGCCGCCCAATTCAGGAAGAAGCTCGACCAGGCTTCCCCGCGCCAGACGATCGCGCACGACGAAGTCATAGGTCTGACATATGCCAAGGCCCGCCTCTGCCAGGGATACGGTGCCGAGCACATCATCCTCGATATGGACAGGACCGTGCGGCACCCAGTCGATGTCATTCCCATCGACCCGGAACAGCCACGGCCCGGGACGGCCGGTTCTCGGCATGATGAAGGGCAGGCACGTATGTGCCGTAAGATCGTCGATCGAGCGTGGCAGCCCGCGCCGCGCCACATAGGCGGGAGATGCCACCAACCTTAGCGGTGCGTCCTCGAGTTTTCGCCCGATCATGCCGCTATCGGGAAGTTGGCCGAGTCGTATGACCAGGTCGTAGCCTTCCGCGACCAGATCGACGTTGCGGTTGGCCACTGACAGTTCGACGATGACCGACGGGTGCTTCAGCGCGAAGCGTGTCAGCTTTTCCGGCAGGCGGAAATGACCGTAGGTGGTGGAAACGCTGAGGCGGACCCGACCGGCCAGAATGCCTGTGCCTTGAACGGCCCGCTCCGCCTGATCGATCGTCTCGAAGGCTGCGCGGACCTGTTCCAGATAGGTGCGTCCCGCTTCCGTAAGGCTGATGCGCCGCGTCGTTCTCCGCAGCAACTGCGTTCCGAGTTTCGTTTCGAGCCGGGTAATTGCCCGGCTCAGCACCGAAGGCGTCGTACCGAGCGCCACGGCGCCGGCCGTCATCGAACCCCTGTCCATGACCGTGATGAAAGCCTCGACGTCGGCGAGGTGATCGAAGCGGCGAATCTTTGCCTTTCAAGACCAAATCATTTCCTTCTAAGCGAATTTATCGCCGAAATCGGAGATAATAAATAGACGCCATCAGCAACGCCCGCGACGTCGGGCCCATTCCAAAAAGGGAAGTGATCATGACGGAGACAGCCCCGATAGCCGGAAAACCCGTGCTTTTCGTTCTCACCAGCCACGGCACCAAGGGCGACGGTGGCCAGCCGACCGGCTTCTATCTCGGTGAGGTCACGCACCCGCTGGCCGTGCTCGAAGCGGCTGGGATCTCCGTCGAATTCGCGTCGATCAAAGGGGGTGAACCGCCGATCGACGGTCTCGATCTCGAAGACACGATCAACCAGCGCTATTGGAACGACGAGGCGTTTCGCGCCGCGATCCGCACGACCGCCAAGCTCGATGAGGTCGACCCCTCGCGCTACGCTGCGATCTTTTTCGCCGGCGGCCACGGCGCCATGTGGGACCTGCCGCAAAGCGGCGCGGTCGACCGGGTGACCCGTTCGATCTTCGAGGCCGGCGGTGCTGTCGCGGCGGTGTGCCATGGCCCGGCGGCGCTCGTAAACGTCAAGCTTTCCGGCGGCAGCTACCTGGTGTCCGGTCGTAATGTCAGCGCCTTCACCGATTCAGAAGAACGCGCCGTCGGTCTCGACAAGACCGTGCCCTTCCTGCTCGCCAGCACGCTCGTAGAGCGCGGCGCGCGGCATCACCCGGCGCCGGACTGGACGTCGAAGGTGGTCGTCGATGGCCGATTGATCACCGGCCAGAATCCGCAGTCCGCCACAGGCGTCGGCGAGGCCCTTCGTGACGTTCTTGTCGCCTGAAAACCCAGTTGCAGGAGGTCGTGAGACTTCCATTTGGAGATATAAAAATGAAAATGCTGATGACCCTGACGGCGACGATGGCAATCGTCCTCGGCGCCACGCACGCGCATGCCGGCAATATCCTGGTCGTGCTTTCGGATGAAAACAGCCTGGACCTCAAGGATGGCAAGGTTTTCGAGACCGGCTTCTACCTCAACGAATTGATGCAGCCGGTAAAGGCGTTCATGGACGCCGGTCATGAGGTGACCTTTGCGACGCCGAAGGGCATGGCCCCCAGCGTCGACCGCACGTCTATCGACAGGATGTATTTCGGCGGCGATGAAACGGCGATGCGGGAAAGCGAAGCGCTGCTCGGCAAGCTCAAGATCACCTCGCCGGCGGAGACACCGGTTGTCAGTCTGTCGCGGGTGGAACAGATCGGCTACGACCATTTCGATGCCGTCTATGTTCCGGGCGGGCATGCGCCGATGCAGGATTTGCTTGTCGACGCGGACCTCGGCGAGTTGCTTCGGCATTTTCACGCGAGCGGCAAGACGACCGCCCTGATGTGCCACGGGCCGATCGCGCTTCTGTCGACACTGTCCGAGTCGGTTGCGTTTACCGGCGAACTGGCAGCGGGCCGTCAGGCTGCCGCCGATGCCGGCTGGATCTATGCCGGCTATCGGATGACGGTCTTCAGCAATGGCGAGGAAGAAATGGCCAAGCCGCTGCTGAAGGGCGGCGAGATGAAGTTCTATCCGCAGGATGCGCTAACCTTGGCTGGCGGCGCAATCGCCAACGGTGATACGCCCTTCCAGCCGAACATGATCGTCGACCGCGAACTGATCACCGGCCAGAACCCGGCGAGCGCCACGGAGGTCGCGGCAGAGATCCTGAAGCGCGTCCAATAGACTCCTGTCTTCAGGGCGGCCATCGGGGCTCGCTTAGATTTCGTTTGCGAATTAAGTCTATGCAATGCATAGGTTTTCGATCGCCTTCACGAGGTTGCTCCGAGGTCGCTCATGCCCATCGCAAGTCTTGCCATGTATGTCAGTCCGGCGCCGCTGAAGGATGCGACGCGGCAGTTCTGGGAGGCGCTGGCGGACCGCCTTCGCGCCGTCGGGGTCGATGCGCCTGCGGCTCTACAAGAGGATACGCGTTATGACGAGGCGTGGCTTCGTCCAGACCTCCTGTTCGGCCAGACCTGCGGCTATCCCTATGTCCAGCGCCTGCGCGGTCAGGTGCAACTGGTGGCGACGCCGGTCTACGGACTGCCGGGCTGCGATGGTCCGCTCAAATGCAGCTTCATCATCGTCAACGCCAAGTCCCCAGCGCGCTCGATCGAAGATCTGCGGGGGGCACGCGCGGCGATCAACGATCCCGGCAGCAATTCCGGCTACAACCTGTTTCGCGCCTCTGTGGCGCCCCATGCGATCGACGGCCGGTTCTTCTCGTCGGTGCTTCAGACCGGCGGCCATGTGGCGAGCATCGACGCGGTTTCCAGCGGGGTCGCCGACATCGCGGCGATCGACTGCGTGACCTTCGGCAACACCTTGCGCTTCGACCCCGATCGCGTCGCTGGCGTGCGCATTCTGGCGGAGACAAAAAAGGGTCCGGGTCTGCCTTTCATCACCGCGGCATCTACGCCGGCAAAAGACCTCGTGCTGCTGCGCCGCGTGCTTGCGGAGACCATTGCAGATCCGGCGCTTGCCGAGATCTGCGATACGCTATCGCTGCGCGGTATCAGCCTGCTCGGCGACAGTGATTACGAGGCCCTGGCGGCGCTTGATCGCGATGCTGCCGGTCAAGGATACCCGACGATCGCCTGACGGTTCATCGGCACATGGCGACCTGTTGCGAACACAACGGCCGAAATAGAATATAAATTACATAGAATAAATATTTTACGGCTGCGGCGTTTGGCGCAAGCAGTATTCCCGTTTGCGTGGCTTCGCCGCAAAGCCATGCGGCGCGTTCCCATTGGCCGGCTTTTTATATTGGCGATTGAAATCTATCGCCTTTTCCGGCCGGAGACCGCATGTCGACTGATACGCTGCCCCCACAATCGAACCTAACTGCCATCGCCCGCGTCGAATGGCAGACCGTTGCTCTGGCCGTGGTCATCTATGGTGGCTTTCTCGCTCTGACCTGGTTCTGGCAGTCGCTTCCGATTGTCCTCGTGATCGGTCTTGGCGGCTGGCTCATTGCCTGGCACGGGTCGCTGCAGCATGAGGTCATCCACGGGCACCCGACGCGCAATCAGCGCATCAACGACGCGATCGGGTGGCCGCCGCTCTCCCTCTGGTTACCCTATGCGATCTATCTGGAAGGCCACCTCGTCCACCATCGCGACGAACACCTGACGGATCCGATCGAGGATCCGGAGTCCTCCTATTTCACCCGGGCCGCCTGGGAAGGCATGGGAAAGGTGGGGCGGAAGCTTGCGGATTGGAACACGACCTTGCTCGGCCGGCTGACGCTCGGGCCGCTGGTCATGATCCTGAGCTTCCTCGCACAGGAACTGGTGTTGATCGTGCGGGGTGACAGGGAGCGGGCAAGGATCTGGCTCTCGCACGGGGCAGGCGTCGCCGTCGTGCTCGCCTGGGTCGTCGCGGTCTGCGGCATGCCGCTCTGGCTCTATCTCTTCGGCTTCGTCTATGTCGGTGCCGCACTGACCAGGCTTCGCTCCTATGCGGAACATCGTTATGCCGGCCATCACGAGGAACGGACGGCGATCGTCGAAGACACGCCGCTCTTCGGTCTCCTGTTTCTCTACAACAACCTGCATGTGCTGCATCACCAGCGGCCGGGTATTCCCTGGTACCAGATCCCGGCGCTCTATCGCCGGCACAGACGTGCGCTGCTGGCGATCAACGGCGGCCTCGTCTATCGCGGCTATCGCGACGTGGCCCGTCGCTTCCTTCTGAAGCCGCATGATGATCCGCGCCATCCGCAGCATCTATGACGTTACGGACGCGCGCCGCCATTCGCGAAAGTCTGCGCGAAGCCCTAGGCGCCTCGCCCGTGGCGTGCCCGGTGGTGGGCTACGAAGGCGCGCACGGCCGCCGAGCCTTCGACCTTGCGGTAGGCGACGGCGAGGTCCGACGTGACGCGGTTTCGCGCCAGTGAAACATAGCGGACGCCGGGAAGCTGCAGGCATTGCAGCGACTGCGGCACGAGCGCGATGCCGAGCCCCACGGCGACCATGCTCATGATGGTGGTGAAGTCACGGCCCGTCGCGCTGACCTTTGGCGTGAGCCCAGCGTCCTTGCAGGCGTCGAGCGTATTGGAGTGGAAGCCGACATCGGCGGGTTGGCGCGGCGTTATGAAGGTCTGGTCCGAGAGCGCTGCGAGATCGATCGCATGCTGGGCGGCGAGCGGATGCGCCTCCGGCAGCGCCACCACCAGCGGCTCGCGCAACACGGTGGTCGTCGTCAGGCCGGCCGGGATCGGCGCTGGCGGGCGAATGTAGCCGAAGTCGAGTTCGCCTTCCGAGATCATCGTGAGTTGCTGGCGCATTTCGATCTCGACAAGCTGAAGCTCGATGTCGGGAAATTCTTGTCGGAAGGCAGTCAGCGATTCCGTCAGCACGCCCGAATAGGCGGCCGAGGCGACATAGCCGATCGATATTCTGCCCGTCTGGCCCCGGCCGACGCGTTGCAGTTCCGACAGCGCGAGGTCGGCCTGGGCGACGATCTTTCGGGCTTCGTCAAACAGCAATTGCCCGGACAGTGTCAGCTGCACGGAACGTTTCGCGCGGTTCAGCAGCGGGATGCCGACCAGGCTTTCCAGATTGAGGATCTGCTGGCTGAGGCCGGGCTGGGCAATGCCGAGCCGGGCGGCGGCCCGCTCGAAATTCTTTTCCTCCACGAGAGCGATGAAATAGCGCAGGTGGCGAAGTTCAAAGGTCGCGGCGCGTGGCGATTTTGGAGCCGACATGGGGCCTCGCAATGCAATAACTGAAAACGATGCTGAGCACCGATATTATAACTGAAAGTTCTGAAAAATCCCGTGCCGAGTTATTGGAATGCCGGAAAATTTGGCTATAGAAAGATGACAAAATTACTCCAGATTGAGTGCGCAAATGCCACGCGCGCAGAGGCTTTCGTCATCCCATGTCCCGCATTCATTGGCTGCTGTTAACGTACGTCGCTTTCGTGGGGTCCGCCGGACAGAACGCAGTGGCGCAGCAGCAGACCGAGACCAAGCTTGAGGCGATCGTCGCGAAAGGCGACAGGGAGGCCGGCGGTCCCGTCGAGGGCTATGTGGCGAAGTCGAGCCGTACCGCTTCGAAGACCGGCACGCCCCTGCTCGAGACGCAGCAGTCGGTATCCGTCATCACGCACGACCAGATTGAGGCGCAGGGTGCCCAGACCGTGGGGCAGGCGCTGAATTACACGCCCGGCGTTTTCGCACAGCCCTTCGGCGCCGACCCCCGCTTCGACGCGCCGATCATCCGCGGCTTCGACGGTCGCCAGGTCCAGTTCCTGAACGGGCTCAGGATGATGCGCACCGCCGGCGCACCGGCCGTTGAAATCTACGGGCTTGAAAACATCGACGTCCTTCGCGGACCCGCTTCGGTCATGTATGGCCAGGGCAATCCGGGCGGCATCATCAACATGATCAGCAAACGGCCGGTCTTCGAGAATTTCGGCGAAGGCGGCGTGCAGGGCGGAAGCTACGAGACCTTTGGTGGCTTCTTCGATTTCGGCGGTACGCTTCGCGAGGAGTCGGATTTTGCATACCGGCTGACCGGTCTTGGCAAGAACGCCGCTGCCCAGGTCGACGAACTGGACAACGATCGCTACTTCATTGCGCCGGCGCTGACCTGGCAGCCGGACGAGGACACCAAGCTGACGATCCTTGCGAGCGTCCAGCACGACAATCCCGGAACGCCCTCGGGCCTGCCGCCGCAATATACGCTGAACGCCACCGACTTTCGCCTGCCGCGCGACTTTTATGTCGGCGACGAATCCTTCGACCGCTCCAGCCGCACGCTGACAAACCTCGGATACGAACTCGAGCATCGCCTGAGCGAGAACTGGATCTTCCGGCAGAACTTCCGCTACACCGACTTCGACTGGGACTACCAGTCGCTTGGCATGTCGACGCTTGGTCTTGCCGCTGACGGCCGGACACTCCGCCGAAACGCGACCTTCCAGGACGAGGCGCTCAACACCGTCAATATCGACAACAATCTGCAGGGCGAATTCTCGACCGGCGAGGTCGACCATACGCTGCTTGTGGGCCTCGACTATCGCTACTTCGACAACAATGTGCGCACCCGCTTCTTCCAGGCAACGCCGCTCGACGTGCGCTCGCCAAGCTATGGCGGACCGATCCGGCTGATCGCGCCGACGCTCGATACGACCGTCGATAGCGAGCTTTTGCAGCTTGGCGTCTACGTGCAGGACGAACTGGCGCTCGGAGGCTGGCGCGCAACGTTGGGCCTCAGGCAGGATTGGACCAGCAGCTCGGGAACGTCGCTCAATGGGCTCTCGCGCGTTTCCCGTCCGCTCGACCAGGACGATCATGAGCTGACCGGCAGGGCCGGCCTCAGCTATATCTTCGACAATGGCATTGCGCCCTATGTCAGCTACTCGACGTCCTTCGAGCCGGTGATCGGCGCTGCTCCGGACGGCAGGCCTTTCGAGCCGACTTCGGGCGAGCAGGTCGAGCTCGGCGTGAAATACGAACCCACGGATTGGAACGGCTTCTTCACGGCGGCCGTCTACGACCTCAAGCAGAAGAATGTGCTGCGCACCATCGCCGGCATTTCGTCGCAGATCGGCGAGGTCAATGTCCGCGGCCTGGAACTCGAAGGTGTCGCGAGCATAACACAAGGGCTCGATTTGCGGGCGGCCTACACCTACACGGATGCCCGGATCGCAGCGGGCGCCGACGACGGCAATCGCGTCGAAAACGTGCCGGAGCATATGGCGAGCCTCTGGGCGAACTACACCTTCCAGGAAGACACGGCACTCGAAGGTGTCGGCATTGGGGCGGGCGTGCGTTATGTCGGCCAGCGCTACGGCAACAGCGCCAACACCTTCGAACTGGATTCGGTCGTGCTCGCCGATTTCGCGCTCTCCTATAAGAAGAATGGTTACAAGGCGTCGCTCAACGTTCAAAATCTCTTCGACAAGGACTATGTCGCAAGCTGCAGCTCGTTCGGCTGCTACTACGGCGACGGCCGCACGTTCATGGGGAAGCTGACCTATAGCTGGTAGCGAATTGAGAGAGCGGGCATTGGGTCCTTTTGTCAGTCGCCGGGAGCTGCTTCTCGGCGCGGCGCTTTTGCTCGCCACGCCGATGGCCAGGGCCGGCGCGCCCTTGCGCATAGCCGCGATCGACTGGGCGATGCTGGAGACGCTGTGCGCGCTCGGCCTTACCCCGGTCGCCGCGACGGAGCTCATTCAGTTTCGAAGCGATGCCGTCGAGCCCGACTTACCTGCAGATGTCGTCGATCTCGGTCTGCGCGGCTCGCCCAATTTCGAACTGCTTCACCTCCTGAAGCCCGATCTCATACTGATCTCGCCGTTCTATGTACGCCACGAGGCGGCGCTCGGCCGGATCGCGCCGCTTTTCTCCCTGCCATTCTACGTGCGGGGCGAGCCGCCTTTCGAAAAGGCGCTCGCAGCGGTGAAGGCGCTCGGCGAGCGTCTCGGACGCTCCGACAGGGCGGAGGCGCTGCTGAAGGAGATAGCCGGCGAAATCGAAGGTTCCAGGCATGCGATCGCTCCCTTCGCGAACAGGTCCACCTATATCGTCAACATCGGCGACGCGCGGCATGTCCGCGTCTTTGGTTTCGACAGCATGTTCGGTGACATGCTCGCCCGGCTCGGGCTGCCGAATGCCTGGACGGATCGTTCGCGCTTCACCTTTGCGGCACCCGTCTCGATCGAAAACCTGGCGACAGATCCCGACGCACGCATCGTCATCGTTTCCGAGGTGCCGGTCGAGGCGCGCAGTGGCCTTCGAAACAGCATCATCTGGAATTCGCTGGAGCCGGTCCGCAAGGGGCGGGTCATCCAGCTCGCCAACGTCAATCCCTATGGCGGTGTTACTGCGGGCCTGCGGTTTGCGCGCCTGTTTGTCGAGGCGATGCTTGCGGGGGATCGGCGCGGATGACGATGCGGGCATGGTCTTTCCTGTCGGCCAGCCTGCTCGCCGGCCTCATGCTCTTCGCGCTGGCCGCATCGAGCCAGGTCCCGTTTGCGCAATGGGGAGACCTGTTGGCCCCTCCCGCCGAACTCACGCTCGACAAGATCATCCTGGCCTATAGCCTGTTCCCGAGGGCGGCGGTCGCGCTGGTCGCGGGCGCCGCACTCGGCCTATCCGGCGCGCTTCTCCAGCAATTGCTGCGCAATCCGCTCGCCGATCCATCGACCCTCGGCATCTCGGCAGGCGCCCAGCTCGCGATCGTCGCGGCGACGCTCTATGTGCCTGAGATCGTCGACGGCCACCGAACTTTGGTCGCGCTCGCCGGCGCCGCCGGGGCAGCGGCGATCGTCTTCGCGCTCGGTTGGCGTCGGGCTTTCGAGCCGGTGACGATGGTGGTCTGCGGCCTGCTTGTGGGGGTGACAGCCGCAGCCCTGTCCGCAGCGATGACACTCGCGCGGGGTGAGTACCTCATGTCGCTTGTGACCTGGAACGGCGGATCCCTCAGTCAGCAGGACTGGTCAGTGTTCCAAAGCCTTGGCCTGGAGTTGGTGCTCCTCGGCCTGTTTGCCGGCCTGTTGATCCGCCCGATGTTGGTGTTGGGGCTTGGCGACACGAGCGCGCGCAGCCTGGGTGTCAATCTCGGTGGCATTCGCTTCGCAATCGCCGCGATCGCCACGGCACTTGCCGGCTTCGTCGCCTCAGCGGTTGGCCTGGTGAGCTTCGTCGGCCTTGCCGCCCCAGCCTTCGTGCGCGCCTGCGGTGCCCGCCGCCCAGCGGCGATCGTCGCGCTGTCGCCACTTGCGGGGGCGCTTTTCCTCTGGCTCTGCGACGGCATCGTGCAAACCGTCGCGCGTGCCTCCAGCGAGAATTTTCCGACGGGCGCGGTCACCGCACTTGTTGGCGGTCCTTTGCTGCTCTGGCTTCTGCCCAAGGTGCGAAGCATGGAAGTGCCGCACGAGGCGCGGGAAAGCGTTCACCGCGGCAATCTGAAAATAGCATTTGCCGCCTTTCTGGTTCTCGTGCCGGTCCTTGTCGCGATCGCATTTGTCGTCGGGCCGTCCGGACATGGCTGGAAGATCCTGAGTTGGGCGGAGACGCTCGACTTGGCACCGCTCAGATGGCCTCGGCTCCTGGCGTCTGCCGCGGCCGGCGGCCTGCTGGCCGTGACCGGCGCGATCCTGCAGCGCATGACCGGCAATGCAATGGCCAGCCCCGAGGTCGTCGGCGTCAGCGGCGGTGCCGGCCTTGGCTTTGCCGCAGCGCTCACATTCGCGCCGGATGGCGGCACAGTCGTGGTCTTCACTGGCGCCGGGCTCGGCGCGCTCATTGCCATGCTGGCGGTGCTGGTCTTTGCCAGCCGCCGGCATCTGCCGCCGGAAAAGCTGTTGCTTGCGGGCGTGGCGGTCGGTTCCTTCAGTTCGGCCGTCCTGTCGGCGCTGCTGGCGATCGGTGATCAGCGGTCGTGGCAAATTCTCTCCTGGCTCGGTGGTTCGGCATCCACGGCAACGCCGGCGACTGCGATTTTCCTCGGCATTCTTTCTCTGCTCGTCGTTGCCGCGGCACTGCTGTTGAGCCGCTGGTTGACGATCATGCCCTTCGGACCGTCGATCGCCCTGTCGCTTGGCCTGTCGGTGCGGTTGAGCCGCGTGCTTCTTCTGCTTCTTTCGGGTGCTGCGACCGGTGCGGCGTCCCTGCTTGTCGGGCCCTTGAGCTTTGTCGGGCTCGTCGCGCCGCATATCGTCCTGCGCGCCGGTCTCGTCACGGCGCCGCAGCACCTGGCAGGCTCGTTCCTGCTCGGCTCGATCCTGATGGCCCTTGCCGATTTCGGCGCCCGCACGGCGACCTTCCCCTACGAGCTGCCGCTCGGCCTCTTCGCGGCACTCGTCGGCGCGCCCTACCTCATCTGGCTTCTGGGACGGCACAGATGATGGTGAACCAGCTTCCGGTGCTTCCGATTCCGTTCGCGGATGCAGCCCTGAGCCACGCAGTGCCGGCTGAAGACGATGATCTCGTCAGCCTGGAC
The DNA here is from genome assembly GCF_052044795.1 of Ensifer sp. 22521. Lineage (NCBI taxonomy): Bacteria > Pseudomonadati > Pseudomonadota > Alphaproteobacteria > Hyphomicrobiales > Rhizobiaceae > Ensifer > Ensifer sp. 22521. The sequence continues at coordinate 97,227 of NZ_JBQENM010000011.1, forward strand.
AGCATTCTCGAGCCAGGGCCGGTTGCGAACGCACTGGATGGACTGTTGCGGCGGTGGGGGCCGGGCGATCGCCGGGCCGCGGCGTCGCTATGGACGCAGGGTTACTTCGGCCGGCTGCTCAGACCCGTTATCGCCTATGGCCTCGTTCACGACATCTGGTTTTCGATGACGTTACCGGACGTTCAGGTCGGCCTATCCGATATGGCGACGCCCGTCCGGTTCGTGCTGAAACGCGCGGCTCCCGCTCCGTTGAGCGCGCGCCTGCGGGGGATTGTCGAAGACAATGTGCGACCTTTGATCGTCCGGATGGCGAACGTGACGGCCACGTCCGAACGGGTGCACTGGAGCAATGCGTCCTTCGCGTTTTGCCGCGCCTGCCGTCATGTTGATGATCTTTGGTCACAGGAGGCCATGCCGGTAGATGTCGCGGCGCGCTTGCGCGAGATGGAGACGCTGATCGCTGCGGACCATCCCCTTTTTCGGCTGACGCAGACGATCCCGGGTGTCGCGGGCGGTGCCTGTCTCCAGCGCAAGGTCTGCTGCATCCGCTACAAGCTCGACGGCCTGAAGAAATGCGGCACAGCCTGCCCGATCAATGCTTCGACCTTTTGCCGACAATGATATCTATCGATGAGACCAACAGCAGGTCCAGCGATCCTGCCCGGAACGAAAAGATGCAGAACCACGCGACTGAAACTCCACCCATCGCCCGCGACCAGGCCGTTCTGTCGCTCCATGATGTGAGCTTTGCGATCGATGGGCGCAACCTGCTGCACCCTCTGACGTTGGAGATCCCGGTCGGGCATTCCATCGCGCTGATCGGCCATAATGGTTCCGGCAAATCGACGCTGCTCAAGCTGATCGGGCGACAGCTCGCGCCGACCACTGGGCGTATCGATTTCGAGGGAAAGCCGCTTGCTGGCTGGGGAACGCGGGCCTTCGCCCGGCGGCTCGGCTATCTGCCGCAGAATACGCCGCCAGCACCCGGCATGCTGGCACGGGAACTGATCGCACTTGGCCGCTATCCCTGGCACGGCGCGCTCGGCCGCTTCGGGGCGGCCGACAAGGCGAAGGTCGAAGAGGCGATCGAGGTCACCGGCATCGAGCCGTTTGTCAACCGGGAGGTCGACAGTCTGTCGGGCGGGGAACGCCAGCGCGTTTGGCTTGCCATGCTCGTCGCCCAGGATGCCACCTGCCTGCTGCTCGACGAGCCGATCTCCGCCCTCGACATCGGCCACCAGCTCGAGGTGCTGGCACTGACCCGCGACCTCTGCCGGGACAAGGGCATCACCATCATCTCGGTACTGCACGAGATCAATATGGCCGCGCGTTTCTGCGACCGCATCGTGGCGCTCCATTCCGGCCGCCTTATCGCGGAGGGCACGCCTTCCGACATCATGACGCCGGAAGAACTGGCGCGGATTTACGACGTGCAGATGGATGTTCTGGAACAGCCCGTCAGCGGACGCCGCGTCGCGCTGGCGCGGTAGGCCACACGGCCACGAATCTGGCCGATAGTCCGACCGAGCGCGTACTGAACAGAGGTCCCGTTTGCTCGAACGGCGAGGACGGGCTTCGCCGTCCCAAGCGATCAAGAGCCACAGATCCCAATAACAACCCGGCATTTGGCACCAAGGCGCCTGACCCGCAATTGACATGAGTCAATGCGGCAGCCTCGTCCTTCGGGCCTATTCCCGGTTGTGTTTGAGTGGTCGCGGGATATTCTCGCGGTGTGTTTTGATGGTGGGACGCTGAAATGGAAAAAGCCCGGAAGAATTGGCTCCTGGTTGGTCTGGTCATTCTGGCGCTCGCGGGCGGCTACTATGCCTGGCAGAACATGGATCGCAATGCGCTACCCGCCGGGATCGCGAGCGGCAACGGACGCATAGAAGCAGTTGAGATCGATATCTCGACCAAGACGGCAGGCAGGATCAAGGAAATCCTGGTGGATGAGGGCGATTTCGTCACTGCCGGCCAGGTGCTCGCCCGGATGGACACCGTGCAATTGGAAGCGCACAAGCGGCAGGCCGAAGCGCAGCAGCAGCGTGCGATCATCAGCGTCGAAGCGGCGAAGAACCTGGTCACGCAGCGCGAAGCGGAAAAGGCCGCGGCCGAGGCTGTCCTCGCGCAGCGGCGCGCACAACTGGACGCTGCCGAGCGGCGGCTCGCCCGGTCCGAGCAACTCGTGAAGACGAGCACCGTTTCGCAACAGGTGCTCGACGACGACAGGGCCACCGCCGAGGGCGCGCGCGCTGCCGCCAGCGCCGCGGAAGCATCGCTCGCCGCGTCAAATGCGGCGATCAATTCGGCGAAGTCCCAGGTCGTCGATGCCGAAGCCTCGGTCGAGGCGGCCAAGGCGTCGGTCGAAAGCATCATCGCCGACATCAACGACAGCACCCTGGTCTCGCCGCGCGACGGCCGTATTCAGTATCGTGTGGTCCAGCCGGGCGAAGTGCTGGCGGCCGGCGGCCGCGTGCTTAATCTCGTCGATCTCGGCGATGTCTACATGACGTTCTTCCTGCCGACGGATCAGGCCGGACGCCTCTCGATCGGCAGCGAGGTCCGGCTGGTGCTGGACGCAGCACCTCAATACATCATCCCCGCCAAGGTCTCCTATGTCGCGGATGTCGCCCAGTTCACGCCGAAGACGGTGGAGACGGCCGAAGAACGGCAGAAGCTGACCTTCCGCATCAAGGCGCAAATTCCGAAGGAACTCCTGAAGAAATACATCCGCATGGTGAAAACCGGTCTTCCGGGCGTCGCCTATGTGAAAGTCGATCCGAATGCAGAGTGGCCGGCGAGCCAGACCGGCACGCTGGTGCAGTGATGGCAGCCCCTGATCGGGCCGGCCTGCGGCCGGCAGAGCCCGTGGTTCGTCTGAGCGCCGTCACGCTTTCCTATGGCAAGACGAAGGCGCTGGATGACGTGACGCTCGACATACCCCCTGGCTGCATGGCCGGGCTGATCGGGCCCGACGGTGTTGGGAAATCGAGCCTGCTGTCTCTCGTCGCCGGCGCACGCGCCGTACAGGTGGGGCGCGTCGAGGTGCTTGGCGGCGACATTGCCGATGCCGGCCATCGGCGCCGGACCTGCCCGCGTATTGCCTACATGCCGCAGGGTCTTGGGAAGAACCTCTATCCAACCCTTTCCGTCTTCGAGAACGTCGATTTCTTCGGCCGGCTCTTCGGCCACGATCGCGAGGAGCGCGAGAGGCGGATTGCCAGCCTGCTCGAAAGCACCGGGCTTGCCCCTTTCGCCGACCGTCCGGCGGGCAAGCTCTCCGGCGGCATGAAACAGAAGCTCGGGCTTTGCTGCGCGCTGATCCACGATCCCGATCTCCTGATCCTCGACGAGCCGACGACCGGCGTGGACCCTTTGTCACGACGGCAGTTCTGGGAACTGATCGATGAGATCCGCACTGAGCGGCCGGGCATGAGCGTCATCGTGGCAACCGCCTATATGGAGGAAGCGGCCCGTTTCGATTGGCTGGTCGCGATGGATGCGGGCCGGGTGCTGGCCACGGGCACGCCCGAACAACTGCTTGAAAAGACCGGCGTCGACACGCTTGACGCCGCCTTCATCGCGCTGCTTCCCGAGGAACTCAGGCGCGAGCACCACGACGTCGTCATTCCGCCGCGTCCGGAAGGGGTGGGCGGCGACATCGCCATCGAGGCCAACAACCTCACCATGCGCTTCGGCGATTTCGTCGCCGTCGACAATGTCAGCTTCCGCATCGGCCGCGGCGAGATCTTCGGCTTCCTCGGCTCCAACGGCTGCGGCAAGACGACGACGATGAAGATGCTGACGGGCCTGCTTGCCGCCAGCGAAGGGACGGCCAAACTCTTTGGCCGCGAGGTCGACCCGCGTGACATGGAGGTGCGCCACCGCGTCGGTTACATGTCGCAGGCCTTCTCGCTCTATACCGAGCTCACGGTTCTGCAGAACCTCGAGCTGCATGCCAAGCTGTTCGGCATGGCGGCGGACAGCATTCCCAAACGGATCGAGGAACTGGCGAAGCGCTTCGATCTCTCGGATGTGATGGAGGCCTTGCCGGACGCCTTGCCGCTCGGCGTGCGCCAACGGCTCTCGCTTGCGGTCGCGCTGATCCATTCACCCGATATCCTCATCCTCGATGAACCGACGTCCGGCGTCGATCCCGTGGCGCGCGACAGTTTCTGGCAGATCCTCGTCGATCTCTCCCGCAACGATCAGGTGACGATCTTCATCTCCACCCACTTCATGAACGAGGCGATGCGCTGCGATCGCATGTCGCTGATGCATGCGGGCAAGGTGCTCGTCAGTGATACGCCGGCCGGCATCATGAAAAGCCGGTCCGCCTCGACGCTGGAGGAGGCCTTCATCGCCTATCTGGAAGAGGCGATCGCCGGGGCAAAGCAGCCGGCGCCCGCCGTGGTCAGGGCTAAGGCGCCGTTGGAGCCGGTCGCCGAACGATCGGCCGAGACCAAACGGCCTCCGAAGTCAGGGTTTTTCGACGTCGGGCGGATGTTCAGCTATACCCGCCGCGAAGCGCTGGAACTGGTGCGCGATCCCATCCGCGCGACGCTTGCCACGATCGGCACGGTCATCCTGATGTTCGTCATCGGCTACGGCATCAACATGGACGTCGAGGATTTGACCTTCGCAGTGCTTGACCGCGACCAGACGACGACGAGCCGCGACTACATTCTCGAAATCGCCGGTTCGCGCTACTTCATCGAGAAGGATCCGATCACCGACTATGCCGATCTCGACCGGCGCATGCGCAACGGCGAACTGAGCCTGGCAATCGAGATCCCGCCGGGCCTTGCCCGCGATGCGGCGCGCGGCGATACGGTTGAAATTGCCGCCTGGATCGACGGTGCGATGGCGAGCCGTGCCGAAACGGTCAAGGGTTATGTGCAGGGACTGCACGCCCATTGGCTGACCGGAAAGATCCGCGAACGCTATGGGGCGGCTGCGACCACCGGCAGCTTCAAGATCGAGACGCGTTTCCGCTACAACCCTGATGTCAAGAGCATCGTTGCGATGGTGCCGGCGGTCATCCCGCTCCTGCTGATGCTGATCCCGGCGATGCTCTCGGCGCTCAGCGTCGTACGCGAGAAGGAGCTGGGGTCGATCGTCAATCTCTATGTCTCGCCGGTGACGCGGCTCGAATTCCTGATCGGTAAACAGATCCCTTATGTTGCCCTGGCGATGCTCAATTTCGTGCTGCTGACGGCATTCGCGATCTTCGTCTTTCGAGTGCCGTTTACCGGCAGTCTGCTCGCCTGGACGGCCGCGGGGCTGATCTACGTTTCGGCGGCAACGGCCATGGGGCTCGTCATCTCGACCTTCATGTCGAGCCAGATCGCTGCGATCTTCGGCACGGCGATCCTGACCCTCATTCCCGCAATCCAGTATTCCGGGATGATCGATCCGGTCTCCTCGCTCGAAGGGGCGGGTGCCTTCATCGGCCAGATCTACCCGACCACACATTTCATGACGATCGCCCGCGGCACCTTTTCCAAGGCTCTGGGCTTCGGTGATCTCGGTGGCGCCTTCGTGCCGATGCTGATCGCCGTGCCCGTGCTGCTCGCGATCGGCACGCTATCCCTCAAGAAACAGGCGAGGTAACGATGCGCCTGTCCCATATCTACCATCTCGGCATCAAGGAACTCTGGGGGCTCTGGCGCGATCCGATCCTGCTGATCCTGATCGTCTATTCCTTCACGCTCTCGGTCTATACCGGCTCGACCGCAATGCCGGAAACGCTGAACCGTGCGGCAATCGCCATCGTCGACGAGGACCGCTCGCCGGTTTCGACGCGGATCTCGACGGCTTTCTATCCGCCCTATTTCGTGCCGCCGCAGATGATCACGCCGGCGGAAATGGACCGCCGCATGGACCAGGGGCTCGAGACCTTCGCGCTCGATATCCCGCCGAATTTCCAGACGGATCTGCTGGCCGGTCGCTCGCCGACCATCCAGCTCAATGTCGACGCGACGCGCATGAGCCAGGCCTTTTCCGGCAACGGCTACATCCAGCAGATCGTCACCGGCGAGGTCGCGGGCTTCCTTGACCGACACCGCAGCGAGCAGAAACTGCCGGTCGATCTGGTTCTGCGTGCCCGCTTCAATGCGGAGCTCAACAAGGGCTGGTTCGGCGCAGTCATGAACGTCATCACCAACATCACCATCCTGTCGATCGTGCTCACGGGTGCCGCCCTCATCCGCGAGCGCGAGCACGGGACGGTAGAACACCTCCTGGTCATGCCCGTGACCCCGTTCGAAATCATGGTCAGCAAGGTCTGGTCGATGGGGCTCGTGGTGCTGCTCGCCTCGGCGGTCTCGCTGATCGTCGTCGTCAAGGGCGCGCTTGCGGTTCCGGTGCAGGGCTCGTTCGCGCTGTTCCTGCTGGCAACGGCCCTGCAGCTCTTTGCGACCACCTCCATGGGCATCCTGCTTGCCACGATTGCCGGCTCCATGCCGCAGTTCGGTCTGCTGCTGATGCTTGTGCTCTTGCCGCTACAGGCCCTGTCCGGGGGAATGACGCCGCGCGAAAGCATGCCCGAGTTCATCCAGAACATCATGCTGGCAGCCCCAAATACCCACTTCGTCATTCTGGCGCAGGCGGTTCTCTTTCGCGATGCCGGTCTGGACGTAGTCTGGCCGCAGCTTCTTGCCTTGCTGCTGATCGGCGCCATCCTCTTCGCCTTTGCCATGCGGCGCTTCCGGGCTTTCCTGAAGTAGGCCTGCCAGGTGTGGCTGATCGGCAAGCGTGCCGCCGGCCGATCAGGGCCTGGTCGGAGAAACGCTATTTTTTGCACCACGCAAGGCGTCAGGCGGGAATGAATTTTCCGTCGTAGCGCACGCGAAAATTCCGGCGTTGGGCATCTTCCTGGAAGCAGACAAACACCAGTTCGAGATCGTGCGTGCTGCTGCGTCTGCCAAGCAGGCTCAACGTGATCACGATCACGCCGCCATAGGTGCGCGTCAGATTGATGGCAGCGCGCCGGATTTCATTGGTTCCGGCATCGTCCCGGTCTTCGCGCCGCTCGTATACCTGCCAGAAACGCGCGCTTTCCCAGGCCGATCGCAATGCTTCGGTTATCTCAGCCTTGAACTCGTCCACCGACCTGCCCTTGCTCCATGAAACGGTCCGCTCGGTGTGATCGCCAAAGATATCGAGATAGCCGTCATAATCATCCGGGTCGGAAAAACACCGCTCGATCATTCCGAATGCCACGTCGTCGGAAATTGCTGCCTTAAAGAAAATCGTCATCGAATCGCAATCCTGCCTTGAGCGCCTATGTTGTCAAAGCGTCCGCGGCGTATCCAGCCCCTCGGCGTCTGATCGCTGCCGCGCGAACAACTATCGTCTCGCTGCAATGGCTTAGGCGGGTCGATCGCATCGCTCCGGCAGCCGATTCCGCGTCCATGATCGTTGCCTTATGTTCGGGCTCCATGCTATCGTTGGTTTCATTATTGACTGACGCAACTTTCAATTCTCTTTCGCCATCCCGCGCACGATCGCAGCAATGGATGCGAAAGAACTGTTTGTTTTGATAGGCATATTTGCAGAATGAAATTTGCGGGGGGCCGCGCACCACGCTGATGCGAAAAGGGATCGGGCGAGATCCCTGGACCGCCGGCGCAGGGACAGTCGGGAGAGGGACAGTTTTTTGATCGGCATGGCATTTCCACGAGAAGTTTTCTCGCGTTCAGTGGTCATTGTCTGTCTGTTGGTTGGGCTCCTGGCCTCGGCCGCGACGGTTCGAGCGGCGCCGGCCGGCGGCGCTGACATGCAGTTCTTCGTGGTTCGCAGCGGTCAGCCAGGGTGCGAGCCAACCTGTCCGGAGTGGATATCGGCGGAGGGGACGATCGTTCGCGAAAGCCCGGCGCAGTTCAAGAAGCTGCTCAAAACCATCGGCAAGCGCCGCCTGCCGGTCGTGGTGACGTCACCTGGGGGAGACGTCGACGCTGCGCTGGCGCTAGGGCGGCTCATCAGAGCGCGAAGGCTTGAAGTGGCGGTCGGCAAAACCCGCTTCATCGGTTGCCAGCCGCAGCAGAAGGATTGCCGCGAAAACGACGGCAAGGGCGCCCGCTATATCGGTATCGCCTATTCGGGCGGAGCCTACTGCAATTCGGCCTGTCCGCTGATGTTCGCCGGCGGAACCCGCCGAGTGGCCGGGCAATGGGCCTATCTCGGCGTTCACCAGATCACCACTGTCTTCGTTCAGACCCAGACGCGGTATCGGGAGGAGTACCGTATCGTCAACGGCAAGAAGAAGGTGACCAGCAAGAAGGTCGTCAGCCGCAAGAATGTCGGCAGCCGCAAGATCTACGAGATGACCAGGGCGCAGGAGCGCGAGTTGACCGCCTACCTCGCGGAAATGGGCATCGGCCGCACGGTTATCGATCTGATGAAGATCACGCCCGCCTCCGATATGCGCAAGATCGAACCCGTCGCGATGACCGAGATGAAATTGATCACGCAGCTGGGCGGGGTCGAATTGCTGACCTCGGTCGAGACCTGCAGAACGGTACCGGCGTCCGCCAATTGTCGGGTTTTCGTCATGTCGGACCTGAAGCGTTAGGCTGGAGATAGGGATGTCAGGTGGGAGTTTCCCTGTACGCAGGGTCTTGGCGAGCCTTCGGCGGGCGGCGCTGCTGATGTGTCTGGCGACGCCAGGCCTATCGATCCAACAGCCGGCAATGGCGGCAGAACAGCAGATGCGGTTCGTCGTCGTACGCTCGAACCAATCCGGTTGCGAGCCGACATGTCCGGAATGGATTTCCGCCGAAGGCGTCATCGGTGCGAAGACGCCGGCGTTGCTGAAGGCGACCTTGAAGGTGCTCGCAGGCAGAAAGCTGCCGCTGGTCCTTACCTCTTCCGGCGGGGATGCTGCCGCCGCCATGGCAATCGGACGCCTCGTCCGCAAGAACAAGCTGAGCGTGGCGGTGGGCACGACCAATTTTGTCGGATGCCAGCGCGATCAAGAGAATTGCACGGCGAACGACGACAGAGGCGCTGACTTTGTCGGCGAGGCGGCTTCGCGCGGAGCATGCATGGAAGCTTGCGCCCTGATCCTTGCGTCCGGCACTCGAAGGCTCGCGGGCGAGGAAACGATAATCGGCGGCATTCCGATGGTGACCGGAAACGAAGCCAGCAGCAAAAAGCTGGCGGCCTACTACGATGAAATGGGCGTGCGCTACCAGACGCTGGCGGAGGGCCAGCGCGATGCGGATGGCAATCCCGGTTTTTGGCAATTGTTCAAGGCACTTCTGCTGACGAACACGCTGGCCGTGGACCAACTGGTCGATGCGCAGATTTGCAAAGGCACGCCTGCGCCCGACAATTGCCGGGTCTTCACCACGATGGATCTGGAGTAGCTGCGCTCGGGGCCAAATATTTGTCGGCCAGTCTCGGCCGTTGATCCGTCTCCCGCCAAGATCCCCAAGCGGCGCATGCGGTCCTTCATGCAGGCAAGGAGCGATGGTGGGTTGAGGTGGCAGCAAGCAATGGCTATGTGGTGCGCTCCGTATTCAACGAACCATAAGGCCAATCGGGATGATCCCAGAGTTTCTCGTTACCCATTCCGGTGGCTTTCATGCCGACGAACTGTTGTCCACCGTCATTCTCACGCGGCTGTTCCCGCAGGCGCGTCTGATCCGCAGCCGGGCTGCGGAATGGATCAGGCCCGGTGCAGACCGTATCGTTTACGATGTGGGTGGCCAGTATGACCCTGCTGCCGGCATCTTCGATCATCACCAGCGCGGCGCGCCGTTAAGAGAAGACGGCCAGCCCTACAGTTCGTTCGGGCTGATCTGGAAGCACTATGGCCGCGACTATCTCGCCGCTTCAGGCGTTCCTGAAGACCATATCGAGGCGGTCCATGCGGCCTTTGACGCACGCTTCGTGCTTCCAGTCGACCTGGTGGACAATGGCGCGCTCGACCCTTCCATCGCCGGACCGCTCGCAGGGCTCACCCTGCCGGCGCTTTTGGAAACCTTGAAGCCGGTGTTCGACGAGGCCGGCCAGGAGGCTGACGATCGCGGCTTTCAGGCGGCCCTGGCGATTGCTCGTACGCTCGTCGAGGCCGGCGTAGCGCAGCGCTTCGCCAAGCTCAGAGCCGAGGCACTTGTCCTTCAGCAAATCGCTAGAGCCGGGGATGGTCGCGTTCTCGAGCTGCCGATGGGCATGCCCTTCCGTCCGGCCGTCGTGAAGGCCGGCGCCGATCACCTGTTGTTCGTCGTTCACCCGCGCGACAAAGACTGGTGCCTGACGGGCATCCGCAAGGCAGATGAGGGCTTTGAGCTTCGCGCAGATCTGCCCGCCGCCTGGGCCGGCCTGACCAACGGCGAATTGGAAGCGGCTTGCGGGGTCGCGGGCGCAAGCTTCTGCCACAATGGCCGCTTCATCGCGGCTGCCGCAACGCGCGAAGCTGCCCTTGCCATGGCCGAGCTGGCCGTCGCGGAGGCTATTTCGCCCGCAATGGAAACCAAGGCGTAGGCCAGGGGATGTCCCGCGTCGGGCACCTTCGCCTGTTCCGGCCTTAGCCGGAAGCGGCGGCGTCATGGTCCGACCGTGGCGCGGTGGGTCGCTGAAGCAGCTTCGCGTTAACTCTTGGTGAGGCGGTACCCGCAGTCCTGATGAAATCGACGAAGGCGCGTAGCGCCGCCGGCATTTGCCGTCGGCTGGGGTAGTATAGATAGAGGCCGCCGTAGTAGGGGCACCAGTCCTCGAGCACCCGAACAAGTTTCTCTTCGTCTATCAGCGACAGCACCTGATCCTCGAAGGTGAAGGTCACGCCGGCGCCCGCAAGGGCAGCGTCCACCATCATGTCCTGGTCGTCGACGATCAGGGGGCCGCTCACTTCGACCTGAAGTTCCACGCCGCCGCGCTCAAACTCCCATGCGTAAAGCCGGCCGCTGCCGAAGCGCAGTCCGACACAGGGGAGTTCCCTCAGGTGATCGGGAGCGGTCGGTTTTGGAAAGCGCTCGAAGAAGGAAGGCGTTGCCACAATTGCGGTGCGCTGGCGCGGCCCGATCGGGACGGCAATCATGTCCTGCGCGATGACCTCGCCGAAACGAACGCCGGCGTCGAAACCCTCCGATACCATGTCGACGAGGTCGTTGTCGGTGACGATCTCGATGCTGATTTTCGGGTAGGCTTCGAGAAAACGCGCGACCAATGGCAGAAGCACCATCTTCGCGGAGGCGCGCGCCGCATTGAGTTTCAAGCGCCCGACAGGTGCGCCCCGGAAGTTGTTGAGGTCGTCAAGCGCATCCTCGATGTCGCGGAAGGCGGGTGCGACGCGCGCGAGCAGAAGTTCGCCCGCTTCCGTCAGCGCGACGCTGCGGGTCGTTCGGTTGAAGAGGCGAAGATCAAGCCGTTCTTCAAGCGCCTTCAGGGCATGACTGAGCGCCGATGGCGTGCAGCCGATCTCGTCGGCGGCGCGGCGGAAGCTTCGGTGCCGGGCCAAAGCCAGGAAGGAGGACAGGTCGGAAGGCGATACGGTTCTCATTGATGAATCTTACTCATCAGCTCAAGGAGAATCCAGTCGATTATCTCAGCAGATGGAGCGCGGTAAAACCTTCTCAGCCGCCGACGATGGAGCGGCGAAACAAACAGGAGGTTCACATGCATACATGGTTCGTTACCGGGGCATCCCGTGGATTTGGCGCCCTCATTGTGGAAAAGGCACTCGCCAAGGGCGATCAGGTCGTCGCGACGGCGCGCAATCCGAAGGCGATCGCCGAGCGTTTCGGCGAGCAACCCAACCTTCTGGCCGTAGCGCTCGATGTTACCGACGAGTCCCAGGCGCATCAGGCGGTCGGGCAGGCGATCGCCCGCTTTGGCCGGATCGATGTTCTGGTCAACAATGCCGGCTACGGACTGCTCGGTGCGGTCGAAGAGGCAAGCGGTGCCGAGATCGAGGCCCTGTATCGCACCAACGTCTTCGGCCTGCTGGCCGTCACCCGTGCCGTGCTGCCGCACATGCGCCGCCAGCGTTCGGGACGCATCCTGAACTTCTCGTCGATCGGCGGCTATCGCAGCGGCCCTGGCTTCGGGGTCTATTGCTCGACGAAGTTTGCCGTTGAAGGCCTGACCGAAGCGCTCGCAGCAGAGCTTGCCCCGCTCGGTATCCATGCGACGGCGATCGAACCCGGTTACTTCCGCACCGACTTTCTCGACTCGACCTCACTCGGCATCAGCCCGATCGAGATCGAGGACTATGCCGAGACGGCCGGCTTCGTTCGCAGCAAGGCGAAGGAGATCAGCCATAACCAGCCGGGCAATCCCGACAGGCTGGCAGAGGTCTTGATCTCGTTCGCTGATGCCGAAAATCCGCCGGTGCGGTTGCCGCTTGGCAGCGACACGGTGGCCGCGATCGAAGCCAAGCACGCATCGGACGCAGAAATCCTTGCCCAATGGCGTGCCGTGTCCCTCTCGACCGACTTTGAACCGGCCGCATAAGCGTCGAGGAGCGGCGGTCGACCGTTCCCTCAGAGGCCCCGCCATCGTGCGGGGCCTTCTCGTTGGCTGAGCCAACCTCGGTCCGCGCTGTCGCAGCTCACTCAACCGTTCAACGCTGCGCGTCTTCCGCATGCTTGGATCCCGTAGGTCTTGTCGCCAGCCAGAAGAGCAGCGAGGTAAGGCTGATCGCCGCGCCCATCAGGCAGACGCCGTTCCATCCCGCATGCGTATAGGCGACCGTGGACAGAGAGGATCCGATCGCGCTGCCGAGCGAATAGAAGAGCATGTAGGCTGCCGTCAGTCGGTTCTGCGCTTCCGGACGGACGCGATAGATCAGGGCCTGGTTGGTCACGTGGACCGCCTGGAGCCCGAAGTCGAGGACGAGCACACCGGCGATCAGCCACAGGATCGAGTGATGCAGCAATGAGATCGGCAGCCATGCGATGAGCATAAGCGCGAGTGCAATCCCCGTCGTCGCCTGGCCAAATCCGCGATCGGCCCAATGGCCCGCACGAGAAGCGGCCAAAGCCCCGGCGATCCCTGCCAGACCGAAGAGGCCGACCTCGGTATGCGACATGGAGAAGGGCGGTGCGCTCAGCGGCAGGACAAGCGGGGTGAGCAGGGTCGTCACGTTCGCGAAGATCAGCATGGCGATCACGCCGCGGGTGCGCAGCACCGGCTCTTCCCAGATCAGCTTGAAGGTGGAGCCGACAAGGCGGGGGTAGCTGAGCTTGCTCGTTTCCCGTCTCTGGTGCGGCAACAACCTGTACAGCAGGCCGGCGATCAAGAGCGTTGCGACACATGATGCAAGATAGACCGATCGCCAGCCGGAGAGATCCGTCAGAAGGCCCGCGACGGTGCGTGCGGAGAGGATGCCGATCACGATGCCGCTGGTGACAAACCCCACCACCCGGCCGCGTTCTGACGGTTGGGCCAGGCTGGCCGCATAGGCGACCAGCGCCTGTGTCAGGACGGCCAGCATGCCGACCGCCGCGATCGCGGCCATCAGCATTTCGGCGTTGGCCGAAAGGGCGACGAAGCCGAGCGCGACCACTGAAAGCAGGGATTGAATGATGATGACCTTGCGGCGATCGAAAAGGTCGCCAAGAGGAACAAGCAGGACCAGGCCGAGCGCGTAGCCGATCTGCGTCGCGCCGACGATCAAACCGGCGCTTATCTGCGAAAGGCCGAGATCCGCGGCCATCACATCCAGCAGGGGATGGGCAAAATAGGCATTGGCGACCGCAAGGCCAGAGGCAAAGGCGAAGAGTGTCATCATCGGGCGCGTCAACGGTGATGCCGTGGCATCTCCGGCATTTGGGCGCGCAGCGTCGTTTGCGGCGTCGATCGACGCCGCAGCAGCTCTACCATCCATTGGACTTCTTCCTTATTTCGGTTTAATAATGAAACCAAATTTATGGATAGCGATTTGGTTTCATAATGCAACCAAAATCTCGTGGGCGCGAGAGAGGAGAGTTCGCATGGTGGCGCGCAGAAGCCTCAAGGGAGACTACTGCCCCAGCGCGCGATCTCTGGACGCGATCGGCGACTGGTGGTCGCTGCTGATCGTGCGCGATGCGTTCGACGGATTGAGACGCTTTAGTGATTTTCAGAAAAGCCTCGGCATTGCCAAGAACATCCTGACGGAGCGCCTGCGCACGCTCGTGGACCGCGGCATTCTGGAGACGGTTCCCGTCGGCGAGGCGAAAGCGCGGGTCGAGTATCAATTGACGGCGATGGGCCGGGACCTCTTTCCTGTGATGGTCGCCTTGCGCCAGTTCGGCGAAAGGCACCTCTTTCAGCCCGGCGAGGAGCATTCCCTGCTGGTCGAAAAAGAAACAGGACTGCCTGTGAAGCTCGACATCCGCACACAGGATGGCAGGCCGATCGAGGCCGACGAGACGGTCCTGATCAAGGTGCCCGAAGACAGCGGCGAACCGATCTAGCTTTAGACGAATATTCAGTTTTCTCTGCTAGCTTGCTGGAGTCCTTCCGCAGCCGGGGAAATTGGTAATGGGCGTTGTCACGCTAGACCAGGTAGAGAACCAGATCGCGCGCGGCTTTCGTTATCTGCTGTTCTCGCCGGAGATCGAGGCGCTGTTTCGCAAGGAATATGCGGCCGAGCGTGTGCGGCTCGCGGTGATCTGGGGCGTGATCGGCGTTTTCATCTACGATCTGGTCTATTTCGGCGATCGTACAATGCTGCCCGACGTGTTCAGCGAGCTGCTCGTCGCCCGTTTCCTGGTGTTCACGCCTTTCGTCATCGGCTGTATCCTGGCCGTGCGCCGCTGGCCGGATGCGCTTCTCTACGACGTCCTGGCGGTGGCGATCGCGGTGCTGGGCGTCACCTTGCCGATGGCCGCTGCCACGCAAAGCACCAGTTCCTACCTCTTCGTCTATCAGAACGGCAATTCCGCCGCCTTTTTGTTCTTCGTCATCGCGCTGCGGCCGCGTTTCTTTGCCGTCCTGATCGGGCTCGCGCTGATGTGCGCTTCCCATTTCACCACCACGCACCTGACCGGCGCCTTCGACGATGTCACCTATTCCGGCATCATCACCTTCTATCTGACACTGTCGATCTTCCTGGCGGTCAGCGCCTATTTTCTGGAGCAAAAGGACAGGCAGA
Organism: Ensifer sp. 22521; assembly: GCF_052044795.1. Taxonomy (NCBI): domain Bacteria; kingdom Pseudomonadati; phylum Pseudomonadota; class Alphaproteobacteria; order Hyphomicrobiales; family Rhizobiaceae; genus Ensifer; species Ensifer sp. 22521. The sequence continues at coordinate 112,312 of NZ_JBQENM010000011.1, forward strand.
ATTTCCTCAACCAGCTAAGAGGCAGCCTTCTCTACCGCCAGCTTGAGCGTAATGCCGAACGGGATGAACTGACGGGACTGTTGAACCGTCGCTCGCTGGCGCGGGTTGGCGAGATGCTGTGGAACGACGCGCCTCGCCTGGCGCCGGTTTCGGCGATCCTGCTGGATATCGACCACTTCAAGCGGTTCAACGACGTTCACGGCCATATCGAGGGCGACGCCTGCATCCGCGCCGTCTCGCAATGCATGCGCGACACGGTGGATGAGGCCTCCTTCGTCTTCCGCTTCGGCGGTGAGGAGATGCTGGTGCTCGTGGCGGATCGGGAGCCGCTGCAGGCGTTGGCGATGGCCGAGCGTATCCGCACGGCGATCGAACGGCTCGGCATTGCACATCGCGGACTTGGCAATGGGTGCGTGACGGCAAGCCTGGGCGTCGCTTCGGCGCTTGCGACTGAGACGACGCTTGAAAAGCTGCTGCAAAACGCAGACGCGGCTCTCTACGAGGCGAAGCACATGGGCCGCAATACCGTCGCGTTGGCTAGCGCGCCCAAGGTCGGCGCGCAGGTCGCCTGAAACACGGGGATTATCGCTCAGCCAATGATCGCCTTCGGCTCGAGAAAGGCTTCGAGGCCGAAGGGCCCGAATTCACGACCGATGCCGGAATGCTTGAAGCCGCCGAAGGGAGCCTGTGCATCTGCCGGCGCCTCGTTGAGGACCACGCGTCCGGCCTCGAGTTGGCCGGCCACGCGGCGCATGCGTTCCACATCGGTGCCGAGAACGTACGATTGCAGGCCATAGTCCGTGTCGTTGGCGATGGCGACAGCCTCGTCTTCGTTGCGATAGGAAAGAACGCTGAGGACGGGGCCGAAGATTTCTTCCCGCGCGATCCGCATGTCGTTGGTGACATCGGTGAAAACGGTGGGGCGGACGAACCAGCCACGATCGAGCCCATCCGGGCGACCTTCGCCGCCTGCCAGCAGTTTTGCTCCTTCCTCCTGACCGAGACGAATATAGGACTGGACGCGCTGCCATTGTCTGGCGCTGACCATCGGGCCGATATCCGAGGTCGGATCGCTCGAAGGGCCGATCTTCAATGCTGAGACGGCGGTGGCCAGACGCGAGGTCACTTCCGCTAGCCTCCGCTCCGACACCAGAAGCCGGGTGCCGGCAATGCAGGCCTGGCCGCTGTTGCGGAAGGCGGAAGCAAGCACGTGCGGAATGGCGTGATCGAGATCGGCATCGTCGAGCAGGATCTGCGGCCCCTTGCCGCCGAGCTCCAAGGTCACGCGCTTGAAGCTTTCCGCAGCGGTTCGAAGGATCGTCTTTCCGGTGGTGGTCGAGCCGGTAAAAGTGATCTTGGCGATACCAGGGTTCTGGCTGAGCTCCGCGCCGACGACATGACCATAGCCGTTGACGAGGTTGAGCACGCCACGGGGCAGACCGGCGTCGTGCAGCGCTTCCAGCAGAGTCTGGGTCTGGATGGCGCTCATTTCCGACGGCTTGATCACGATCGTCGTGCCGGCCGCGATTGCGGTGGCGAGCTTGGTGCAGATGAAGCCGATGTTGCTGTTCCAGGGGGTGATGGCGGCGGCAACCCCAACCGGTTCCATGACGACCGCGGCGTTGCCGATCTGCCGGGTAAAGGTATAGCCAGCCACGGTCTTCGCGGCGACCTCGAAAACGTGCGAAGCATGCGGCACCGAGAAAGCGAGGAAGGACTGCGGTGCGCCGTACTCGGTCGCCATGGCCTCATGCAAGGCATCGGCGTGCGCTGCGACCGCGTCGCGCAGCGCTTGCAGCATGGCGATGCGCTCGGCCGGTGTCGTGCGCCGCATGGCCGGGAAGGCGCGCTTGGCGGCTGCAATCGCCGCGCGGGCGTCTTCCGCATCACCGAGGCGGACCTCGCCGATCTTCTCTTCGGTGGCGGGATTGAAAAGCTCGAAGCGCTCGCTGCCCTCAGGGGTCACGAAAGCGCCGTCGACATAGATCTGCTCGATCATCTTCATCGTTCGGTTTCCTGTTGTGATGAAGGGGATATGCGCCGGAAGGGTCGCCAGGATAAGATCATCAATCATAGACAGGTTGATGAGGAAAATAGCGCAATGAGACCCAGTCTGTCCGAACTCGAGGCGGTGACGACGATCGCGCGGCTCGGCGGTTTCCGCGCCGCTGCCCGCGAACTCGGCGTTTCGTCCTCCGCGCTCAGCCATGCCGTGTCGGCGCTGGAGGAGCGGCTGGATGTCCGCCTGTTCAACCGGACGACCCGGTCGGTGGCGCTCACCGCGGCGGGCGAGGCCTTCGTGGCCGAGGTTCTGCCGGCTCTCGCCGCGATCGATGGTGCCGTCGAAAGGGTGACGGAATCCCGGGCGCGGCCGACCGGGACGCTTCGGCTGAACACCTCGCCCGGGGCGGCACGCATGGTGCTGCAGCCGCTGCTGATGGAATATCTCCGGCGCTTTCCGGACATGGCGGTGGAGGTCGCGACCGACAACGCGCTGGTGGACATCGTCGCCCTCGGCTTCGATGCCGGCTTCCGGCTGACAGACGCAGTGCCGCCGGACATGATCGCAGTGCCAGTCACGCGCCAGTCGCGCATGATCGTCGTCGGATCGCCGGATTATTTCCGGGAGAGAGCGGCGCCGCAGCGACCGGCTGATCTCATGAATCACACTTGCATTCGGGCGCGCATGGCGAGCGGCCGGATTTATCACTGGGAGTTCTCGCGTCATGGCGAGAGCGTGGAGATCGATGTGCCCGGACGGCTCATTCTGGACGAGAGCGGGCTGATGCTCGAGGCGGTACTGTGTGGCGCAGGGCTGGCCTATCTCTCCGACTATGCCGTCCAGGAGCATGTCGCTGCCGGACGGCTGGTGCGGGTTCTCGATGAGTGGACGCCACCCTATGACGGCCTGTGCCTCTATTTCTCCGGCCGGCGACACGTGCCGGCAAAACTCCGGGCGTTGATCGAGCTCGTCAGAGAGTTGCGTGTCGAGGGCGGGGGCGCGGGCGTTGCGCCTTGAATCTCGATGAGAAAGTGAGACGAACCGGACAGGTTGGGCGCTCGACTGCCGTTTCGTTGGCCATGGCGAGAAACCGGAAAAACCGCCATGTTCGCCATCCCTGCCGCGTCCGGTTGACACGGTTCGCGCTCAGATGGGTAATCGTCCTCGGAGCGAAAAGTTCCGCTTCTGCAACGGGATACGGTCTCCGGCCAAGGACGCTCAGGCTCGGCGGCCAGGCGTCGAGGCAATTGGCTGGAAAAATAACATGACTATTACAGACAAGTTTATTTACGCGTGCTAAGAGACGTCGCGTTCGTTTGGCCACCCGGTCCACCGATCGCGTCGCGGCAGGCAGTGCGAACGACGCTGGACGCCACATCAAAGTTGTTTTGATCGGATCAGACGCCTTGGTCGACATGGAAACGCGCCATCAGGTCTATTTCGCCAAGCGTACCGCTTTGGTCGCCTATGCCACGCGCATCGTCGGGTCGCGTGAGACTGCCGAAGACATCGTGCAGGAGGCGTTCATCCGCTTCGCGCCGACCAATACCGACAATGGTTCCCAGGGCCTCTCGCCTGCCTATCTCTACAGGATCGTCCGCAATCTGTGCCTCGATCTTCTCAAGCGCCGGAAGATAGAGGCGCGGGAGGAACAGGACGAGCCGCCGTTCTGGTCGATGCCGATCGAGATGCCGACGCCCGAAGACATCGCCGTGGTGACCGACGAGATCCGGCGCATTTCCGGCGTCCTCGACGATCTTCCCACGGACGTTCGTGTTGCCCTTGAGATGCACCGCTTCGGTGGATACACCTTGGAAGAAATCGCCGCCCACCTGAACATCTCGGTCGCAACCGTACATCGCCATGTTCGCACCGCCATGATGCGGGTGGCGACAATTCTGGCGGGCGATGCCTCCTAGAATTTTGAGCCGGCGTGAAAAAAAATCCGCAGTAATTCGTCTTTGTGACAGACCGAATGATTCCGCTTGTGCATGTTTCCTTGAATCGTACCCGATTAAAGGATGAAAACATGCAGCAATTCAAAGTGCTACAGCGACCTTTGCGCGTCTGATAAGACGCGCGGCGCTGTAGTGTCTCGTCGAACACGTAACCAGCAGGCAGAGCTTTGACCAAGGACAACCACATACCGGAGGTGTTGCTCGAAGAGGCCATGGACTGGTTCCTCGAACTGAAGGCGCGTCCGAACTGTCGGGAGACGGAAGCCGCGTTCCGCACTTGGTTGGGCAGGTCGGAACTGCATGTCCGATCCTGGGAGACGGCATTGAAGACCTGGCAATTGCTGGGAGAAGTGCCGCCGGTTCATGAGCAGCTTTGGCGCGGGGCGACGCCGTTAGTCTCATCGGCGGCAACCACCCGCCAGCCGAAGCGTTGGGCGGCCAGAACCTTAGTTGCCGGCACCGCAGTGATGGCGCTTGCCGCCTGCCTGGTGCTGTTCGTCGCGCTCCCGTCGCTGCTTGTGTGGTGGCAGGCCGATCATGCGACCGAGACCGCTGAGAGCAGGACGATCACGCTGGAGGACGGCACGACCATCCAGATGGGTGGCGGCAGTGCCATCGCCACCGAGATCAACACCGCGGCCCGGCACGTCCGGCTTCTAAAGGGCGAAGCCTATTTCGATGTCGCGCGCGACCCGTCGCGTCCGTTCGTCGTCGATGCCGGCGGCGTGGAGGTTTCGGTTCTCGGCACCTCTTTTGACGTGCAGCTTGCGAGTACGGAGACAACGGTCGAGCTCGCCCACGGCACGGTGGCCGTTTCGTATAGCGGCGAAAACCATAAGCAGAATTTCGAACTCGCGCCGGGAGAAATGGCGACGGTGGCGCATGCGACGGGTGCTGTCACCCGAAGCGCGATCGCGACCGAAGAGATCGGCGCCTGGCGCAGTGGCAAGATGTTCGTCAACAACGTCACCGTTGCGGCTGCCGCCGAGCGGCTGCAACGTTACCATTCCGCCTGGATCTCCATCCCGCAATCCGAACTCGCGGCGCGACGGGTGACGGGCGTCTATGATCTCACGGATCCCGATCACGCTCTTCAGGCATTGGTTCAGCCGTTTGGTGGCAAGGTGCGCGAGGTGACATCCTATGGCCGCGTTCTGACGCAATTTTAATTTGGACTCAAAAATTCAAGAAAAAATCGCGGACCGGTGAAAAAAAATCCGGAGCCCGTCGTCTTTGGTCCGAAGCGCCTGCCGAGAGGCAGCGCGCGGATCATCGAGACGGGGGTAAAATGAGTTCGCCGAAATGCCGCAAGGGACATCTTTCTTTCAACGCAGGATATAGCCATGCAGGACTGCGCCTGCTGACAACGACGGCGATCGTCGGGCTTTCCTCCCTTGCCTTCATGCCCCTTTCCGTCGCCTCCGCCCAAGAGGCGACATCGCGTGTAGGCACGGCCCGCACGTTCAACATTCCGTCGCAACCGCTTGCAAGTGCCCTGAATGCCTTTGGGCGGCAATCCGGCCTGCAGGTGACTCTGGCTGCAGCGACGTCCGAGGGCATTCGTTCGACCGCTGTCAGCGGCACGCTGGAGCCGCAGCAGGCCCTGGCACAGCTGCTCTCAGGCACCGGCATCTCCTATAGGGTATCGGGCGGAACGGCGCTGATCGGTTCGGCCACGGCGGCCGGCAGCGGTGACGGCGTGGATGCTTCCGGCGCCACCGTCCTTGATCCGATTTCCGCCTTTGGCAGTGGACCGCTCGGCGCCGGCGAGATCGTCATCTCGTCGGAGGAACTGAAGCAGAAGAACCCCGCCAACATTGCCGACGTCTTTTCAGGGGAGCCGGGCATCGCCGTCGGCAGCTCCTTGCCGATGTCGCAGAAGGTCTACGTTCATGGTATCGAGGAAACGAGCCTTGCCGTGACCATGGACGGCGGCCGGCAGAACAACAAGGTCTTCCACCACAATGGCACGAACCTCATCGATCCGGGCCTCCTGAAGGCCGTCAACGTCGATGCCGGCGTTGCCCCGGCCGATGCCGGCCCAGGGGCGCTCGCCGGTGCGATCGCCTATGAAACGATTGATCCGCGCGATCTGTTGGATGCCGACGGTTTCGGTGGCTTCGTTACATCCAGCTATAATTTCAACAGCGACACGGTGACCACGGGGCTCTCCGCCTATGGCATGCATGAAGGGCTTGAGTTCCTCGGCTACTTCAACTTCGGCAATGGCAACGATTTCACCGCGGGTAACGGTAAGGAGGTTGAAGGCACCAGCACCAATCTGCTGAGCGGCCTTGGCAAGCTCGCCTACGAGTTCGAGAGTGGCGACCGTTTCGAGATCAGCCACGACCGTATCAACGACGATGCGCCACGGCCGTTCCGCGCCAATGTGGGTTCGATTTCGAACCCCAAGCCGTGGGAGCCGCGCATCCGCGACTATACGCTCGACCGGCAGAACACCGTCTTTACCTATACCGACAGCACGCCGGAGGGGTGGTGGGACCCGAAGCTCCTGCTTGCCTACAGCAAGACAGAGGTCGATCTGCCGATCTTCCCGAAGCCAGGACCGGGCGTTCCCACGACCTATGACGCGATCGGTACGTCGGATAGTTTCAATGGCAAGTTCGAGAACAAGTTCTCTTTCGATATCGGCAATGTGATTGCTGGCATCGACTTCTACAGCGACAAGGCGGAGCTTGAGGATCTCTACGATCCCGGCACCGAGAAGGCGCGCAATGTCGGCATTTACGCGCAGGCGAGGCTTGAGCCTTGGGAGAGGACGCGCCTTTCCTTTGGCGCAAGAGGGGACAACCAGCACTTTACCGGAACAACGGGCGAGAAATGGACCAACTCGGGCTTCAGCGGCAACGTCTCGGGCGAATATGATCTCATCGAGGATCTTCTGACGGCCAAGGCCGGGTATTCGCATGTCTGGGCGGGCATTCCGCTTGCCGAGAACTTCATCATCAATCCCAAATGGGACTATGGCAACGGTCCGAAGCCGGTAACGGCAGACAATTACGTCTTGGGATTGGAGGCCAACTACAACGGCTTCATAGTCGAGGGCAGTGTCTTCCAGACCGATCTCGATGATGCGCGCGCACCGCGCTTCCGGGCAGACCTCGGCATCGCCGCCCATGGTGTTCGCTCGCGCGGCTTCGAGATCGGTGGCGGCTACAATTGGGGCGATGGCTATTTCAAGGTGAAATACGCCAATATCGACGTCGAAATCGACGGTAAGCCCGCCGATTCCGACCTCGGCACCTATCTCGCAGCACCCGCCGGCCAGATCATCACGCTGCAGGCGGTCCACGCGCTGGCCGACTGGGGCGTCACCTTCGGTGCCGACGCCGAGATTGCGCTCGACTACGACGACGTCGCCGCCGGCAGCAAGCCTTTCGAGGGCTACGAGGTCTTCAACGCCTTTGTCGAATATGTACCGCCGCAACGGCCGAACCTGACGCTGCGCGCCGAACTCAAGAACATCTTCGACGAAACCTATTCGGACCGGGCGACCTACGGCCAGGAGTTCGGGAACGTGACGCCGCTCTACGAGCCCGGCCGTTCCTTCATTCTGACCGCACGAGCGACTTTCTAGGCCGACGGTCCGCGATCGCGGCTGCCGTGTCCTCCCCACGGCGGTCGCCCAAGACGCTCAGGCGGCCATCCCGGGCCGACTGGGCAACAAAAAGCCTGATGACAGGAGTTCCAGATGCAAGAAGCGACCACCCACTTTGCAACGGACGACGGCCAGAAATACCTGACGCAGCTCTGCAAGCACTTCGCCCACAAGATCGACGTCGAGCAGACGGGCGATCGCGCCGAACTCCGGTTTTCCTGCGGGACCGGCTATCTCCAGGCCACACCGGATGGCCTGAGCATCCGCGCCCGCTCGCCTGGCGAGGCCGATCTCGACGATACGAAATCGGTCATCGAAAGCCATCTTCTGCGCTTCGCGTTCCGCGAGCAGCCGGGATCGCTCCACTGGCAGGCCGCCGGCTGAGCACCACTGGCTGACAACGCTCTCAATAAGAAAATTCAATGTGTTGGTCGAAAACGTCCAACGCCATTGCGCGGCTATGCGTCGCGTGCCGAGGATCGACAGGATGCAATCGTCTAGGCAAATCGCAGAAATCGCCACCTTTCAAAGCTTCGCCAACTGCTATCTGCGCGAAGTGAACCCGGGTATCCGGGTCATGCATCGAACCGCCGGCGGCACTTTCGACTGCGTGGAATGGTCCCTTCCGAGGCAACACATGATCCTGCGCGTCGAGGTGACGTCGCCGTCCCTCTGCGGCCCGCATCACTTCGGCCGGGTCTGGGGCAGGGGCGTTTCCGACGGGACATGGCGCCAGATCGAACTGATATCGGCGCTGCATATCCTCATCCACGAGTGCTACCGCCAGGGCGATGAAAACCAGGCGGATGCCTTGCGCGGCTTTGAGCTCGAACTGCTGATGCGGGTGCTCGAAAGCTATCAGCAGACCGCACTCTATATCGACAAGGCGGAGCCCGAGCCGGCGAGCGGCGGCCATTTCATCGAGGCGGAACAGTCACTCGCCTTTGGTCATTGGCAGCATCCGACGCCGAAGAGCCGGCAGGGCATGACCTACTGGCAGCAGGAATCTTACGCGCCGGAACTGCGCGGTACGTTCAAGTTGCACTATTTTGCCGCCAAGGCGGAGTGTGTGCGGCACGCGTCCGCCCGTTCGACGGCGGCCCATGAGATTGTCCGTTCGCTGTTGGGACCGAATGCGGATGGCGTCACGCTCGGCAGCGATGAATGCCTGCTGCCGATGCATCCGCTCCAGGCGGAAGCGCTGCTGCTTGATCTCGACATTCGGTCAATGCTCGAGAAGGGGCAGTTGCGCCACTTGGGGCCTGCCGGCCGTGTCTTTACGGCGACCTCATCAGTGCGCACGGTCTATGACGCCGATGCCGACTGGATGCTCAAGTTCTCCCTGCCCGTCCGCATCACCAATTCCGTGCGTCTGAACCGACGTCAGGAGCTCGAGGCGGGCGTCGCCATGGCGAAGCTGATCGATCGCATCGGCTTTGCTGCGCGGTCCCGAAATTTCCGGATCATCCAGGACCCCGCCTATATCACGCTCGACCTGCCTGGCCGGAGCGAAAGCGGCTTCGAAGTGATCCTGCGGGAGAACCCGTTTTCGGGCGCGAAGGGCAGGGGCGTTGTGACGGTTGCCGCCCTGACGGCCGATCCACTTCCGGGCCAGGGTTCCCGCCTGGAGCGCCTCGTCCGAGCCCTCGCCGCGCGCACGGGTGAAAGCCTGCCGGGCGCGGCCCTGCTGTGGTTCCGACGTTATCTCGATTGCGCCGTCGAGCCTTTGATCCGCCTCTATGACGATTATGGCATCGCCCTTGAGGCGCACCAGCAGAACAGTCTGCTGGACATCGCTAGCGGCTATCCATCCGTCAGCTACTACCGGGACAACCAGGGCTTCTACCTCTCCGAACGTTATCGCGGCCTGATCGTCAGCCATGTTCCCGAGACGCAAACGATCCCCTCACTCTATTTTGCCGACAGCGAAATCCGCGACCGCTTCGCCTACTACCTGATCGTCAATCAGGTCTTCTCAGTCGTCAGTCGCATGGGCCATGACGGCGTCTGTGACGAGAGCCTGCTCTTGCGCGAACTGCGCCTGCATCTCGAAGGTTATGCCGCCCGCATGACCGGAGCCGGACGCGAATTCGCGCGTCATGTCCTCGACCTGCCGACGATCGCCTCCAAGGCCAATCTGACGACGCGCCTCTATGACGTGGACGAGCTGCAATCCAATCATGCGCCGACGCTGTACCGCCCCGTGTCAAACCCGTTGCGGGCGCCGGCCGTCCTGACAGCGCCGAGGACCGATCATGCCATTGCCTCTTGATCTCAAGGGACGGCCGGAGGAGCGGGTGCTTCGCCAGCTCGCCGCCGCCCTCCTATACGAAGACATCGTCGATGCCAGTGAGCACGCCCACGGGGATGCGGTCGATTTTTCTTGGTCGCTCGGCGGCCGGGATTTCCGGTGCCGCGGCGCCATTGGCCCCTTTGGACGGCTTCGCTTGATGCCGGGTTCGGTGGAGATGCGCGAGGACACGGACAGCTGGGTCGCGCCGCCGCTGGCGCAACTGGTTGCCGCCTTGCCGGGCAGCGGCCCGACGCGCGGAAAGCTGCTCGACGAGCTCACCCAGACGATCGCCTTCTGCCAGTGGAACGAACGGCACCTCCCTGCGCGGTTGCGGCGCACGATGTCCTTCGCCGAACTGGAAGGCGCACTTGATGAAGGGCATCCGTACCATCCCTGCTACAAGGCGCGCACCGGCTTTTCCTTCGCCGACCATGCGGCCTACGGACCGGAAACGGGCCGGGCATTCCAGCTCGTCTGGCTGCTGGTGGCGCGCAAACATCTTCACCAGGCAATGCCCGGCGACGAGGATGCATTCTGGCGCGCGGAACTCGGACATGAGGTGTGGGTCGAGCTGCTCGCGAAGCAGCAGCAACGCGGCGTCTCGCCGGAAGATTTCGGGCTTGTCCCGCTGCACCCCTGGCAGTGGCGCGAACTGCGCGAAACTGAGCTTGCCGGTTGGATCGCATCGGGGGACGTTCATTGCCTGGGGCCGGCAGGCGACCGCTACACGGCAACGCAGTCGGTGCGCTCGCTGCTGAACCAGGACAGGCCTCTTGCGGCGAGCGTCAAGCTGCCGCTCAACATCGTCAACACCTCGTCGCGGCGGACGCTTGAGCCGCATTCGGTCTGCACGGCGCCGGTGATCTCGCGCTGGATTGCCGGGATCGTCGGGAACGATCCGGCCTTCGGCGAACGCTATCCGCTCACGATCCTGCAGGAATATGCCGGGATTATCACCGATCGCGACGGACCTTTGGCGGGCCAAGTGGCGGCGATCTGGCGCGAGAGCGCTGAAGCCACCCTTGCAACGGGCGAGGCTGCCATTCCCTTCAATGCCCTGATGATGATCGAGGCGGACGGACGCCCGTTCGCCGACGACTGGATCCGCCGCTTCGGCCTCATGCCGTGGATCAACCGGTTGATCGAGATCGCCGTCCTCCCGGTCTGGCATCTGCTCGTCCACCATGGCCTGGCGGTCGAGGCGCACGGGCAGAATATGCTGCTCGTTGATCGCGACGGCTGGCCGGTCAGGCTCATCCTGCGCGATTTCCACGAGAGCATCGAGTTCTCGCCGGGCTTTTTGCGCGAGCCGGAAAAGGCGCCGGACTTCCTGGCACTGAACCCAGTCTACCGTGATGCCGAGCCGGACCAGTTCTACTGGACGGACAATCTGGATTCGCTCCGCGAATTGGTGATGGACACGCTGTTCGTCTACAATCTCAGCGAGATCTCCCATCTTCTCGACCACTGCTACGATCTGCCGGAAACGCTTTTCTGGCAGCGGGTCCAAACCGTGCTTGCGTCCTATGAGAGCGAGCAAGGGGCGACCGAGCGGCTGAGCCAGCTCGGCTGTGGCCAATCCCGCATTCTCACCGAATCCCTGATGACGAGGAAGCTCCTCGCGCTCAAGCCGGAATACCACCACACGGTGCCGAACAGCTTGGCCGCGAAAGCGCTTCAACGAAGGAGAAAGTCATGATCCGCATCGATGACAGGCTCTACGACGAGTCCTATTTCAGCGAAACATCGGCACGATTGGCCGCCGAGATCGGCCTTTCTGACCGTGACAACGGCCGCTACGCCGTCTGCTTTCCGGAAACTGTCGACTGGCTGGCGCTGTTTTTCGCCATCCGCAAGGCGGGTGCGAGCGTGCTGCCGATCCATCCCGGTACGCCCTATGCGGCCGCACGCAAGCTCGCAATCGGCGCCGGTTGCGACCGGCTGTTCTATAACAGCCTGACGGCCGAAGTTCTCCAGAAGCCCGAGCTGGGGTCGCCACAGGGCACGCTGTTGCAGATGAGTTCCGGGACGACAGGCGCGCCGAAATGCGTGGCGCGAAGCTGGGCGGAAATCGACGCCGAAATCGAAAGCTATGTTCGCACGTTCGGCGAGCCGGAGGATATGACGCCGGTCATCGCCTGCCCGACCACCCATTCCTACGGGCTGATCTGCGGCATTCTGGTGGCACTGAAGCGCGGCCAGACGCCCGTGATCGTCAACACCGGGAACCCGAAATATCTGCTGAAGGTGCTGCGCGAAACGGAGCGGCCGTTGCTCTATTCGTCGCCGGCGATCCTGCACACGCTTGCGCGGCTTCTGCCCCAGGGCGAACAGATCCACGCGACGATGACGTCCGGCACCCTGCTCCCCGATCCATGGTTTGCCGATATTCGCGCCAAGAGCCGGTTCATGTTCCAGCAATATGGCTGCTCCGAATCCGGTTGCATCGCCATCAATCCGGATGTCGCTGCCGCTGGCGACATGGGCTTCGTGCTACCGCATCTTTTCGCGGAAACGGGCAGAAGTGTCGAAGACTCCGGAGAGATTGTCGTCAGGAATGGCGATGGCGCGCCAATCCACACGCGCGATCTCGGCTATCGCCGCGCCGACGGCATGTTGGTCTTCGTCTCGCGTTTGGACGACATGATCAATGTCTCCGGCCTCAACGTCTACCCGAAGGACGTGGAGGATGCCGTCATGGCCATGCCCGCGATCACCGATGCGGTCGCCTTCCGCAAGAGCGACCGTTTTGCCGGGGAGCGCGTCGCGCTGCTCTTCAGCGCCGAGGTGCCGGTAGCGCCGCAGGCGGTACGCGAATGGTGCAGCCGCCATCTCGCCGGGCATCAGTTGCCGATGGAGATCCTGCAGGTCGATGCGGTTCCGCGTCAGGCGAACGGCAAGATCAGCCGTCGCGATGTCGCGGCGCGCCATCTGGCAGGGGAGTTCAACAGGCCAATGGCGGGAGCTGCATCATGAGCGAGAACGAAATCCTGGCGGCGATCGAGACTGTCCTCACCGAAAAGATGGCACATGGGCATATGGAGGGGTTCGGCCCGGATGCCCGCCTCAACGAAGACCTCTATCTCGACTCCGTGCTGATCCTCGAAATTTTCCTCAATCTCGAACTTGAATACGGGCTATCGGTGCCAGAGGAGGCGATCGCGAAACAGGAGATCGAGACGGTCGCCGATTTCGTCGCTCTCTATTTGCCGAAGACAACGGGTACCGTCGTTCCGGCCTTTCCGCTCACGGGCGGGACGACCGACGAGGGTGTTCATGGCGAGGCCTACTACGACATCAAGGTCCATTGCTTCGTCAGCTGCGTTTCCGATGGATTGAAGCGAAACGGGCTGGACCAGCGGCCGTTCTATTTCGGCGTCTGGGACGCGAAGTTCGCGGTCAGTGACAGTTTCGCGCTTCTCTACCATGCACCCGATATCACCCAGGAATTCTTCCGCGGCTGGTTCGAACGGCTCTACGGCGTCTCCGTCGTCGAATGGTACGATCCGGAGCGCACCAAGCTCGACAACCTCGCAGTCCTGCTCGGTCTTCTCAAGCAGCGTAGCGAAACCGGCTCGGTCATGGTCATGCTCGACATGTTCCACCTGCCGGAGCGCGAGAACAAGTTCAATCAGAACCCCTTCCCGCACTACCTCATGCTGCAGGAAACCGCCGATCCCGAGACTTGGTTCGTGCACGACCCCGACTATCGTTGGGAAGGCGAGATCGCCAAGGAAAAGGTCATTCACGCCATCATGCAGCCGACAGTCGGCGGCGGCTATGTCTTCGATAACGCCGAAGCGCGCGCGCCGTACGCGGAAGACCTGAAAGCCTATTTCGAAGCGTGCTTCGTTCGTGACCGGAACCCGATTGTCGATGCCGTCCGCGAAATCGTCACCGCGCACCTCGACGAACGAGACGGGCTCACGCTCTCGAATCTTGGCGCCGCGGTGCGCGAGCTGCCCGTCATCACCATCCGCAAATATGCCTATGAGCATGGCTTTGCCTTCTACTGGCGGGCACTGAAGCTACCGGCGGCGGAATTCGAGAAATGGTGCGAGGAAATCGAGGCGCTGGTTCAGGCGCTGAAGACCCTGCACTACGCCTGCATGAAGCTGGCCCAGGCGGGGGATCGCTCCCTGGCCGGAGCAGTCTTCGAGCGCCTCGACGAAGCCGACCGGTTGGAGACGAAGCTTAAGGCAAAGCTCGCCGAGGTCTTCGATCTCTGGTCCGACCTCGTCCTTCCCGCAGAAGTTCCCCCATTGAAGAGGGTCGCACGATGAGAGTTTCGCTCTGCACCATCACCTTCCGGCATCATCTCATCTCGCTCGACGAGATCGCCACCTGGGCCGGGGCCAACGATTTCCAGGGCATCGAACTCTGGGGCGCGCATGCGCGCAACCTGGCGCCGCGCTCGGACCGCAACGCCGAATGGCTCGACGGCTACGGCCTGTCCGTGCCGATGATCAGCGACTACTTGCCGCTTGATGGCGATACCGAAGCGTTGCGGCACAAGACGGTGGAGCTTTGCAGGCTTGCCCGCCGTTGGCGCACCCGCAAGATCCGCACCTTCGCCGGAAGCCGCGGCAGTCTGGCCGTCGGGGCGGAAGAGCGGCGGCAGACCATCGCTCGCCTGAAGGAGATCTGCGAGATTACCGCCAGCTACGGCATTCACCTGCTTGCCGAGACGCACCCGAAGACACTGGCCGACACGGCGGCCTCGACCATGCAATTGATCGAAGAGGTCGACCATTCCCATTTCGCTGTTAATTTCGACACGCTGCATGTTTGGGAGGGTGGTGACGATCCGGTCACGGTTCACCGGGCCATGAAGCCGCATATCCGCCACTACCACCTGAAGAACATTGTCGATCGGGTCGACCTGTCCGTCTTCGAACCGGCCAATGTCTATGCCGCCGCCGGTAGCAGGCGCGGCATGACACCGTTGTTCGAGGGCACCGTCGACTACGATCGATTCCTCCGGGAGATTTCAGGCGATCCCCTGGCCGATGCATCGCTGGAGTGGTTCGGCAATGATTGCCTGGACACCCTAAGGCGCGACCGCAGGCAGCTGCGCCAGGCGATCGAAGGCGGCGAGCGCCCGCTGCGAACGGCAAACGTCTAACGACACCAAGGTAATGCGTCAGTCGGAAAGCGTGACCGCGGCCTTCTCAATCAGCGCGGCGACAGCCGCCGGCTGGGACATGAAGACTGCGTGGCTGGCTTTGACTTCGACCGGTTCGCTCCCGGCGCGCTTCGCCATCTCCCACATCAGATCGGGATGAATGGCCCGATCGTCGGTGGCGATCAGCGCCCAGCTCTTCTTGCTTTTCCACGCCGGTGCCGTGATCTTAGTCTCGAAGGCGGCCTTCGCGGGGAAGACCTGGGATTGCGCCATGAAGCGAGCCTCGTCCGCGGGGATATCGGCGGCAAAATCCTGAGCGAAAGCCCTCGGGTCGAGGTAGAGATAACCGTCCTTCGTCGCCGCGATGCTCTTGGTTGCCGCGGGTGTCCGGGCGGCGAGGTCGAGCAGGGTCTCGCCTGCATCCGGCTGGAACGCCGCCACATAGACGAGGCCCGCGACGTTGTCGGCGCTTCCCGCTTCGGTCACCACCATGCCGCCATAGCTGTGGCCGACAAGAATGGACGGACCGGCCTGCAGGTCGAGGATGCGCTTGGTTGCAGTGACATCGTCGCCAAGCGAGGTCATCGGCGGCTGGACGACGGAGACGTTGAAACCCTTGGCACTCAAGAGGTCGAAGACCTTGCGCCAGCCAGAGCCATCGGCAAGTGCTCCGTGCACGATGACGACGTTCCTTATGGGATCGGCAAAAGCCTGCCCGAAGGGGGCAACCACCATTGCCAAGAGAGTGGCTGCCAGAATTCTTATTGTTCGCATTTCGAAAATCCTTTCCTGTTGGGTGCGGTTTCCCCTGGTACGGCGTCTTTTCCGGGACGGTGACGCTTCTCGGTTTTTGGAAGACGCAGGCGACCGCTCGCTGCCGGACAGGCAACGCGAGGCCATTCGTCTTCAAAGGTGTTAGTGTTCAGCCGGCGCTACGGAAAGAGGAGTGCCTCTTGCCCGGCGGCGGTCCGCCGCCCCGCGGTCAGCGCCATGACCGATGCGGCGATGGCGCTGCGGTCGAGACGGAAATGCCGGTAGAGATCGCCGATCGTCCCGGTCTGGCCGAAATGTTCGACGCCATGCGGGATCGTCCGGTGGCCGCCGACGGCACCGAGCCAGGAAAGCGTCGCCGGATGGCCGTCGATGACGGTGACGATGGCGCAATGGCCCGGCAGGGGATCGAGCAGTCGTTCGATATGGCTTCGCGCCTGCGGATTGCCGCGGGCACGTTCGCGCTGCGCCGCCGTCCAGCCGGCATTGAGCCGGTCGGCGGAAGTGACGGCGAGCACGCCGATGTCGCGGCGGACCTCTCCGATCATGCCGGCCGCCGCAATCGCCTCGTCGGCGACCGCCCCCTGATAGGCGATGACGACAGCACAGTTGGGCCCGGGTTTCCTCAGCCAATAGGCGCCGTCGATCGCTCCCTGGCGGAAATCGTCGTCGACCCGCTTCAGCGGCTGTTCGAGCGGCTTGGTGGTGAGCCTCAGATAGACCGAGCCGCCAGTCTCGTCGCGCAGCCACGTGCGTTCGTCCGGGTCGTTGTCGCCGTCGCGCTGCATGTAGTTAAAGGCCCATTCCATGATGACCGCGAGCTCGTCGGCAAAGGCGGGCTCAAAGGCCGCCAGACCATCCTGGCTGATCCCGATCAGCGGCGTGCCGATCGACTGATGCGCGCCACCTTCCGGAGCCAGCGTCACGCCGGAGGGCGTGCCGACGATCATGAAGCGGGCATCCTGGTAGCAGGCGTAGTTCAGCGCATCGAGGCCGCGGCAGACGAACGGGTCATAGACCGTGCCGATCGGGATCAGCCGTTTGCCGAACAGCGAGTGGCTGAGGCCGGCGGCACCGAGCAGCAGGAAGAGGTTCATCTCGGCAATGCCGAGCTCGACATGCTGCCCTTCCGGTGTGAACTCCCATTTTGCCGTCGAGGCGATGCGGTGTTCGATGAAGGCATCGGCCAGCGGCTGGCGCGCGAAGAGCTTGCGTCGGTTCACCCAGGCGCCGAGGCTCGTGGTGCCGGTCACATCCGGCGATGTCGTCAAAATGCGCTCGGCGAGGTCTGATTTGCCTTTGGCAAGATCGTCGAGGATCTTGCCGAAGGCCATCTGCGTCGAGATCTCGCGCTGCGTCTCGAAGGCGATATGCGGCACCTCCAGCCGGTGATCGGCATGGCGACGCGTCTCTGAAGCGAAGAAGGGCACCGAGGCGAGGAACGTTTCGAGCGCTTTGCGATCCGGCACCCCGGCAAAGGGTTCCCACTCCTCGCCGGGCGCCACGCCCATATGTGCCTGCCACTCGGCGAACTGGGCCGTTGTCATCAGGCCGCCGTGGTTGTCCTTGTGGCCGGCGATCGGCGTGTTCCAGCCCTTGATCGTATAGGCGAGGAAGCAGGTCGGCCGGTCGTGGTCGATGGCGGCGAAGGTCTCCGCCATCGTCTCGACGCAGTTGCCGCCGAGGTTTTCCATCAGCGCTGAAAGCTCGGCATCGCTGCGCCGGTCGATCAGCGCGGAGACGTCGCCCTGGTCGCCGAGATCGTCGGCGAGGCGCTTGCGCCAGACGGCACCGCCCATGAAGGTAAGCGCCGCATATTCCTGGTTGGAGCAGCGGTCGATCCAGTCGCGCAGCTTCTCGCCGCCGGGCTCGGCAAAGGCCGCGCGTTGCAGCACGCCATACTTGACCCGCACCACGTCCCAGCCGAAAGCGCTGAAGATCTTTTCCACCCGCTCGAACAGGCCCTCGCGCACGATGCCGTCAAGGGACTGCCTGTTGTAGTCGATGATCCACCAGCAATTGCGCAGGTCGTTCTTCCAGCCCTCCTGCAGCGTTTCGTAAACATTGCCCTCGTCAAGCTCGGCGTCGCCGACGAGCGCCACCATGCGGCCGAGCTTGCCCTCTCCCCATTCCTTGGCGCGGACGAAATCCTGGACGATCGAGGCGAGCGCGGTGATGCCGACGCCGAGCCCGACGGAGCCGGTGGAGAAGTCGACGTCGTCGACATCCTTCGTCCGGCTCGGATAGCTCTGCGCCCCGCCATAGCCGCGGAAGTTCACGAGTTTCTCGCGCATTTGCCTGCCCATCAGATACTGCATCGCATGGAACACCGGGGCCGCATGCGGCTTGACGGCGACGCGATCTTCCGGCCGGAGCGCCGAGAAATAGAGCGCGGTCATGA
This sequence comes from Ensifer sp. 22521, assembly GCF_052044795.1. Lineage (NCBI taxonomy): Bacteria > Pseudomonadati > Pseudomonadota > Alphaproteobacteria > Hyphomicrobiales > Rhizobiaceae > Ensifer > Ensifer sp. 22521. Next base: position 130,481 of record NZ_JBQENM010000011.1, read on the forward strand.
TCGAGACGACCGACGCGGAGCTTGCCTGGTGTCCTCCGGTCTTGATGCCGTCGACCTTCGGACGGATATGGTTAGCGTGATGGATCATCCAGTGGGAGAGCCAGAGCAGGCGCTTTTCGATCGTCTTGAGATGGCTGGTGTCGGTCATCGCCGTGTTCCGATGGAGAGAGACGAAAAGGTGACGGAGTGCAAGCGGCGCGTCAGCCGTCCTTATAGTAGTAGCTGTAGCCGTTGAGAGCCGGCGCGCCGCCGAGATGAGCGTAGAGCACGCGCGAACCCTCGGGGAAGAAGCCCTTGCGGGTGAGATCAATCATGCCCTGCATGGATTTGCCCTCATACACCGGATCGGTGATCATCGCTTCGGTTCGCGCCGCAAGCCGGATCGCCGCGTTCGTTTCCTGAGATGGTACGCCATAGGCGGGGTAGGCGTAATCGGGATTGATGACGATCTCGTCGTCGCGGATCGGCCTCTCGAGGCGAACCAGTTCGGCGGTAGCATCGACGATGTTGCGCACCTGCGTGCGGGTCTGTTCAAGCGTACCCGACGCATCGATGCCGATCACCCGCTCGGCGCGGTTCTGCGCGGCGAAACCGACGATCATGCCCCCTTGAGTCGAGCCGGTAACGACGCAGACGACGATGTAGTCGAAGGTGAAGCCGAGCGCCTTCTCCTGTTCAGCCACCTCTTCGGCAAAGCCGACGTAACCGAGCGCGCCGTATTTGTGCACCGAAGCGCCGGCCGGGATCGGATAGGGCTTGCCGCCGGCATCCTTCACTGACTGGATCGCATCTTCCCAGCTCTTGCGGATGCCGATATCGAAGCCGTCATCGACCAGCCGGCTGTCCGCCCCCATCAGCCGCGTCATCAGGATGTTGCCGACGCGGTCATAAACCGCATCATAGTGCGGCACCCATTTTTCCTGGATGACGACGCATTTCATGCCGATCTTGGCGGCGGTCGCAGCGACCATCCGCGTATGGTTCGACTGCACGCCGCCGATCGAAACCAGGGTGTCAGCGCCGGAGGCGATCGCATCCGGAACGATGTATTCGAGTTTCCGGAGTTTGTTGCCGCCCATGGCGAGACCGGAATTGCAGTCTTCGCGCTTGGCATAGATCTCGACTTTTCCGCCAAGTGCTGCCGTCAGCCGCGGCAGATGCTCGATCGGCGTCGGGCCGAAGGTGAGCGGGTAGCGTTCGAACTTTTCGAGCAGTGACATTGATCCAGGCCTCCGTGTGAAAATTGTGAGCGAAGGATAGGTGAAGTCGCGTGAAAGGTGCTCTCTAATTTCCTGTTCTGATTTTTGCAGATGAGATAGAGTTCTCAAACGATTTCGTGGTTCTTCAAGATTTTGGCTCAGAAATGAAAGATTCTTCCAGCGAAGATTTCGACAGGATCGACATCAAGATCCTGCGCGCCCTGCAATCAGAGGGCCGGCTGACAAATGCTGACCTGGCCGAGCGGGCGAATGTCAGTCCGGCCACCTGCCACCGGCGGACGCAAAGGCTGTTCGACGAGGGTTACATTACCGGCGTTCGGGCGGAAATCGCACCCGCTGCCGTCGGTCTCGGCGCTTTGGTGATGGTCGGCGTGGTGCTCGACCGTTCGACGCCCGAAAGTTTTGCGGCCTTCGAAGGCGCGGTGATGGAGATGAAGGAAGTGCTCGACTGCAACCTGGTCGCCGGCGATTTCGACTATCTCCTGAAGATCCGCGTCCGCGACATGGCCGATTTCAACAAACTGCACGGCCTGAAGCTGATCGCCTTGCCCGGAGTGCGCCAGACGCGGACGTTCTTCGTGATGAAGGAAGTCAAGGAGAACGCGCGGCTGCCGTTCTGACGGCCGTCATACGGTTGGCCGCCCGCGCAGGAAGGTGCGCGCGGCTCACCTGTCTCGATCGAGAAGGATGCGACCGGCTTGACGCAGTCCGCCTAGACCTGGACGAAATGGTCCTCGGCGACCTGTTGATAGCGCCGCTCGACCGGAACGTAGTCGGGCGCGCGCAAGGGGCTTTTGAGCTCGTCGCTCGCAACGCCACGGCGCGTGTGGCGGCGGGTCGGGTCGGCGATCGGGACGGCGGCGATCAGCTTCCTGGTATAGGGGTGCTGCGGGTTTTCGAACACCTGTGCGCGTGAACCGATCTCGACGATTTCGCCGAGATGCATGACCGCCACACGATGGCTGACGCGCTCGACGACCGCCATGTCGTGCGAGATGAACAGGTAGGTGAGGCCGAGGCTCGCCTGCAGGTCGAGCAGCAGGTTGATGACCTGCGCCTTGATCGAGACGTCGAGTGCGGAAACGGATTCGTCGGCGACGATCACCTTCGGGTCGAGCGCCAAGGCGCGCGCGATGCAGACGCGCTGGCGCTGGCCGCCGGAGAATTCATGCGGGTAGCGCGCCGCCATGTCGGGTTGCAGGCCGACGCGTTCGAGCAGGTCGGCAACTCTTTCGCGGGCTTGGCGCGCGGTACCGAGCTTGTGTTCGAGATAGGGTTCGGCAATGGCGGCCCCCACGGTCATGCGCGGGTTGAGGCTTGCGAAGGGATCCTGGAAGATCATCTGCATGGTGCGGCGCATTTCGCGCAAGCCCTTGCGGTCCATCGCCAGCACGTCCTTTCCGTCAAGCATCACCGAGCCGCTTTCCGGTTCGATCAGCCGCATGATCGCGCGGCCGGTCGTCGACTTGCCGCAGCCGGATTCGCCGACGAGCGACAGCGTCTCGCCCGGCTGCAGGCTGAAGGAGACGTCTTCGATCGCGTGCACGCGGCCCTTGAGCTTGCCCAGCAGTCCGGCGTGAATGTCGAAGCGCTTGACGAGGTTCTTCACCTCAAGGATCGGCTTGCGGTCGGATTGAACCGTGTCGGTCGCTTCAGCCACGGCACCCGGAAGACCGGTTGCCACATCGATGACCGGAAAGCGCATCGGCTGGGGCTCGCCTTTCATCGCCCCGAGCATTGGCACGGCCGAAAGCAGCGCGCGGGTATAGGGATGTTTCGCCCTGAGGAAGATGTCTTGCGTCTTGCCGGTCTCGACTGCGTCGCCGCGGAACATCACCACGGTGCGATCGGCGATCTCGGCGACGACGCCCATGTCGTGGGTGATGAACAGCACCGAGGTGCCTTCCTCCTCCTGCAGCACTTTGATCAGGTCGAGAATCTGGCCCTGGATGGTGACGTCGAGCGCCGTCGTCGGCTCGTCGGCGATCAGCAACTTCGGACGGCTTGCAAGCGCCATGGCGATCATCACGCGCTGGCGCATGCCGCCGGAGAACCGATGCGGATACTCGTCGAAGCGCGAGGCGGCCGAAGGGATACGGACCTTTTCCAGCAGCCGAATGGTCTCTGCCCGAGCGTCGGCCTTCGACATGGGCTTGTGGCAAAGCAGTGCCTCGGAGATCTGGTCGCCGATGGTGAACAGCGGATTGAGGCTGGTCATCGGCTCCTGGAAGATCATCGCGACGTCGTTGCCGCGCACATGGCGCATCTCGGATTCGGGCAGGTCGAGGATGTTGCGACCGCCCATCATCACCCGGCCCTCGACGCGGCTCGTTTCCTTCTGCAAGAGCCGCATGATCGAGAGCGAGGTGACGCTCTTGCCCGAACCGGATTCGCCGACAATCGCGACGGTCTCTCCTGGCGCCACCTGGAAGGAGATGTCGCGCACGACGGGCTTCCATGCGCCATCGACCAGGAACGAAGTCGTCAGGTTCTCGACGGAAAGAACAGGCGTCGTCGAGCGGGCCTCTGCGATTGCGGTGTCGGTCATGTCGGCTCCTCCGCCTGTTGCTATGCGTCTTGTCGTTTTCGGTGTCCGGTCAGTCAGGCCAGCGCAGCAGGCCGGCGAAGCGCCGGGCGTTGCGCTCGCTGAGCGAGGTCGAGATGATCTCGTTCGAGGCGCGCGCCTTGTCGAGTTCCTCGGCGAGACGGCTTGCGACTACCTTCTCCTGGCCCGGATGCAGGTTGCACGGGTCGAGGTAGAAGTAATTGTGCTCGGCTTCGTGGTCGCGTACGATGATCGGCGGTGTGCCGCGGGCGAGCGCGTCGGCGAGGTCCCAGGCGGTGATGTGGGCTTCCTGCGGGTCGATGTTGACGCGCAGGCGGTCGAGCGGGTTGTTGGTCGGATCGGCTTCGATCACCGGCCTGATGCCGGGGCGGCCGCTCAGCGTCTCGTGCCAGAGGTTCAAGTAACCGGTTTCGCGTTCGCGGATGCCGGCGTGGTCGCGCGTCTCCCAGGCTTCGAGTGCCGCCATCGCGCCGAGCATGCTTTCCTTGCCAACCTTCATGCCGCGGCCGATGCCGAGGTTCTGCAGGAAGGTGTTGCGCACCATCTCCTTCTTGCCGGCGACGATGCCCGATGTCGGGCCACCGAGGAACTTGTGGCCGGAATAGAGCACGATGTCGGCGCCCTCATCGAGGAAGATGCGCAGATCATATTCCGAGGCCGCATCGACGATGACCGGCACCCCCTTCGAATGGCAGACCTCGGCAAATTCCTTGAGGCCAATGAGCCCATACTGCACCACGTGATGCGAGACGACGTAGACAGCGCAGGCCGTGCGCTCGTTGATAGCGCCTTCCAGATGGTAGCGGTAAGCCGAGGTCGCCTGGCCGACCAGCACCGGCTTTGCGCCGGCGATGCGGATCGCCTGATCGACGGGCGCGCCGTAGCTCACCACATGGCCCATCTGGATGAGGACCTCGTTCTTGAGGCCGTTCGTATCGGGCAGGCGCTCGATCGCGGCAAGATCGCTGCCGGTCATGGTTCCCGCGACGGCAAGGCTGATGCCGGCGGAGCAGGACGCCGTGACGAAGCCGGCTTCCGCACCGGTCAGCCGCGCGATCACGGGGCTCACCTTGCGCTGCAGGTCGTTGATCTCGACGAACTGCGGCAGTATGCCAGTCATTGCGGCGATCGCTTCCGGGACCACGATCGATGCGCCGAGCCCGGTCATCGTGCCGGAGACGTTGATAACGGGACGAAGTCCGAGAGCTTCGCGAATGTCACGGTCAGGCATAGTGGTCTCCATGTAATTTTCTGGCAGGCGATTTTCTGGCAGTCGAAACGGATAGACTATTCCGTTTTCGCGGAATATCTACCATAGTAATGAAGTATGCGTGAGGCCTTCCGCCATCTGTCACAGCCGCCATCGAGGGCGCGGCAGCAGCGGGACCAGACACTTTCCCGGCAGTGCGCAATTCGAGCCGCGCAGGAGTTGAGCAGTGGACAAGACGATGACCGGCGTCGAGCCGAACGATGACATTGAAACGACCGGCAAGCCGCGCCGTTCGCGCGTGAGCGGTATGGACCGCGCCTTGCAGGTGCTCGATTTCCTTTACGAGACGGGTTCCCCGAGCGGCGTCTACGCGATTGCCAAGGCGGTCGGCGCGCCGCTGTCCACGGCCTATGTCATCGTTGACGACATGGTCGAGAAGAACTTGCTCAGCCGCGATGCCGATGGCCTCGTCTGGCTTGGCGACCGGCTCTACCACTATGGTCTCGCCTATGCCCGGTCCCTCGATTTCCTCGGTGTTGCCACCCGCGAGATGCATGACCTTGGTCGGGAAGTGTCCGAAACGATCCAGCTGTGCGGTCGCGACGGCGACTACATGCAGGTGCTCGCCATGGCCGACGGTCCCGGCCATTTCCAGGTGACCTCGCGCGTCGGCACCCGTGTGCCGCTCAACTGGACGGCATCCGGTCGCCTGCTCGTTGGCCATCTGCCGGCCGAGGAAAGGCTCGAGCTTTTCCGCCGCTGCGCCCGCACTTCGCCCACCGGCCGCGCCGACATCGATCCGGCGGCACTTTCCGACCAGGCCGGCAGCGCGCTTCAAGCAAGGCTGTCGATCCAGGCCGGCGAATCCGATTATGCGGTCGCTTGCGTTGCCGCTCCCATTCTCGACGACAAGGGCAATTGCGCCGCGACGATCTCGATCGTTCTGCCGGAGCAGAAGATCCTCGACGACCGGGCGTTCTACGCCGATCACGTCAGGGTATCCGCCGAGCGGATCGAGAAGATGATGGGCTGGCGCAGCCATTGATCCAACCTCCCGTCGTTAATCGTGCAGAGCGACGATCGCTTCGATCTCGACGGTGATGTTGCCGGGTAGCGACCCGAAACCCACCGCCGAGCGCGCATGGCTGCCGGCCTCGCCGAAGACATCCATCATCAGGTCCGAGCAGCCGTTGATGACGCGCGGGTGCTCGGCGAAATCCGGAACGGCATTGACCATGCCGAGGATCTTGACGATGCGCTTGACCCGCCCGAGGTCGCCCAGTGCATCGTGCATGACGGCAAGCAGGTTGATGCCGGTCAGCCGGGCGTGATCATAGGCGCTGTCGATATCGACATCGGCGCCCACCTTGCCGGCATGCAGATGGCCATCGACTTCACGCGGGCCCTGGCCTGAGAGGTAGAGGATGTTGCCTTCGCGCACATGCGTCACGAAATTCGCGATCGGCGGCGGCGCCGGCGGCAGGTTGATGCCGAGGGCCTGAAGCCGTTGATAGGGCGAGGCGGCGGCAGGGCTGTCTTTATTCTGGTCCAGACTGTTCACGCGATGTCCTGTCATTGCTGTATTCTGTCGTGTCGAGTCAGCGATAGCCGTAACCATGGCTGTGATCGGGGCACTCGATATGCGGCGGCTGATAGCGGTTGGCCGCGACCACCTCGGTGCCCATCACCGCGTAGCGTGGCTCGAAGAGGCGGTTGAGATGCGCCTCAGCACCGAGTGAATCGAAGACCCTGAGTTCGCTATCGACGAGATCGAAGAGGGTGAACTCGGCGCGGGCGCCGACGCTCAAGAGATTGTCCATCGGCAGGCGGATCACCGAGGCTGGCGCCTGGGTCACGGCCTCGACCACCTTTTCAAAGGGCATGCCGACGCTGAGCAGCTTCGACATGGTGGTGCCGAGATCCCAGACGGACTGGTTCATGCTGCGCAGATGTACGTCGGTGGAGATCGAGAAGGGCAGCAGCCCGCGGGCGATCGCGACTTCGGCAACGCGGAAGGAGAAGGAGGCGCCGCCATGGCCGATGTCGAGGCGGATGCCTTCGCCGGCGCAACGTTCTGCAAGCTCGAACAGGTCCTCGTCCTCGATGATGCTGGAGCCGGCCTTGCCGTTGAAGCAGTGGGTGACGATGTCGCCGGGACCGAGGATTTCGAGCACCTCGTCGTAAAGCGCCGGCGGCTCGCCGACATGCACCATCATTGGGATCTTCAGGATCTTGGCAATCTTCTTGCCGAGCTTGACCGGCGTCACGCCCCAGGAGCCGGTGATCACATGGCTGGCGCGGACCTTCAGCCCGACGATGTGCTCGCGGTTTTCCTGGTAGCAGGCGATGATGCGGTCGATGTCGATCGAGCGGATGTCGCTGAGTTCACTGACGCGGTTGCAGGCGACGAGACCGATCGAACCGAGATTGAGGAATGCCTTGATGCGCTCGCGCGAGGGCTCGATGATGTACTCGCGAAAGCCGTGGAAATTGGCCTCGCCGGCCGATCCGGCGTCGACGATGGTGGTGACGCCGCGCTCCATGCCGCAAAGCTGCGGGCGCACGGAAATGTCGGTGCCACCATGCCAGACATGGGCATGCAGGTCGATCCAACCGGGCGAGATCCAGGCGCCATTGCCCTCGATGCGGCGCACTTTGCCTGATGCCTCCAGGTTAGGACCGAGGGCTGCGATGCGGCCTTCGCCATCGACGAGGATATCGATCGTTTCGGCCGCTGCGGCCATGCCGAAGGCGACGGGTTTCACCTGCCGGATCAGCACCGGACCTGCGCTGGTGGTTGCGTTCGTCATGACTTACAGGTCCTTTCTGAGGCGGGGATCGAGCATGTCGCGCAGGCCGTCTCCGACCATCTGCAGCGACAGGACCGAGAGCACGATGGCGATGCCGGGGAAGAGCGTCACCCAGTCGGCCTGGCCGATGTATTGGCGACCCGAGGCGATCATCGTGCCCCAGGTGGGAATTTCCGGGCTGACGCCGACGCCGAGGAAAGAGAGGCCGGCTTCGGCAAGCATCGCATGGGCAAAGAGGAAGGTGCCCTGGACCAGGACGGGCGAGAGCAGGTTGCGCAGCACGTGGCGCGTCATGATGTGCGGGGTCGAGATTCCAAGCGCGCGCGCCGCCTCGACATAGGGAAGCTCGCGGATCACCAGCGTCGAGGCGCGCACCACGCGGGCAAGCCTCGGTGCATAGACGATGCTGAGCGCGATGATGACGGTCGTCAGCGACGGTCCGAGGGCGGCGACGAGCGCGATCGCAAGCAGGATATCCGGGAAGGCCATCATCGCGTCGATGACGCGGGCGATCGGTGTGTCGAGCTTCGGGAAGAAGCCGGCGAGCAGGCCGAGCACGACGCCGATCACGGTTGCGAGCGTGACGACGGCCGCACCGACGAGGAGCGACAGCCGGCCGGCATAGATGGTGCGGGAAAAGACGTCACGGCCGAATTCGTCGGTGCCGAAGAACCATTGCAGGCTCGGCGGCGACAGACGGTTGACGATCGACAGCTTGCCGGGCGCATAGGGCGCGATCAGTGGCGCGAAGACGGCCAAGAGCACGAAGACGGTCAGCACGATGAGGCCGAAGGCAACGGTCTTGCGCTTGAGCAGCCGGCGGATGAACTTGCGGCCCTCGCTCTCGGAGGGGGCAGATACGGTGATAGCCATCAGTAACGTACCCTTGGATCAACGAGGAGATAGAGCATATCGATCGCGAAATTGATCAGCACATAGAGCGCGGCGATCACCAGCAGGGCACCCTGGATGACAGGATAGTCGCGGCGAAGCACGGCGGAGACGACGAGGTTGCCGACGCCCGGCAGGCCGAAGACGGTTTCGGTGACGACGGCGCCCGAGATCAGCACCGCGGCTGTCAGCCCAATGATCGTCAGGATCGGGATCAGCGCATTCTTCAGCGCGTGTTTCATCACCACCTTGCGCTCGCCGAGGCCCTTGGCGCGGGCTGTGCGGATGAAATCGTCGCCGAGCACATCGAGCATCGAAGCGCGAGTGAAGCGCAGGATCAGCGCGGAGGAAACGACGCCGAGCGCGATCGCCGGCAAGGTCAGGTGATACATGCGCTCGGTAAAGGAGGAGCCGGGCCCGCCATAGCCGGAAACCGGGAACCAGCCAAAGCGCACCGCAAACACCTGGATCAGGATCAGGCCGAGCCAGAAGCTCGGTATGCTCGCCGCCAGCATGGCGAGGGTCGTTGCCGCCTGGTCGACGAAGGAGCCGCGCCTATAGGCGGCGTAGATGCCGATCGGCAGCGCGATGGCGCAGGCGATCACGATCGAGAACAGCGTCAGGAAGAAGGTCGGCTCGGCGCGTTCCGCAAGCGCCGAGGTCACCGGCTGGTTGAGGAAGATCGACTGGCCGAGGTCACCCTGAAGCAACTGCCCGATATAGTAGACATATTGCAGGCCGAGCGACTGGTCGAGGCCGAGCCGGGTGCGCAGTTCAGCGATGTCCTCCTGGGTCGCCTCCGGGCCGAGCATGACGGCAGCGGGGTCGCCCGGTGTCACGCGGACGATGACGAAGACGATCGTGACGACGATCGCCATGACGACGATCATGCCCATCAGCCGCTGGAATATGTAGCGTAACATGGTGGCCTCGAACCTTTCCTGTGCACCTTGCCCACTGGTGTGAATGAACAACGGCGCGCCCTTCCGGCGGACGCCAGGCCAGTGGCTGGGCGTCCGCCGAAGTCCCTGGGAGGGTGGGAGCTTACTTCTTGATCGAAGCGTTCCAGAAATACGGCCATGGCGCCGGTGACACGCCTTCAAGCGTCTTCGACTTTGCCGAGAGCGCGTTGAAGTCGCCGATCTTGATGAAAGGCACTTCTTCGAAGATCACCTTCTGCACATCGGCCCAGAGAGCCACGCGCTTGGCCGGATCGGATTCGGCGTTGAAGGCATCGACCGCCTTGGCACGCGCCGGGGTATCCCAGTTGCCGGGGGCCTTGGTCGACATCATGCCGATGAGCGCCGGTTCCGGCAGGAAGGGGCTGTGGGTGATGTAGATGTCCCAAAGCGTCGGGTCGGCGCGGCGCTGGGTGAGCGTCGCCCAGTCGACCACCTGCAGATCGACGGTGAAGCCGGCGAGCTTCAGATATTCGGCCGCGACCTGCGCCATCTTGTAGTGGAACTCGTACTGGCGGCTGGTGAGGATGCGCAGCGGCTCTCCCTTGTAGCCGGCGGCTTTCAAGAGTTCGCCAGCCTTTTCCGGGTCGGCGATGTTGTAGGCGCCTTCGGTGCCGGCATCGGTGCGCCAGGTGAATTGCGACGGATAAAGTGCGGCATCGAGCGCATAGAAGTCGGTGGTGCCGAAGGCGGCCGCCATCATGTCTTCCATGCTGAGCGAGGCGCGGATCGCCTTGCGCAGATCGACATTCTTGGTCATGCCGTTGCCGGAGTTCAGCACGAATACCGGCCAGCCGAAGGGCTGCAGCATGACAGGATCGGAGGCGCTGGACCCCTTCACGCGGTCGAAGGATTCGACCGGCAGCGAATCGACATAGTCATACTGGCCGGAGACGGCGGCCTCGACGCGGGTGTTCGGGTCCGGCACCGGCACGAAGCGGATTTCGTCGGCATACTGGTGGCGGGCGCCGCCGTAGCCGTTGGCGTCGCCTTCCGGCGACGTGTAGGCGTCGTAGCGGGTCAGCTGGATATACTGGTCCGCCTTGCGCTCCTTCAGCTGGTAGGGGCCGGTGCCGACGAAATCGGTCATCGGTTCAGCCTGCTTTTCCGACGGAAGCACGATCGCCGCGGAATTGTTGAAGGCGAGCAGCGAGACGAGCGGCGCGTAAGGGGTGTTGAGCGAGATCTTGACCGTCAGCGGGTCGACCGCCTCGATGCCCGAGATCGTCGTTGCGGTCTGCTTGCCGCGCGAGGCGACCTTCGTCCAGCGCTCGAGCGAGGCGACCACGTCCTTGGCATCGAGGTCGGTGCCATCATGGAACCTGACGCCGGAGCGCAGCTTGATCGTGTAGGTCTTGCCGTCAGCGCTGATCTCCGGAAGGGCGCTCGCCAGAAGCGGCGTCGGCTTCCAGTCCTTGTCGAAGGTGTAGAGCGTTTCGAAGATGTGCTGCGAGACGATGCCGACGAGGTCGGCGGTCGACGCCATCGGGTCGAGCGTCGGCGGTTCGCCGACCGTCGCGACATTGATGACGCCACCCTGTTCCTGGGCAAAGGCAAGGGTTGCCGATGCCACGAGCGCGGTTCCGATAAGCAATGCAAGTTTGGTCGATTTCATATTTGCTCCTCCTCTTATTCCATAGTTGTGATATATCGTTCTTTATTTTGGAATATAAAAGTCCACGAAACCGGAAATGTCAATCGGTTGTCGTCGTCACGTCACGCAGCTTTGCGGAAAAGTCCTTTGATGGGGGCGGGAAAGGGGCTCGTCGGAGACCGGCGTTGAGCCCCGCAATGGCCTTCTGCGCCGGGCGCTTGCGGTCGCTGGAGCTATCGCGATGGCTCGCGATTTGTTAGCTCAGAGTCCGGTTCGAAAATGGAGCGCGCAAAGTGAAGGTCATCGGCCTGATTGGCGGCATGAGCTGGGAGAGCTCGGCCGAGTACTACCGCATCATCAACGAGACGGTTCGCGGCCGCCTGGGCGGCGTGCATTCGGCAAAGTCGCTGATGTGGTCGATGGATTTCGGCGAAATCGAACGGCTTCAGCATCATGGCGACTGGCCGGCTCTGACAGAGGAAATGATTGCGGCGGCGCGTCGCCTGGAGGCCGGCGGCGCCGATTTCCTGATGATCTGCACCAACACGATGCACAAGATGGCAGCCGACGTTTCGGCAGCCGTTTCCATTCCGCTGCTTCACATCGCCGACCCGACGGCGGAGAAGATCAAGGCCGCAGGCCTGAGCAAGGTCGGTCTGCTTGGAACCGCCTTCACCATGGAGCAGGATTTCTACAAGGGCCGTTTGAAGGACACGTTTGGTCTCGAGGTGCTGGTGCCGGAGGCGGACGACCGCGCCAAGGTACACGAGATCATCTATCGAGAACTCGTCGCCGGCATCGTCAAGGACAGCTCGCGCGACGCCTATCGCGGCGTCATCGCGCGGCTGGTCGATGCGGGCGCGGAAGCGATCATCATGGGCTGCACCGAGATCATGCTGTTGATTTCGCAGGCCGACAGCCCGGTTCCGGTGTTCGATACCACTGAGATTCATGCGCTGGCCGCGGTCGACCTCGCGCTCGAAGGCGCGTGAGACGCCTAATGGCCCGCTGAGCAGCCGCCGCGGCCGGTCGAGGATAATCATCATCGACCGGTGCAAAGTGGCAACGGCCGGCTGGTCGCCGGCCGTGGTCGTAAGCTTTAGTGCAAGGTGAACTCTCGGGGCTCGCCCTGAAACAGGCTGATCAACGCGATACCCTGCTGCAACAGAAGTTCGGCCGCCGGCAGATCGCCAACGACCAGGTCGTCAGCACAGCTGATGATGATGTTGGCGAGGCTGATCGAATTCTCTGCAAACCGGTCATCGCCGATCTCGTAGGCCTTCTCGGCCGTTGCTTCGAGTGCGTCTGCGACGAGCGCCATCATGTCCGAGCGCTCGTGGAGCGTCATCTTGTCCAGTGTCTTGGCGTCAAGCGTCTTGGCAGAAGTCTGCATGATTACCTTCCCTATTGTTCAAGCCGGAATTGGCCGCGCCGGCCAGTGGCCGGGGGAAAAGTCTACGACTGGGATGGAGTGCTGAAGGGAGCCGGCGTCGAACGCGGCTTCATCATTAAGATCGTGAAAAGCGGCGCGGGATGCAAGGAATGGCTACTATGCGCCCTGCGCATGGGTCTGCGGATCGAAGGCGAAGAGGTGCCTTCGAGACGCACTAAACGCTCATATGGGTGGTGTTCGTCGGTTATGCCAGACTCTCGTTCACCGTCAGGCGATCGGCAGCGCATTCCTGGGCGAGAAAGTCGATGAAGGTGCGAACCGACGGCAGAAGCCCGCGCCTTGAGGGAAAGACGGCGTGCACGATGCCGGATGCAGGCCGCCATTGCGGCAGCACCGGCACCAGGGTTCCGGCCGCCAGGTCCTTCCAGATCATCATCGTCGGCAATTGCACGATTCCGGCTCCGTCGAGCACCGCTTCGCGCAGCGCTGCCATATCGTCCGTCAGGAAGCGTGGCTCGTGCCGGACGACCGCCTGCTCTCCCGTGGCACTTTCCAACCGCCATTCGTAAGCGTGTGTGGCCGAAGTCCAGGCAAGGCTTGCGAGCCCCGTCAGTTGCTCGGGCGTCTGGACCGGTTCCTTCAGGAACCCCGGCTTGGCAACGAGATATTGCGAGCTGTCGTCGAGCTTGCGCATGACCAGCTCGCTTCTTTCCAGCGGCGGAAACCGGACTCGGATCGAGACGTCGAAACCCTCGGCGATCACGTCCACGCGGCGGTTGGTGCTTTCGAGCTGCAGGCTGATTTTCGGATGCGCGGTCATGAACCGGGCGAAAAGCCTGCCGAATTGGAAGGAGATCAGCGCCGTCGGGCAGCTCACCCGGATAGTCCCCTGAGGTTCTCCCTGCTGCTGTGCGATAAAGGCATCTGCCGCTTCGGCTTCGATTAACACGGCGACGCACCGCTGGTAATATTCGCGGCCGACATCGGTGACAAAGAACCGGCGCGGCGAGCGTTGGATCAGCCGGACGCCGATCCGGTCCTCCAGCATCGCGATGCGCCGGCTCAGTCGGGATTTTTGCGTTCCCGTCGCCCGTGCCGCTGCCGCAAAACCGCCATGCTCGACGACTTGCACGAAATAATAGAGGTCGTTCAGGTCTTGCATCGTTCTATTGATAGGACACTGCGTCGGATTCCACAATCTTTTTGCATGCGTGGTCCTGAAGTAGCCTACGTTCAATCACAGCGGATCAGACAGCAACAAGGACGCTGCCGGCCGTGATGGAACTAAACGAAAGAAAGGACTTCCGATGACCAAGCCCTACGTACGTCTCAACAAGGATGATGTTGCCGTCCTGTTCGTCGACCATCAGACCGGCCTCCTGTCGCTGGTGCGCGATTTCGATCCGGACAAGTTCAAGAACAATGTCCTGGCGCTCGGCGACCTCGCCAAATACTTCAAGCTGCCGACGGTCCTGACGACCAGCTTTGAAGATGGTCCGAATGGCCCGCTGGTGCCTGAACTGAAGAAACTGTTTCCCGATGCGCCCTTCATTCCCCGTCCGGGCCAGATCAACGCCTGGGACAATGAGGATTTCGTCAGGGCGGTGAAGGCGACCGGCAAGAAGCAGCTCTTGATTGCCGGCGTGGTGACCGAGGTCTGCGTGGCGTTTCCGGCGCTTTCGGCGATCGAGGAAGGCTTCGAGGTTTTCGTGGTCGCCGACGCTTCCGGCACGTTCAATGAGGTGACCAGGGATTCCGCCTTGTCGCGCATGACCGCCGCCGGCGTTCAGCTAATGACCTGGTTCGGCGTTGCCTGCGAATTGCACCGCGATTGGCGCAACGATATCGAGGGGCTTGGCACGCTGTTCTCGAACCACATTCCCGACTACCGCAACCTCATCACCAGCTACAACACGATGGCGGCGCGCAAGTAAGCCACGTCTGCCGATAAACGACGAAAACCCCGGCCGAAAATCGGCCGGGGTTTTCACGGTTCCATGGATCTATCGCCTTGGCTGTTACGCGCGGCTCGCGGCTTGCTGGGCGTCCTGCGCGCTCGCGCGGTTGGCCGGCTTCAAACGGCCGGTCAAAAGCAGGCTGACGGCGAGGAAGGGCACGAGCACGCCGAGGCCGAAGCGCATGTCGCTGTGCTCGGCGATCAGGCCGATCAGTGGTGGTCCGAGCAGGAAGCCGAGCAGAGCGATGAAGGACAGGATGGCGACGCTGGCTGCGGCCGGTCGGTCCTTCTGGTCGGCGGCCGCCGTGACGGCGAGCGGGAAGCCGACAGACACCCCGAAGCCCATGGCGGCAAAGCCGAGCAGCGCTGCCCAGGCGGCGGGGCTTGCAACGACCAGAAGCAGCCCGGCAATGCTGGCGATGCCACAGGCGCGCGCAACCGCCACCGGACCATAACTCGCCTTCAGCCGGTCACCGGCAAAACGGCCGGCTGCCACCATGAAGGCGAAGATCGAATAGCCGAAGCCGGCGCTGGCGCTGGAGAGCCCGAAGACATCGCGCAGGAAAACGGCCGACCAGTCTGCCACAGCGCCTTCGGTCATGGTGATGCCGAAGACGAAGAAGCAGACGCAGAGAAGCGCAAAGCTCGGCAGCCGTCGCCTGGACGGCGCCGCCTCCGCAGCCGCGGCCTCGCCGGTTTGGAGGAGCGGCAGCATTCTGGCGAAAAAGACGCTGATCGGCAACATGACCGCGGCCGCCAGCGGCACTGCCCATTCCGGCGCAACATGGACCGCGGCGAAACCGACGCCGATCAGGCTGCCGGTCATGATGCCGAGGCTCCAGAAGCCGTGACAGGTGCTCATGATCAACTGTCCGGAGTGCTTCTCGATCGCATCCGCCTCGATGTTGAGGCCGAGCTCGAGCGTCGTCAGGGCCGCACCGACGATGGCGAGCGTCACGAAGAGGATCTCGATATTCGAGGCCCGTGTCGGCAGCCAGACGAGCGCCAGAAACACAATGAAGCCGTAGAGGATGGTGGCGCGACCGCCGACCCGGGCGACCAGGCGTCCGGCAAACGGCAGCGTCAAGAGAATGCCGACGGGCATTCCGAGCAATGCGATTGCCAGTTCCGCCGGTCCGAGGCCAAGCCTTTGCTGCACATCGGGGATGCGCGGCAGCCAAGCGCCGAAGGCGATCGGCTGAAGGAAGAAGATCAGCATGATGAGACGTTGATTGGTCATGCGCATTGGTCCCCAACAGGTATCGCATCGCGCGATCAACCACGGCAGCGGCGGCCGGGGTGGTGTGGTCTATGATGATATTCTGAAAATCGTTTTCAGAGCTTGTCGCGCACGACAGGAGTCGTCAAGGTTAGAAAAAGTCGCCAAGCCGGAAAGCTATGTCCTTTCGGTCGAATGGGCGGAAGTGTTGCGGATGTGTCGCCACCAATTCCGCCATTGGTCTGGTCGCGACGAAAAAAATGTACATGCTGGACAAGGAGGTGAGGTTAGTGCCTTCCGCGCCGTTGCGGGACTTTCGCTTCATCGCAGCAATTTCAGGGATCCCGTCAGCGATTTGACCCACTTGGAGGCACCGGCCAGGCCAATGCCGTCGATCGTTTCCTCCGAGAGATCACGCACGGGGAATTGCGTTTCGTAGTCCGCATAGCTGTGCAGAGAGCGCGCAAAAGCCGGAAACGGCACGATGATGCGGTCTTCCTCTTTCGGCAGCGCCTTCAGGAGCAACGCGCCGATCGTCCTATTGTCGGCCTGCAGGATCGGGATGGGTCGGTTGGAGCTGATGTCGATCGTATTTTGATTGCTGTCGGTAAGGTGCTGATTGCCAAGAACGGGCATGGCCGCGCCGATGCCGATGGAAATCGCCGCGATGGTGTTGGCGAGATGACCCGGCGGCAGCTCCGGATTGACGATAATGGCGAGGCGGATGTCCTGAAGCACGGTGGTCTATTCCTCTCTGTTTGTCGACGGGGAGAATAGAGCAGGCCTTGAGGTAAGTTCTTTCGGATGTTGCGGAGATTTACGAATATGCGGTAGGTTCTACCTGCATTGACAAAGAATGAGGTAGGACATGCCTGCGATCTTGACGCCCGCCGATGTGAAGATTTTGACCGCGCTGCAGAATGACGGGCGCCTGAGCAACCAGGCGCTTTCGGAGGAGGTGGGCATGTCGACCTCGCCCTGCTGGCGGCGCGTGCGCCAGCTTGAGGATGATGGCGTCATTCAGGGCTATATGGCTGTCCTGAACCGGAAGGAAATCGACTTGGGAGTGCTCGCCTTCATCCGGGTGAAGATCGACAGCCATACGGAGGCGGAAGCCGATGCTTTCGCCGATGAAGTGATGAAGCTCGACAGCGTTGTCGCCTGCTACAGCATAGCCGGCGACGCGGACTTCCTTCTGCAGGTCGTTTCATCCGACCTCGATTCCTATTCCGATTTTGCCATGAAAGTGGTGCGGCGGCTGCCGTGCATCAAGGAAATGCAGACGACCTTCGTGCTGAAGGAGATCAAGGCCTTCAACGGACTCCCGTTGCGCGCAACGACCGGACAACGCTGAGCGGCGTTCCGCTGTTAGGAGGAGGCGGACGCCATCAACGGATCTTCCTTCACTGCCTCGACAAGAAAATCGAGAACGGTTCGCACACGCAGCGGCATGTTCCGGCGCGACGGATAGACGACGCTGATCGGCAGCCGCGCTGGCGGAAAGTCCGGCATCAGGTTCACCAGCCTGCCAGCTTCGATGTCGGGGCAGGCGAGGATGTGCGACAGGATCGCCAGGCCGCTTCCCGCAAGCACAGCACGGTGCACGGCCACCGCATTGTTGGCGACGAGACGCGGGGCGATGCGCACGAAGATGTCGTCGGATCCATCGGAAAAGGACCAGGAGCGTCCGTCACCGGCGCGACTGTAGCAGATACATTCGTGGCCGCTGATATCATCGGGCGTCCTGAGCGCACCCCGCTGTTCAAGGTAGCTCGGTGCGGCAACGAGGAAGGCGGTCGTCCAGCCGATGCGCCGGCACATCAGGCTGCTGTCCGACACCGGACCGAGGCGCACTTCGAGATCAATGCCTTCGCCGACCAGATCCGACGGCTCTTCCCGGAAGATCAACTCGACCGACAGGCTGGGATGCCGCTCGAGAAAGGCGGCGAGCCGATCGCTGACATAAAGGCCGAGGGGTGCGGGCAGGGTGAGCCGGACACGACCGGAGACCAAGGCAGTCTCGGCAGACGAGGCTTCGTTCAGGGCGTCGACCGCTTCCACTACCCGGAGCGCCATCGGGATCATGTGCTCGCCCTCGGCGGTAAGCGCCAATGCGCTCGTCGTCCGGTGAAGAAGGCGCGTGTTCAGGTGCTCCTCGAGAGCCGATACCTGCCGCGAGACCGCCGGCTGCGTCAGGTTGAGATCGAGTGCTGCGGCGGAAAACGAGCCCGTCTCCGCCACGCGCAGGAAGGCTCTCAGCGCTGAGACAATATCCATCCGGTCCCTCAAACGTTTCGGCATAAGCCTTATGCGCCGAGTGTATGACCGTTGCGCTTTACTGTCCAGTAATTACGGATATCTTGTATCCATAAGGATAACAAATGTCCTTAATTGTGGAGCGAACCCATGACACAGCGCCTGAACTACGCACAGCATTCCCCCGAGTTCTTCAAGAAAATCTCCGACCTCAGCCTCAGCCTGAGGGACAGCGTCATCGAACAGAAGATCCGCGACCTCGTGAACATAAGGGCCTCGCAGATCAATGGCTGCGCCTTCTGCGTTGACATGCATGTGAAGGAGGCAAAGATTCACGGCGAGAGCGAACTGCGTCTCTACCACGTCGCGATCTGGCGTGAATCGAACCTCTTCATCCCGCGCGAACGCGCAGCGCTTGCCTGGGCCGAGGCGGTTACGAAACTGCCCGAAGGCGGCATTCCGGACGAACTTTACGAGCGTGTACGCGGCCAGCTTTCGGAGAAGGAGATCTCCGATCTCACCTTCTCCATCATGGTCATCAATGCCTGGAACCGCGTCAGTGTCGCCTTCAAGGCCGTGCCGGGCTCGGCCGACAAGCTCTATGGCCTCGACAAGGCAGGACTGAACTAAACCCTGTTCCTGAGTGATCGAACAACGCGGCCAGTCGCCGCAACGATTGGAGGATCTCATGAAAATCGTCATTATCGGCGGAACGGGCCTGATCGGCTCCAAGACGGTCGAACGCCTGCGCAAGCAAGGCCATGAGGTGGTTGCCGCCTCTCCGAATACGGGCGTCAACACCATCACCGGCGAAGGTCTCGCCGAGGCGCTTTCCGGTTGCGAGGTGGTCATCGACCTCGCCAACTCGCCCTCCTTCGAGGACAAGGCGGTGCTCGAGTTCTTCGAGACCTCCGGCCGCAACCTGCTTGCGGCGGAAAAGGCTGCCGGCGTCAAACACCATATCGCGCTTTCGGTCGTCGGGACCGAGCGTCTGCAGGAAAGCGGCTATTTCCGCGGCAAGCTCGCCCAGGAGAAACTGATCAAGGCCGGCGGTATCCCCTATACGATCGTGCATTCGACCCAATTCATGGAGTTTTTGGGCGGCATCGCCCAATCCGGGACTGTCGGCGACACCGTGCACCTCTCGCCGGCCTATGTGCAGCCGATCGCGTCCGATGACGTCGCCGATGCCATGGCCGCGGTCGCGCTTGCCGCCCCGGTCAACGGCACGATCGAGATTGCCGGACCGGAGCGCTCACGCCTCAGCGATCTCGTCGCCCGCTACCTCAAGGCAAGCGGCGACAACCGCAAGGTCGAGGCCGATCGGGAGGCTCGCTACTTCGGCGCGCTGCTGCAAGACGGCTCGCTGGTCTCCGACAACAATCCCCGCCTCGGCCGGATCACCTTCGAAGAATGGTTCGCCACGGCTCCCCGTAAGTGAGCACATACGGCTGCGCCGGCGGCGCACCCCCAGCCCCCTGAAAGGACTTCCGACATGATCAAGTCTCTCATCACCGCCACTGCGGTCACCGCCGCATTGTTCGGCACGGCCGCTGCCGGCGACGCTGCCAAGGTCACCCTGGTCTATGAGCACGAGTTGCCGAACGTGCCGGGCAAGAGCATCAAGGGCGTTCTTGTGGAATATGGGCCCGGCGGCTCTTCGGAGGCGCATACCCATCCAAGCACCGCTTTCATCTATGCGACGGTGCTGGAAGGCTCGATCCGAAGCCAGGTCAATGATGGACCGGTCAAGGTCTACAAGGCCGGCGAGAACTTTTCGGAAATGCCCGGCGACCGTCACGGCGTCAGCGCCAACGGCAGCGAGACAGAGCCCGCCAAGCTGCTCGCGGTCTTCGTCGTCGATACCGCCGAAAAGGAACTGACCTATCCGATGAAATGATCCTGCAGGACCGGCTGCACAAGCGCCCGGTCCTGCAATTTGCCTGCAATCGTTGGAGCCTGCCATGTTCGCCGACCAATTGCCGTTGCCGCTCGTGCTGATCAATCTTCTCGGCATCACCGGCATTGTTGTCTGGCATGTGCAGGGGCGCCGTCGCCCGCTCGCCAGGCTGATTGTCCAGATCCTCTTCTTCTGCATGATGACGACGGTTCTCCTCCTTTCCGGGATCATGCCGCATCGGAGCGACGATCAGCATCTTCAGGGAGCGCTCGCCTTCCTGGCGACGTCGGCGCGGGTGCTGTGGTGGACGCACCTCGCCTGGTCGCTTATCGGCTTCGTGCGTCTCTACATCGTCCTTGAAAGGCGGCCGCAGGAGGCCCGCCTGTTGCAGGACCTCATCGTCGCCATTGTCTATCTCGGCGTCGCACTGTCGATACTGGGCTTTGTCTTCCGGGCGCCGATCGGCACGCTGGTTGCGACCTCCGGGGTGGTTGCCATCATCTTCGGTCTCGCGCTTCAAAATACGCTCGGCGACGTGTTCTCGGGTATCGCGCTGATACTGGGGCGGCCCTTTGCCATCGGCGACTGGATCGTGCTTGGCGACGGCACCGAAGGCCGTGTCATCGAGAACAACTGGCGCTCCACCTTTCTGCTCACCGGAGCGCACAATGTCGTCGTGCTGCCCAACAGCGCGCTCGCCAAGGTCGGGCTCACCAATCTCAGCCGTCCGGACGAGACGCACCAGATCGCTTTGTCGATCCGTCTTGCCGCGGATCATCCGCCACGCCGGATCGAAGAAACGATGCAGAGAGCTCTGCAAGGGTGCGGCCTGATCGTGCGCGAGCCGCCGCCGGTCGTCTCCCTCAAGGCGATCGACGCCGTGGCCGTCGAGGTCGAGCTGCAGTTCCGCGTCAAGAACCCGGCTGAGCGGACGCCGGCACGCAACGAGGTGATCGACCGCGTTCATGAGCAATGCCGTCTCGAGGGTCTCTCGCTTGCGCCGCCGGCTCAGGCCTATTTCTACGTGCCGCCTTCAGGCACAGACGCCGGGTTTCGCTCAACCGGCGCGCTCTAGAACCCACGCGAAACTCCGTTTCCAGAGATCCGAGGGAATTTCCTGCGAGAGGATCTCGATCAGGTCGGATAGGAGCACGCTGCGCAGCTTGTCGCGCCAGGCTTCGTCGGCCTCCCACATAATGCGCGCCACCGCGCACGGCGTCTCTTCGCAGTAGCCGGGTGCGCGACAGGGATTGTTGGCCCTGATATTGGTGCAGACGAAGGTTCTCGATCTGCCTTCGACCGCCTCGACGATTTCGAGAAAGGTCAGCTCGGCCGGCGCTTTTGCCAGCCGGTATCCGCCCGATGGACCGAGGGTCGTGTGGACGAGACCGGCCTGCGAAAGGCTCTGCAGCGCCTTCGACAGATACTCCTTGGGCAGCCCGTGGAACTCTGCCAGCGCCTTGGTTGAGAGATAGCGGCCTTCAGGCAGGCCGGCGAGAATGGCACAACAATGCAACGCCCATTCGACTTGGCTTTTGAGGATCATGTCTTCGTCCGGCGGATGCCAATGCGCATCTATTAAGGATAAAAAATATCCCTATTTTTCTGCTGTGTAAACAGTATCAAACCGATGCGGCCGGTCCCGTCGTCATGGTGCAGTACCCACGACGGGGAAAATCATGAGAGGTTCGGCGATCTCGGCGCTGAGCCGCCCCTTGAGGATTTCAGCGAAAACAGCGCCGCCGCCGGTGGCAGGCCCGGCGGAGAACCGAGGCACACCGGTTATATCCATCGACCACACGGCGTTTCGGCCGGTTGTCTTCGCCGCATAGAGCGCCGCATCGGCGGCCGAAATGAGCGCATGCGAATCCTCATGGCCATCGGCGAAGGCGACGCCGATGCTGACGGTCGCAGACAGGACGCCCTTGGCCGTGCCAAGCCGGCGCGCTTCGAGCGAGGCGCGGATACGCTCGGCAATGGCGACCGCGCCCGGACGGTCCGCGTGGGGCAGGCAGGCGGAGAATTCCTCTCCGCCGATCCGTGCGATGAAAGCGTCATCGGGCACAGCCTTGGAGATGATATCGGCAAATTCGATCAGCACCTGGTCGCCGGCCGCATGCCCAAAACGATCGTTGATGGCCTTGAAGTGGTCGATGTCGAGATAGAGTAGCGCCCCTTTCACCGAGCCTGCGGTGAGATGGGCGTCAAGCCGCGCGAGGAAAGCGCGACGGTTCGGCACGCCCGTTAATGCGTCGGTTTCGGAGGCGAGTTTGTAGCGTTGCTGCGTTCGTTCCTTCACCAGGGCGAAGAAGGCGAAGCCGCCGGCGAGGCTGTGAAGAAACAGCTCGAAGGTCAGAAGTTGATACCAGAGCGGCTGTGCCGTTCCCGCCGCCGTGTTGCCGGCGAGCGGCCACAACACGATCAGTGGAATGCGCGCGAGATAAAGCACGCCGTGCGTGGCGAAGACGAAGGCGACGATGTAGGAACTCGGAAGCCTGCGGAAGTTGTCGGACCGGAAGATCTCAAGCGCGATCAAGGCCGAATAGGCGAAGATCAGGACCGAGTAGAGAACGATCCTGCTCGTGACGCTTTCACGGAAGAAATCGGAGAAGTAAGTCACAGCGATCCAGAGGATCGGTCCGAAAAGCGCAGAGGCGATCTTCAGCGGCTGATTGTCGAAAGCGCGCAGGCCAAGCCAGATCATCGCGAGCGCCAGCACCGCAAGCGCATTGCCGAGCGAGATGGTAACAAAGTTGTAGCCATCACCGCGCAGCGTCAGCAGGACGAAGCCGACCGCGCCGATGGAGAAGGCCGAGGACCACAGAAGCAGTTCGAGGCTCTTGCGTTCCTGCCGCCAGGCAAGGCCGAAAAAAACGGCGAAGACCACCAGCGTCGCGAACGAACTGAGCATGATCGTCGGGGTATGCAGGATGTCCACCGTCGTCTCCTGATGTTGGTGCGGAACCTTGCCCGACAACCGTAAAGCTTTCGCAAATGGCTGCGCTCTCGACCTGCGCTTGATATTAAGCAGCCAGTAAGCGGCGGCCACCGAGGCAGGAAACGGGTTGAATTCGCAGCTCTCCGGCACGATTTTGATAGTAGAGACACAGGGAGGCTATACGGATGGGCCAGGCAGGACATCGCTATTTCATCTTCGAGACTGCGGCCGGCTTCTGCGGCATCGCCTGGAACGATGTGGGTATCACGCGATTCCAACTGCCGACCCGAGCGGCACAGGCAACCGAGCGGCTGCTGTTGCGGCGTCTGTCGGCCGCCGAGGCTTCCCAGCCGACACCCGAAATCCGGGAGGCAGTGGAGGCCGTCCAACGCTACTTCGATGGCAAGGAGGTCGACTTCACCGGCTTTGCGGTCGATCTCGATGGGCAGGATGAGCTTTTCCGGCGCATCTATGCTGCGACCCGCGAGCTGCGCTGGGGGCAGACGACCACCTATGGCGCGCTGGCAAAGGAACTGGGCGCAGGCCCGGAAGCCGCGCGCGACGTCGGCCAGGCGATGGCCAAGAACCCGGTGTCCCTGATCATCCCCTGTCACCGGGTGCTTGCCGCCGGCGGCAAGATCGGCGGGTTCTCGGCGCCTGGCGGTTCCACCACCAAGACCCGCATGCTGGAGCTGGAAGGCGTACATCTGGGGCAGCCGCCCGAACCGACGCAACAGTGCTTCGGTTTTTAAAGACATCGACAACCGCCAGGCCGACGGGACGCTCAACGCGCTTTTGCTCAAGCGATGGTACGCGGCTCGCGTGCGAAAGAGTGCGTGCGCTGACTGGTGGTTGCGCTTTGCCGCCCTCTTTCCGAGAGCGTCTCAGGCTTGCTGCTCAATATATGTTACAACCGACCTCGGCGCTTCGAGAAATATATAGTATTTTCAATCTGTTGCTGATGCAGCCCGATCGGATTAATTCTGATTTTCTCATGACAGACTATTAGAACGGAAATATTTTAGGCACCGCAACTTGTCGCGAACGAATCCTGGGGGTGACGCATGTCCATCAGTTCAGGAACGCCGTGCCGCAAGGACCGTACGCCGACCGGGATTGTGATAGAACACCAGACGCTGGTGCGCAGCGTCATCGTTGCCGTTCTCGAATACGAACTCTCCGGTTGGAATTTTATCGATATGGTCTCGACCGACAGCCTGGACCAGGCGCTCGGGTACGACGTGCGTTTAATCGTGCTGGACCTGAGCGCTCGAAACGACGGCGGGTGCAACTTGCATGCTGAGCTTGCGGAAATCCGCAAGCGCTTTCCGGATGTGCCGGTTGCGGTGCTCTCGGACACGGACGACAGGACGACCGCTGCCGATGTCCTCAAGCTTGGCGTTCGCGGCTTCTTCACGACGTCCTTGCGGATCGAGCTTGCGCTTGCCGGCTTGCGGCTGGTCCTTGCCGGCGGCGTCTTCTGTCCAGACCCACTTGCCGCGCTCACCGATTGTACGGCTGCCGCTCGTCATAGCGAAAGGGTGCCGATCAGCGCTTATCGAAGCGAGTTTTCGCTCGCCGACTTCACGCCGCGCGAGGCGGATGTGCTCGCGGAGTTGCGACGCGGCTCTTCGAACAAAGTGATCGCTGGAAAGCTCAATCTTTCCGACCATACGGTGAAAATGCATCTGCAGCACATCATGCGCAAATTGCAGGTGCAGAACCGCACCGAGGTCGTCGCCTTGCTTGCAGACCGGGGAACCGCCGGCAACAGTCATGGCGTCGCCACCAACGGCAGCAGCGTCGTCAACGTGATGTCTTTTCGAGCATCTCGCTGAGCGTTGCGGCCGTCAGCATGGCTTCGGCCAGTAGCTTCTTGAGCTTCTGATTTTCCAGTTCGAGCGCCTTTACGCGCTCCGCATCGAAGTTGGGGCCCCTACTTTGCAGCGATTGCCAGCGATAGAAAGTCGGCTGGCTGATGCCATGCCGGTGGCAGACATCGGCGACGGTCGCACCGTACTGATGCTCCTTGAGGATCTCCAGGACTTCGTCGTCATTGAACTTGCGTTTGCCCATTGCGGCTGTCCTTCCGGGAACCGACTGGCACATGTGATTGCGGGGCCGGATAACAGAGCCCATTTGGTACGCCCACGGCGTTCCGCGCGCCACGCCTCAGTTCTCGCGAAATGCGGTGTTGAAACTGTCAAGCAACGGACGCAGCGCGTAAAGCGCGACGCTGCTCGTACCGGTCTCTATCATGGCCCGAACCGGCATGCCCGGTACCATCTCCACGCCGGGCATTTGGCCTAACCGCTCATCGGTAACGCGGATCGTTGCCGCGTAGTAGGTGTGGCCGGTTTGCCGGTCGACCAGATGATCGGCGGACACATAGGCGACCGTGCCCTTCAACAGCGGAACCCGCCGCTGGTTGTAAGGAATGAGATGAACCTGTGCCTCGAGCCCGGCATGGACCTGGGCGATATCCTCCGGCTTCACCCGCGCCGCGACGACCAGTGCGCCGGCGTCCGGCACGAGGTCGGCCAGCGGCTCTCCGGCGCCGATGACGCCGCCTGTCGTATGAACACGCAGATCCATGATCACTCCGTCGTCGGGCGCCCTGATCTCGGTTCTCGCCAATTGATCATCGATGGCGTTCAAACGCTCACGCAACTGCGCCAGCTGGTTTTCCGTATCGCGCAGCGTGAGCGCGACTTCATTCAGCCGGTCGCTGCGCAGCTTGACGATATAGGACTGTGACTCGCTGATGACCTGGTGGGCGCGGGATATGCGCGCGGAGACTTCGCCGATCTGACCGCCGATGTCGGCCCTTTCCCGCGCCAGGATGAGAACCCGGCTCTTGCGTTCGAGACCCTTCGCGGTGAGCGCCGAAACCGTCTCAAGCTCCTGGCGTGAAATGGCACTCCTCTCCATCAGGGACGCCTTCTGGGCGCTCAGTCCGGCGACTTCCTCCAGCACTTCCTTGATCTTCTGCTGCGTGATCACGATGTCGGACTGCATCACCTGGCGACGGGCATCGAATATATTCTGCTGACCGTCGAGAATGTCGTGGATCACCCGGTAGTTGCCGGCTTGCTCCACGAGATCGGGGGGGAAGGCGACGTGATCCCAACCGTTCTGCTCGGCGGTGAGCCGCGCCTGTCGCGCCTCGGCATCCCAAAGTTGGCCGCGAAGGCTGTCCCGTTCCGAACGCGGCTTCGTATCGTCGAGCTTGATCAGCACCTGGCCGGCGGACACGGCATCGCCGTTGCGAACAAGGATCCGCCTGACGATCCCGCCTTCGAGATGCTGGATGGTCTTGCGGTTCGCCTCGGTCTCGACGACGCCGGACGCGATCGCGGCGCTGCTGAGCGGGGCGAGAACCGACCAGATCCCCAGACCAAAGACGAAGACGCCGATAAGCAGGTTTCCCGTCCATGCCACATGGCGCAGCCGCGACATCGGCGAGGCTTCGGCAAGCGTCACCGGAAGGCGTGTGGAGACCGCTGTGGAGGGCTGGGGCCCGGCTATCCCTTTGGCGTCGCAGGCGTAGCCAACGATTTCCGGTCCGCGTCGGGTCAGGTCGGATTTGATGAGCTCCATCGTTTTCTCGCCTCCCTCCTCAGGTGCCCGCTCGGGCCGGTGGCTGCAGATAGGTATCGAAGACCCAGTCGCTGTCGCCGAAGGCTTCGATCGTGCCATTGCGCATGATCGCGATCTTGTTGGTCACCGGGAGAATGCCCATGCGGTGCGTGATGATGATGATCATCATCCCCATGGCGCGCATGCGGGCGATTGCTGCAAACAATCGGCGTTCGCCGTCATAGTCCAGACTGGAATTGGGATCGTCGAGGACGACGAGGGCGGGATTGCCGTAAACCGCGCGCGCCAGTCCAAGCTGCTGGCGTTGGGCCCGAAGCAGGGTCGCGCCGCCATCGCCGACATCCGTCTCGTAGCCCTGAGGCAGTTGCATGATCGCATCGTGCAGCCCGACAAGCTTTGCCGCTTCGATGACCTTGCCGACGTCGGTTCCGTCGAGCCGGCCGACGACGTCCTTCACCGCGCCGCCGAAGAGTTCGATGTCCTGCGGCAGGTAGCCGACATGACGCATGCCGCCGCCGAGCCGGAGGGTGGCAATATCGACGCCGCCGAGCAGGGCGCTGCCGCAGGTCGTCGGCTGAACGCCCGCAATGATGCGGCCAAGCGTCGACTTTCCGGAACCGGATGGACCGATCAGCGCAAGACAATCGCCCGGCGCCAGCCGCAAAGTAACGGCATTCAGTATCTGACGGTTGCCCGAAGGAAGCATGTAACCGACGCGGTCGAGCACGAGCCCGCCCGCTTCGGGCATCGGTATCGTGCGTGCGCTCTCCTGCGACGCGATCGAAATCAGCATCGCGTTGATGCGATTGAATGCGGCATAGGCGAAGGCCACGGCGCGCCACCCGCCGATCGCGCCCTCGATCGGGGCAAGCCCGCGACCGAGAAGCAGGCTGGAGACGAAGATGATGCCGGGGTTTCCGCTTTCCTCCAGGACGAGCCAGGCTGCGGACCCCATCATCAGGATCTGCGCCAGCATGCGCACCGATTTCGAGAGCCCGAGAATGGTTTCGGTGCGCTTCATCGCTTCGTCTTGCGCTTGTCGTGCGGTCTCTGCGTCGCGATAGACGAGTTGGGCGGCGCCGTTTTGCATATTCATCGCGCGGATGACTTGGATATATCGCAATGCAGTTGCGAAACGCATGTGGCTGCGGGAGAGCGCCAGGTTGGCTTTCATCAATGGCTGCCGGGTCGAGAATTCCGTCGCGATGGCGAGCAGCAGCAAGGTGAGCGCGGTGAATAGCCCGATGGTTCCGAGCAACGGATGGACCAGGAACAGAAGCAGCAGAAAGATTGGCGCCCAGGGAACGTCGAAAAGCAGCGAGCTGGCCGGTGCGTCGAGGAACTGGCGCAGGATCGATAGGTCCCGGTAGCAGTCGTTGGCGAGGCCCGCTTCGGTATGGGCTCCATATTCGAAGCAGGCCGTCAGCACGACGGGCCGCAAGCGGTGATCGAGCCAGCTGCCGATCCGCGACAGTGCGGCGCGCCGCACGATATCCAGAATCGAGCCGACCAACACCGCTGCCGCGATGATGAGCGTCAGCATGAGCAGCGTGTCGGCGCTGCGGCTCGACAGGACGCGATCGTAAATCTGCAACAGGTAAATGGAGGGAGCCAGCAGGAACAGGTTGTAGGCGCAGCTATAGAGAAAGACCAGCAGGAAGGCTCCCGTGCAGGCCTTGAGAGCCAGGACCAGATGGGTTGGAGGATGCTGCGCCCCTGTCGGATTCGTCGTCATTATCGGATCTCGATCGGATCGGCATGATCGATGCTGATGCGGTCGGCTTGGCTGCTTCAGGCTTCTTTTGCTCGGGCTCGATCCGTGGCCAAATGCAACTCAAAGGTCCCGTGGCGTTCTTGACGCCGCGACACAGGTGAAAGGAGGATCGCCGGCCATGGCCGGCGATCCTTGTCGAGCGACTCAGATACCGATGTCGCTGATGTTGCCTAAGGTGTTGTCGAAATTGTCGAGAACATTCGAGACCGCCGTGGTGGTGGTCGTCGTGGTGGTTTCCGAGATCGGGTTCGAATGAACCAGAGCGGCGGAAATATCGCCACCGAGGGCCGCATTGCCGCTGCCGCCGGCACCGCCCATGCCCGAGATGATCGTCGCACCTTGGTCGGCGAGCAACGTCGTCGTCTGCGTGGCAGTGGTGCTCGCGTCTACGCTTGCGGTGTTACCGCCGCTCGTGCTGCTCTGATCGCCACTCGAGGTCGGATTGCCGCCGGCGCCGCCAGCACCGCTGTTGGTAAGCGAGGCGAGGACAGCGATCGGCACCTGGACAAGGCCGCCGCCGTCAGCGCTGCCGGTTCCCCAGGCCGCACCCTGACCGACGTCATCGCCGTTGTCGACAGTGGGGATTGACCCGATGACGGTCTGCGTCGGCGCTACGGTGACAGTGGGATTGAAGTTGATATCGCCGGAGTTGGTGCCGTCGCCACCGTTACCTGCATTCGCGTCGCCCGCAATGGGATTGGTCAGGTTAATCGTGTCTGATGTCGCGAAGGTAATAGGCATAGCGTCGCTCCTCTACTTGTTGCCCCGTAGTCTTGGACGGTTCGATGCCACAGCACACCGCCGCAGCGGGGGGTCAGCGCAAAGCTATGGTGCGCGTGATCACCGGGGCGAACCAGCCGGACATTCGGAGACGTTCCTTTGGGTAGGGTCTGCCCGCGTTTCAGCTTGGCCGGCGTCAGGCGGACCCGGAGGCGCTCGATTCAGGGAGTAGATTGTGAGGGATGGCAGCGGAACGCCATGAATCCGCGGCGCCAGGGCGCGCTTGCTGCGCTTGAGCGGGAATGCGGGGGGTCAGCCGTGCAGGACGTCGTCGATTAGCGCGGCATTGGCCTCGGCGATGTTGCCTTCGCCGCCAGCTCCCCCGATGCCGCCGATCTGCAGCGTATGCTGGTCGACGAGCAGGTGGTTGAGCTGGTCCGCCTCGGCGGTGCCGCCTGCGGGCACGGCGATGTTGATCGGGTGGAAGTAGCCGATGTTGACGTCGACGGCGCTGCCGTTCGAATAGCCGTCACCGCCGCCGCCAGCGACCCCGCTTCCGGTGAAGATTGTGTCCGAGGAGAGGTTGAAGCCGCCACCCTTGCCGCCGACGCCGGCGATCTGCACGCCGCCCTGGTCGAAGATCACGTTGTTCGTCTGCGTGGCGTGGGCGTCGCCGCCGGCGGCGCCGACAGCAATGTTGATGGGCGAGAACACCGCGACGTTGACGTCAACCATGCTGCCAATGAAAGTGCCATCGCCGCCATGGCCCGCATAGGCGTCGCCATTGAAAATGAACGTCGCGCCCTGCGGCTGTGCCGGCGCGGTATTGCCGGCAACGTTATGATCCCCGCCGGAGCCGCCAACACCGCCGATCTGGGTGGCGCCCTGAAGGAAGGCGGCATTGTTTGTTTGTCCGGCCGTGGAGGTCGAACCCGGACCTGCCGCGACAGCCAGGTTCAAAGGCGCAAACACCGCGGTGTCGGTGCTGACGAGGCCGCCGAAAAAGGTGCCATCGCCGCCACCGCCGGCCACGCTGCCGCCGCCATGGCCGCCGGCAACATTACCATTCCCGCCTTCACCGCCGATGCCCGCCATCTCGGTGACGTGCTGATTCATCAGTGCGGTATTGCCTTGGTGCGCATCGGCGTCCGTGTGCGAGCCGGCGATTGCCGCGTTCGACGGTGTGAACATTGCCAGCGTGTTGCTGCCGATCGTACCCAGGCTTGTGCCGTCGCCGCCGCTTCCGGCGGAGTTCTGCGCCGGCGCTATGTCGAGTGGAAGCCACGTCGGGACCAGCGCGAGATGTCCGCCGGCAACCGTGCTCTGATTGGAGTTCGCGTTCGGTGCCTCTTCCGACAAAAGGCGAGTTTCCGCCATCGCCATCACTCCCATAGACTCGATCCCTCGCAGCACGATCGTGCGACGTGTACGAGCGCGCATCGCGAGCTATTTTGAAGGCGGTTGCGGCAAAAGGTGAGCCTGCAATTCGGCTACGCCCGTTCGGGGAGGTCATTAGCCGATCGGCTATCGTGGCCAGGCACCCCGAGTGGCAATGCAAGGCTCACTTCGGCAGTGTCGCGCGCATTTGGCGCGGTGACTGGCCGAAGGTCTTGGCAAATGTCCTGGAGAAATGCCCCGCGCTTTCGAAGCCGACTTCGAGGGCGATCTCGATAAGCGAGGCATCGGTCTGGGTAAGAAGGTGCTTCGCGCGATCCAGCCGGAATTTCCTGTAGACGTGCGCGGGCGACATCTTCGCTTTTTCCATGAACAGGCGTTCGAGCTGCCTGCGCGACAGACCGACGGAGGCCGCCAGTTCAGGGATCGAGATCGTGTTCTCGGTATTCTGCTCCATGATGATAAGCGCGGCGTTCAAGCGAGGGTCGTTGCTCTCGATCGCGAGCGGCTTTCTCGGCTGCACATGAAGATGGGAGCGGGCCTTGTCGATTTGCAGAACTTCCAGTGCATTGCGCTCCGCCTCCCTGCTGATGTGGAGGCGCACGATGTGGGCGGCCATGTCGGCCGCACTGCTGCCGCCGGCGCAAGAGCCGCGGGTGCGGTCCAGATTGAAGAGGCGGTCCGAGCGAACCTTCAGATCCGGGAAGCGCTCGCGGAACGCCTGATAGTGGAGCCAGCTGACGCAAACGACGTGCCCCGCCATGAGCCCGGCTTCCGCCAGGATGAAGGTGCCGGTGCACAGGCCGATCAACGGCACTTTCTTCGCGGCTGCCTTCTTCAGGAAAGCGATCGTCTCGTTGTCGATCGGGTGCTCGTTTTTGAGCAGGCCGCCGACCATCACGATGTAGTCGAACTGGCCGGGATCGACGAGGTCCGACGTGGGCGCCACCTGTACCCCGCAACTGGATGCGATCAGATGGCGGGTGTTGCCAAGCACCTGCCAATCGGCCCGCACGCGGCCCGATTTATCGAGCTCGTCGCTTGCCAGCCGAAGCGTATCGATGAAGAGAGCGAAGGCCGAGAGTGTGAACGACCGGGCGAGCACGAAACCGATCTTGAGGCGATTGGCTGCAGCATCGTTGGATTTCGTGTTCATCGTCATTGCGAACCCACTTTAAACTCGTCATGCCCTTTGGTTGGCGCGCAGTCACTTGTCGCGGCCAAGACGCGTCCCGACGGTCGTCGCGCGACTTTGCAAGCGCCGATAACAGGAACCGCAAGCCTCCGGTTCCGCCGACCCGGGTCCCGATCCGTTATCCTATCTGAAATCTGCGTGCCAGGGGATCACAATCATCCACGAAGATCAGCCGGCGCCCTATGCGCTCTGTTTTTTCGGTCCCCTGCTGGCCGTTGCTCATCGTGGGATGAAGCAGACCTGCAACGGGCACCATGTCGCTGACGACGGCGCACGCTCGCCGGCCACGGCAACATTGCCGGCATCAGGGATTCCGGCGGTGCAAAGGAGAGGCTGGAGGCCTATCTGCAGGTTGCCAAGGGGGGCGACGGTTTTCAGGTCTATTCCGGCCCAGACCACCTCGTGCTCTGGGCGCTGCAGAACGGCGCGGCCGGCTGCATTTCGGGCCTCGGCAACGCCATGCCGCATGTACTTGCAGGCATCCTGAAGGCGTTCAATGCGGGGGAGATCGGCGAAGCCGAAAAAGCAGCAGGCGATCTTTATCGCTTTTCGCACCGACCTCTACGCGCTGGGCTTCGCCCCGGCCATGCTCAAGCGCGCGCTCTTCCTGCAGGACGCCTCCATCGGCGCCAGCCGTCAGCCGGCCCTGCTCCCGAACGCCGAGCAGGACGACCAGATCGCGGCAATCCTCCGCAGATACGAACTTCTGGGGTGATGCCACCAAAGCCGGCGACCGCACGACCGCCGGATCGGCGATGGAAGGCTATTCACGCGCCGGCTACTGCAGAAGCTGGTTGAACAGTTTTCCCAAGGTGCCGCTTTCCTCGGCAGGCTGCTCCGTGCCAGCGGCTGGTTGCTGGTCGGGCTGCTGCCCCTCCGGCGCCGGTTGCTCGGCGGCAACGTCGGGCGTCACGGCTTGTTCTTCAGCCGGTGGAGCGGGTGGCGTCTCGCCGCCCTCGGTCGCCTTGCCACCGATGATCTCTTCGATGGAGAGTTGATCGCCCCCGTCTTTCGCTGGCTTGCCGATGGCGCCACCTATGATGTCGCGGATTGATCCGGCCTTTCCTTCGCCGGAGAGAAGCTCATCGAGCTTCAGCTTCCCGGTCGGCAATCCCAGCTTCTTCAGCGCCGAAAGTGCGGCGTCAGGGTTCTTCAGCAGGCCTGAGAGATCGGGATAGATGCGCGGGGCAGCAAAGGAACCCTCGATCATCACAGGCACGCCGATGCCTTCGGTCGCGATATCGGCGCCCTGACCTTCGAGCGAGGCGACGACGCGCGGATCCAGGCGGAAGTTCAGCTGGTCGTTCGGAAGGTTTGCCTCACCGCTGCCGCTCATACGCACCAGCGGGCCGACGAGCTTGATATCTTCGGTGCGGGCGACACCGTTCTCGATGGCAAAGGATGCCCCAAGCTCGGTGAAGCCGGTCGCATTGTTTTCGTTCTGCTTGAAGCCCGACGACATCAGGCCGACGAGGTTGTTGTAGACATCGGCGACGTCGATGCCGCGGATGGCGCCGTCGGAAAAGCGGACGTTCGCCGACCCCTGAAGCGCGCGCTTGAGCGCTCCGGCCGTAGCGCCTGCGCCGGTGATGTCGAACTGGGCTTGCAATGCGCCTTCGAGATGCTTGAAATTTGCAAGGTCGATCAGCAGCGGGGCGGCCGAAGCGCCCGCGATCGAGGCCTTCAAGGCGATCGAGGCCTCTTCTCCCGTGCCGTCAGCTCTAAGGTTCGCGGCCATCCGCCCGCCATAGAACGGGCTTTCGGGAAGGTCGAGACTGGCCACACCCTCGGAGACCACCAGGGTGGTTGCTACCGGTCCGGCAAAGACGCGGCCATAGCCGAGCTTCTCCGCATCGACCTTGATGGATGCATCGATCGTTCGAAGCGACGACAGGTCCAGCGGCGCGTCGGGAGTGGGGCTGCCTGCTTTGCCCTTCGCTTGCGGCGATGCGGGGCGTGCACCGGCAAGCCGCGCGAGGTCCAGTTCGGCGAAATGGAGCGCACTGGATATCTTGAGGGGCGTGCCCAGCTCTACGGAACCGTTGCCGGTTCCTTCGACCCCGTTGACGGACAAGGTGGCTTTTTGAAACGCAATGCCGGTGGGGCTTGCGTTGACATCGCCCTTGAAGGCGAATTGCTCGATGCTGTCGCCGCCGCCCTGGCCGATCCAGGCAAGAAGCGCGCGCAGATCCGTGGCCGCGAACTTCACCTTGCCGGCATAGCTGCCCGCGAGCGCCGCCTTGCCGTCAAGGGAGAGTGTCGCTTCTGGCATGCGCAGATCGAGCTTCAGGGGCAGCTCACTCGGGACCGAGCCCGAGAGCAGTTCGCGGACCGGCAGTCGCAAATCGACATCGGCTGCTTTCCCGCGCCAGGCCAGGTTGCCGGATAGGAGCACGGGCTTGGTAAGATCTTCGATCTTGACCGCCAGCTTCTTGATCGTCACTTCGCCCATCGATGGGTCGGTGACACCGGGTGCTACGAAGGTGGCGTCGCGCAGGCCCGCAGTGCCACTTAGGTTGACGGTCTTTCGGAACGCATCTCCGCCGAGCCCGCGGAACGCAAACCCGGTATCCATCGCAAGCGTTCCCGACAGTGAAACCGATTGGCCGGCGAGGCTCGCGAGCTTGGAGATGTCGAGCCCTTTGCTTGCGACGCGTCCCTTGAACGTCGGCTCGCTCTTGCGGACGTCGGCGGTGATTTCGGCCGAAATGCCGCCGGCGTCTATGCCGAGATGTTCAAGCCGGGTCGTCAGCAGCCCATCCTTCAGCGTTGCCGTCAGTGCCGCATCGGAGGCGGAAATATCGTTGACGGTAATAGCACCCACAGTGACGCTGACATCGGCATCGAAGCCGGCGAGTGCCTGCAAGCCGGTCGAGGCCGACTGCTTTTCCGATTGCCCTGCCGGTTGTGACGACCCCGAGGCGCTGGTTCCGACAAACGCGCTGAAATCCAGCTGATCGGCACTGAGGTCGGCCAGGAACCGCGGCCTGTCACCGGGAATGAACAGCGCGTCGAGGTTGAGCTCTTCGTCCCCCACGAGCAGCTTGCCGCCGCGGATCTGGTAGCTGCCGTTGCTGTTGAGCGCTACCTGCCCGCTGGCCTTGAGCTCGGTCAGGCCCGGCGCAAGCAGCGGGTCGGCTTCCACCGAGAGGCTGAGGTCGGCGGGCTTGCGCTCGAGGAGAGGGCGAAGCGGGGAGACGGAGAGAGCGATCTGGTAGCGCCGGTCTTCAAGCCGGGCACCGGCCGAAAGCGAAAGCTCGCCGTCGATATCAGGGGCTTGGAGTGTAAGGTCGAGATCGCTGACAACGTCAGCCGCCCCGGCTGCATTCTCTTGCCTCAGCGTGCCCTCGGTGATCGAAATCGTATCGATGGCGCTTCGTTCGAGGAAGGCGACCAGGGCCGCAAGTGGGTCGTTCTGCTTGGCCTCGCCATTGCCGCCGTCGCCGTCTTCCGCCGTCGATGCGTTCTCCGGTTTCTGCCGTATCACCACGACCGGCCGCGTGAGCCTGACCTCTTTGACGTGCAGGCGGTTCGACCACAGCGAGGAGAGCGTCACGGAGCCCGCAACCTCGCCAATCTCCGCCGTCACGCCATCGCTTTGCGCGTCGAGCGAAACATCCTCGGCCACAACAGCCAGATGGGGGATGACGGAGAGCCGGACGGGACCCTTCAGTGCGATTGAACTGCCCGTCGCGCTCGAGAGCTGACGGCTGAGCTCGGCGCGCATCCAGTCGCTGGAAACAAAGCTCGGCAGGACAATGAGAGAGACGACTGCGAGAACCCCGAGCGCCAGCAGGCCGAGAAAGAAACGCCGCATGTGTCTCTCCGTTGCGATAGCAATTGATTCGGTATCGTTTTCCACGGAGGCGTGTTTTGCAACTCTTGCGGCGTGATCACTTGGATGCCACGGCACTTCCCGCACCTAAGGTGAGGTCCGTCGTCGTCTGTGCATCGATATTCGTTGTCGATAGGTTTCCAGCCGCTGCCACGTAGTTTCGCGGGCGGTGGACGAGCGTGACCAGCACGAAGGACAGGATCATCAGCAGGTACCAGGCGCCGAGCTTCTGGAGAGAGACCGGGGTCCAGCCATTGTGCTGCGAGGGATAGATCCAGGCGCGCGACCAGGTGCCGATGTTTTCGGCAAACCAGATGAACAGGGCGACGAGTAGAAAGCCGAGAAGCAACGGCATGCGGTGCCGAAACCGGAAGACGCGATAGTGCACTGTCGTGCGCAGAAACAGGACCGCCGTGATCGCAAACAGCGCGTAGCGCAGGTCGATGACGAAGTGGTGCGTAAAGAAATTGGCATAGATCGCCAAGGCGAGCAGCATCGTCGCCCAAAGCGGCGGATAGTTGCTGTAGCGCATGTCGAGGATACGGGTCACGCGGGCGAGATAGGAGCCGATGGCCGCATACATGAAGCCCGAGAACAGCGGAACGCCGCCGATGCGGAAGATGCTTGGCTCCGGGTAGATCCAGGACCCGACCGACGTCTTGAAGATCTCCATCACCGTGCCGACGATGTGGAAGATCAGAATGACCTTGGCTTCGGCGATGGTCTCAAGCTTGAAGACGAGCAACGAAATCTGGATGACAAGCGCCGCGACGAAAAGGAAATCATAGCGGGCAAAGCCCATGTCCTCTGGCCAGAACAATTTTGTCGCGAGCATCAGGGTAAGCATGGCGCCGCCGAAAAGGCAGGCGAAGGCCTGCTTGATGCCGAACACCAGGAACTCCGTCAGGCCGCCAAGGAGGCCGGCCGCCGGCAGCCGATCAAGCAGGCGGTGCGCCGCAGCGTCGATGCGCGCTTCCCGGCTCGTGAAACGCCTATCGTCCGACATTCGAGCCATCAGTACCGCCTCCGCTTCGCCGTTGGGGACGCGATGCCGGGACAATGCGGTTGAATTAAGGATGGACGACAACTGCCGGGTGGCCGCCCCGTTTTGCGGCATGGGCGCGTTCTATTGTTTTCAGTAGCCCTTGAATTTAGCCGCCTCAACGGGGGAAGGAATAGCGCTCGACGATCGACCAGATTTTCCTGTTGACCTCCTGCAGCTGCTCGATGACTTCGTTGATCCGCGAGATCTCCGCATCGTTGATCTGCTCGATCTTGCCGTATTTGATCGTGTCCTTGCTGTCGAAGATCGCCATCAACTGGGTGCTTGCCTGGTCTCCGGTCTCGTCGAAAGAATAGATGCAGTGACTGTATTTGTTGCGAAGCTTCGCTTGCCGGCCCAGCTGCTGGGTCAGCGCGAGGATTTCCTGCCGTTGGTTCAGAGGTGTCTTGTTTGTTTTGGCCAATCGCTCGACCAGTTCGATCCGAGCCCGCGTCGTATTCAGCGTCAGGAAGATGATGATCGCGGTTTCCTTGTCCACGCGCGCAAGACCGGCGATCAGATAGATGAGCAGGCTTTCCGTGTTGGTCCAGGTGTAGTTTAGCTGTCCGATCAGGAGAAGGATGTCGTGAAATCTCGCCATGGGCACCTGCCGAGCTTCTGTTCAAGAACAATAGTGTTTCAGAATAACGCATTCCCGTCGTCAGTACATTCTCCCAATACGGCTATGCGGCGCACGCATTCGGTGCCGGTTGATCTGTGTGCAAGGAATCCGTTTAAAAGCAATTTCTAATAGGTACTACATTGGGCGGACCGGCGGCGAAGTCAATGCTACCCCGGCAAGGCTAGCCCGAAGTGGCAGCTTACAACGCATGTCTGTTTGCGACAGACTTGCCTCCGTAATCGGCGAGCAGGACGTGTTCAGGCCTTTGAGGGCTAGTACTGCAGCGAACGGGAGAATGCCCTTTTCAGAACCTGAAACCGCTGCTCTCCACCAAGTGAAGGGAGAGGCAGCCCAATATTAAATTGATTGCATATTAGAGCATATAGGCGCGCAAGCGCCTCGGAGGATCCAAACTTTCATCAAATCCAACCGCAGCCCGCCAATGGCCCAAATCCGCGTAAGAGAAGAATGCGGTTCGGCTATGGCGGCCTCAACTTGAGGTGATCGTCATGAGCAAGGACAAGAATATTCTGTTCCCATGGGACCCGAGCCAGGATCAAAGCCAGGACCAGGACCAGGGTCAAGGCCAGGGTCAAGGGCAACTGCAAGCTGAGCTCCAGGCCCAGCTCCAAGGCCAGGGACAAGGTCAGGGCCAGGGACAAGGCCAGGATCAGGGTCAAGACCAGGGTCAA
The DNA here is from genome assembly GCF_052044795.1 of Ensifer sp. 22521. NCBI lineage: Bacteria > Pseudomonadati > Pseudomonadota > Alphaproteobacteria > Hyphomicrobiales > Rhizobiaceae > Ensifer > Ensifer sp. 22521. The sequence continues at coordinate 168,269 of NZ_JBQENM010000011.1, forward strand.
GGCCAGGGTCAGGATCAGTCGCAGTACAGCGAATCCTACAATGGCAACCTGAACGGTAACGGCAACCTGAACGGCAACGGCAACGGCAACCTGAACGGCAACGGCAACGCCAACCTGAACGGCAACGGCAACGCCAACCTGAACGGTAACGGCAACCTGAATGCCAACGGCAACCTGAATGCCAACTTCAACGAAAACAAGACCGACGTTGATGTCGACGTCGACAGCAAGACCAAAGTCGACGTGGATGTGGACATCGACCTCGACGGCTACAAGCCGTCGGACGACGACTTCAACGACATCGACCATTCCAAGATCGACGGCATGGCGAGCACGAGCTTCAAGGACATCTTGAACGACTCGCTCAACGGCAACAACAACATCGCCAATGTCTTCAGCCAGAACGCCATCATGTCGGACGACGACAAGGCTGAAAACATCCACAACAGCGGAACGCTGAACCAGAACGGCAGCGCCTGGGGTGGTATCGCCAAGTCGGGTGACGGCATCCAGTCCGGAGCAGACGGTGGCGAGGGCGGAAGCAAAGCTTATGCCGATGGTGGCGCCGGTGGTGACGGAGGTCACACGGTCGGCGGCTTTGCCGCTGGCGGTAAGGGTGAGGGCGGTGATTCCGACAACGACGGCGACGCAACTGGCGGGCACGGCCTTGGTGGTATTGCAGCCAGCGTTGGCGTCGGCGCCGATGGCACAAGCGGTGACGCGAACGGTGGTGCCGCCACAGGTGGTGCCGGTGGTCAGGGTGCTGCTGGTCTCGGCGTAGGTCTTGGCCTCGGTCTTGGCCTCGGTGTCGGCGCAGCAGGCGGCGGTGATGGTGGCGACAGCACAGCCGGCGCCGGCGGTCAGTCTGGCAACGTCCAAAGTGGGAATGGTGACGGCGGTGACGGCGGTGATGCTGGTGACGGCGGCGACGCTGGCGGCTTCATCCTGCCGATCCTGAACTTCGCTGGCGACGGCGGCGACGGCGGCGACGGCGGCGATGGCAACAGTGTTGCACTCGGCAGGACCGGCAGCGCTGACGGTGGCGAATCGGGCGATGCCGGCGACGGCGGCAATGCTTTCGGCGCAGGCCTCGGGGCTGGTGGCGGCTACGGCGCAGGCGTTGGCTACGGCGGTGACGGCGGTGCCGGCGGCGGTGCCAGCGCCAACGGTGGAGCCACGGGTGATGCCTATGGCGGTGACGGAACCGGTGGCGCGGCGGCCGGTGGCCATGGCCTCGGCGGTCTTGCTCTCACGGGCTCGTGGGCCAGTGGCGGTGAAGGCGGTGCTGCCTATGGCGGCGACGCCTGGGGCGGAGACGGTGGTGCCGGCGGCAACGGCGGCTTTGCCACGAATGGCGATGGTGGTGCAGGTGGCAATGCCGGCACTTGGGGCTCCTTCAATGGCGGCGACTCTGTGGTCGAGGGGCTCTCCCAGGCGACGGCAGATGCCGTGATCGACACCAACGCCTTCAACCAGCAGATCGTGCTCGGCGCGAACCTGCAGGGCAACACGATCGACATGACAGTCGTCGGTGGCGACTACCATGCGGACGTAATCGGTCACGACGACAACGCTTGATTGTGGCGACGCGGCCGGTTGCGATCATTCGCAATCGGCTTCGAACAGGGCTGCGCGGGTCTCCCGCGCAGCCCGTCATGACCCGATGCGCTTAGGGGCACTACCGGCGACAAAAAAGGAGGCCCTGACCATGTACTCCGCAAAAATCACCGAAACGATTGCCCATTTTATCGGTCTCTTCCAACTCTCGATCGAAGACGCCCGCATGCGCGAGGCACACGAGAAGTTCGACCCCGACCGAGAGGTTCACAAGGATCCGAAGGACCTTGAAACCGCGCCCGTCAAGGTGACGGCGCCCTACGACCTCGACGACTTCAATCCCGACGTTCCCTACCGGCCGCTCGATACGGACATTTATATGCCCGAGCCCTACGGATATGCTGGCTTGCCCTTCCCGGAGTACCCACACTCTGAAGGGATGTACGGTCGTCCGGAAACCGATGGCGCCGTGCAGAACACGTCGTTCAAGTCGACCTATTTCAGCACCCCGCAAATTCAGCCGCCCGGCTCGGTCGTGGTCTACAGTCAGCAGACCGTCGAACTCTCGGACAACGACTATGTCAACATGGGGGGACACGGCCTGAAATCCGTCCTGCACATCGATAGCAGTGCGGTCATGGCCGAACTCATCGAAGGCTCGCTGCAGATTTCGCCGTTGGGCCTCGTGGATCCCGCAGGCTCTGCCGAAACCGTCGCCAGCCTGGTGACGACCACCGCTGCGACGCTCGATGCCTACTCTGCCGGCGGTGAAAGCCAGGTGGGCGGGCTGGCTGCCAGCACATTCGTCGCGAAGGCAGGAACGCTTGAAGGCGTTTATGTCAACGGCGAACTCGTGGAGACCGCACCCGTTCTCAAGGACCATTTGCCGAACCAGGACGAAACCGAGGAAACGCCGGAACCTAAACTGACGGAGGGCCCGAAGGAGGCGAGCGGTGCCGTTGCGCACGGCGAAGGCGCCGTTCCGATCTCAACCTCGGTCGAACTGGAGGCCGGCAGCAACACGCTGGTCAACGAGGTTGTCATCACAAACAATTGGCTGCAGTCGAACGTCCTCGCCGTTGCCGGCGACCATGTTCAGCTCAACGCCATCGTCCAGACCAATGCCTACTACGACAGCGATCTGGTAAGCTCCGCGCTTTGCGGCGGCAGCCTGGCGGCGGACAAGGCGACCGAAGCGCTCAACATCGCGTCATTCAAGCACGTCGCTTCCACGGGAACGACACATAACGAGTCGGGTGTTTTCCCAAAGGCATGGGCGATCACCGAGGTCAAGGGCGACCTGATGATGGTGAACTGGCTCCAGCAGTTCACGTTCATGTCCGACCACGACACCGCTATCCTGGCGGCCTCCGGCTCCAAGCTTTCGATCATCGCCGGCGACAACACGTCCGCCAATCAGGTGTCGCTGCTTGAACTGGGGTTCCGCTACGACCTGATATTTGTCGGCGGAAACGTCTTCGACGCCAACATCATCCACCAGACGAACATCCTGCTCGACAACGATTTTATCGGCGCCGTCGGCGGATTCCAGATGAGTGGCAACGGATCCGTTTCGACCGGCGGAAACCTGTTGTGGAACCATGCCAATATCGTCGAGGCCGGTGGCGCCAGCGCCGTTAATCCGATGTCGGAAGGATATCTCTCGGCCCTGCAAGACTTTGCGGAAGGCAAGGACCCTTCGTTGAAGGACTTCATGCACGACGCCGCATTTGCTGGACTGCTGGGGCTGCGTGTGCTCTATATTTCCGGCGATCTGCTCAGTCTCAACTACATTTCGCAGACCAACATCCTCGGCGACAGCGACCAGGTGACGCTGGCAATGAACGCGCTGGCGGCGCGTCCGGATGCGGATTGGACCATTTCGACCGGATCGAACGCTCTCTTGAATTATGCCGGGATCGTCGATGTCGATACCGGCAATACGATCTATGCGGGCGGTGGCATCTATTCGGATGAGGTTCTCATCCAGGCCGAATTGGTCAAGAGCGACCCCTTCCTCGGCGGGCAGGATCCGAATGCGCTCGCGAGCGAAGCGGTGGTCTTCCTCGGCGACGGCATGCTCACCGCGGACACCGGTGATCAGGCGCAGGACCACGGGTCGCCGAACCCGACATCACACACGATAGAGACGGCGAGCTGCGATCCCATGCATAGCATGGTCGCCTGATCGGGGCGCGGGGGATAGTCATGACCGACCGCATCAATCCCGTCCGGCTGGTACGAACCGACGCCGACGACAAATTTTCTCCGAATGACGACGAAGCGGGCCGGCAGCCGGAGACGCCGGATGCGGACGCTGCGCGGCAGCAGTTCCTCCGCAGACTTGACCAACAGGAATACATTCTGGATCGCGCTGTTAAGGAGATCGACGGGGTGGCGGACCAACTGCGAAGAGCGGCGGCAAACGGCGCCAATGAAAACGAGAACTGGGCCAATAAGGCAGCAGTCCCGGTTCTGGGACCGGGCGCCAGGGTCGCGAGCGTCACGCCCGCGCCCATCGACACTACCCCCCCGCCGACAAACATCGCACCCGCGACAGTGAAATCCCCGCCTGCATCAACAGCTACTGAGGCAGCCAGCGTCACATCGCGGGCCTGGCCTCCAAGAGCCGAGCCCAATTCCCGGGTCGAGACGCCTCCGAAGAACGAGACACCGGCCAAGACGGAACCCCTGTTTGCACTGCGCGATCGGATATCGGTGGAACGGCAACCGTCTCAGGGCGAGCAAAAGCCGGAGCGACGCGCTGAGCGGCCGGTTATCTGGCCGACGGCCGAGATGAAGGAGAAGAGCTCGCCGTCGGGCATGGTCGTGATCGATGGCGATCGCGGTCCCATCAAGGCCGACCAGCGGTCCCCCGGCAATGGCGGCGGCTCGTCGAGCGGCAATGGCGGCGGCGGAGGCGGAGGGGGCGTCTTCCACAAACGCCTCGGACCGGTCGATTTTTCCGCAAGCCTCAGGGCCGGCGTCAAGGCGATCCGGCAGAACCTGATGATCGTGATGATCTTCACGATCGTAACCAACATCCTCGTACTCGCCATCCCGGTGTATCTGTTCCAGATTTCGGACAGGGTGCTCACCAGCCGCTCGCTCGACACGCTGGTGATGCTGACCGCCCTGATCGTCGGTGCGGTGTTGCTGCAGGCGATTTTCGACGGCATTCGCCGCATGATCCTGATGCGGACCGCGGTTGAGGTCGCTGCCCAGCTCGGGGCTCCGATCCTCAGCGCGGCAGCCAGGGCAGCACTCCACAGCAATGGGCGGGAGTATCAGACGCTGGGCGATCTGCAGCAGCTCCGCTCCTTCCTGGTGTCGGGCACGCTGCTTTCCTTTCTCGATGCCCCGATGGCGCCGCTCTTTGTCGTTGCGGTGTTTCTGATTCACCCGCATCTCGGCGCCATCGTCATCACATCGGCATTTCTGCTTCTGATCGTCACGCTGTTGAACCAGAGAGCGACGGCCGCCGCCTTCGGCGAAGCCACCACTTTCCAGACGAAGGCGAACCTTCATCTTGATTCGATGTCCCGCAACTCGCAGATCATCAATGCGCTGGCAATGATCCCGGAAGCCGTCCACCTCTGGGGTAAGGACATGGCCGGCTCGCTGAAAGCGCAGGTTCTGGCGCAAGACCGCAACATCGCCTTTGCGTCACTCTCCAAGGCCGTGCGACTGCTCACCCAGGTGACGATGCTCGGTTGGGGCGCCAATCTTGCTCTCCACGGTCAACTGACGGGTGGCATGGTAATCTGCGCCTCGATCATTGCCGGCCGGGCGCTCGGCCCGATTGAAGGCGCGATCGAGGGGTGGAGCCAGGTTATCCAGTCGCGCGCCGCCTACGGGCGCATTGCCTCGCTCCTGCAGACGTCGCCGCTCAACTTCGAGCGGTTGAAACTGCCGCGTCCGGAAGGGCGCCTCGACGTCGAGCGGTTGCTCTTCGTCCCACAGGGCACCAAACGTGTGGTTCTCAACGGCATCACCTTTGCGCTCGAACCCGGTGACTCTCTTGCCGTGATAGGCAGTTCCGGTGCTGGCAAGACGACGCTTGGCAAGATGCTCGTTGGCTCCATTCTGCCGACCTCTGGCAACGTCCGGCTCGACCTCATGGACCTGAGGAACTGGGACCAGCGTCAGTTCGGCGAGAGCATCGGCTATCTGCCGCAGGATGTGCAGCTTTTCCCCGGAACGATCAAGGCCAACATCGCCCGCATGCGCGAGGATGCAACGGACGCGGAGATCTATGCCGCTGCCAAGCTCGCCGACGTGCACGACATGATCGCCATGCTGCCGCATGGATATGAGACCGTCGTTGCCGCTGACGGCTCGCCCCTGTCGGGTGGACAAAAGCAGCGCGTGGCGCTTGCCCGTGCCTTCTTCGGCAATCCGCGCATGGTGGTGCTGGATGAGCCGAATTCCAATCTGGACACGTCAGGCGAAGCGGCGCTGACCCGGGCGCTCGCGCATGCCAAACGCGAGAAGATCACGGTCATCACCATTACCCAGCGGCCCGCTCTTCTCAACAGCGTCGACAAGGTCCTGCTCCTGGTGAACGGCACGGTTGCCCTGTTCGGCCACCGACAGGACGTTCTCAAGGCGCTTGCTGCCCGCGGCGTGAATACTGAAGGCAACCCGATCGACCAACCCCAGCTTCCGTAGGCGATGATGACGGACGTAGCCAAAGTACATGACCTGACTTGGTACGCAGAGGTGCCGCGCTCGATCTGGAGGCACACCATGATCGGCATGGTGTTGATGGTGGCTACGGTCGGCGGCTTCGGCCTGTGGGCCTTCACCGCCCCGCTGGCCGCAGCCATCATCGCGCAAGGCAGCTTCGTCGCCACCGGCCAGAACAAGGTGATCCAGCATTTCGAAGGCGGGATCATCAAGGACATCCTGGTCAGCGAGGGCGATCACGTGACTGTCGACCAACCGTTGGTGCTGCTGGACGAGACGGCGGCGCTCGCCAATGAGCGCCAGTTCTTTCTGCGGCGGGCAAGACTCGAGGCAATCGTCGCCCGCCTCAACGCGCAGACGCACGGTCTGAAAGCGATCGTTTTGCCCGAGATCCTGACCCCGCACCTTAAAAATGACCCGGAGATCGGCCCGATCGTGCTAAGCCAGCAACTCAGCTTCCAGACCTGGAGGAGCAAGCTGGAAAGCGATCTCGGTTTGCTGAGACGCAACATCGAGAGTCTGGAATTCCGGTCGCAAGGCTTCCAGGAGCAGCTGAAGTCGGTTCGGGAGCAGCGCCGGCTGCTGCAGGAGGAATATGAAGGCAAGAAGACGCTGCTTGCGAAGGACCTGATCCGCAAGACGGAGATCAAGACCATCCAGCGGGCAATCGCCGACGCTGAAGGTCAGATCGGCAGGCTGATGTCCGAAGTCTCCGAAACGGGCTCCCAGATCCTCAAGCAGGAACAGCAGGTCAACCAGACTGAACAGAGTTACCGCGAGGCGGCGCAGGACGACTTGCAGAAGGCAGAGGCTGAACTGGACACGGTGCGCGAACAGCTGCGCGGGGCCACCAATGTTCTTCGCCGTGCCACGATCAACGCACCGGTGACCGGTACAGTGATCAGGATGCACTACCACACGTCCGGCGGCGTTATCGAAAGCGGCAAACCGATCATGGAGATCCTGCCAGCTGACGTGCCGCTGATCATTGAGGCCCAGGTGCTGCGCACCGAGATCGACAACATCAAGGTCGGTGAGAAGGCAACCGTACGGTTGACGGCTCTCAACCAGCGCACGACACCAGTGCTGAACGGCCAGGTCTTCTATGTATCGGCCGATGCCCTGCCGGTGCAGACTCAGGAGGGGACGCGCGAGGTTTACGTCGCCCGCATCAGCCTACCGACAAGCGAGCTTGCAAGGGTGCATAACTTTGCCGTGACGCCGGGTATGCCGGCCGAAATCCTCATCCAGACCGCTGAACGGACCTTCTTCGACTATCTTACCAAGCCGATCCGCGACAGCATGGCCCGCGCCTTTATGGAAAACTGACCGAGGCCTTCGCGTTCTGCCTTGCCGACTGCCCGAGATTTGAAACGATCTTGGGAGGGAGGTTACATTGGTTCTCCCGCAAGGCTTCAGTTCGCGGCGAAGCAATAGAAGAGGCCTTCGCCGCCCGTACCCTTGAAGGCTTCGACGGTGCAGCCTCCCCGCGTCGTGTGTGACGAGTTCCAGGATTTGGCCTCGGCGGAATCGTTCAGGCCCGTACGGTCGCTGTGACCGACGATTGCCGCGCCGTCGGCGCCGCCCATCGTCCAGTTGCCACAGGTATCCGGCGCCGCAGTGCCATCGGCCTTCGAGCCGGTCAGGATGTCATGACGGTTGGGTGTGTCGCCACGCCCGTTGATGACCTCGCCTTTTTCATTGAGCGCGGTCTGTTTGGTGAGGTTGTTCTTGTCGCTATGGAGCGAGGCCACGTCGTCGGCGATCTTCTCGCCCTTGGCGTTGTACCATGGCCCCTTGCCGATCCGGTCCTTGGCATTTTCGCCGTCGGTGGACAGATAGGCTTTCCACGTCTTGCCGGTCGAGCCGGCCGCCTTTGCCAGGGTGTCGCAATAGGCGTCAGCGCCCGTAAGCCCGCCAAGATCGCCACCCTTTCCGGGGTTCACGCTGGTGACGAAGAAACTCATGCTGGTGTCCTGGGCATGGGCCGCTCCGGAGCAGGCCAGGACGAATGCGAGAGCTGCAAGTCCGCTTTTCATTGGTCTCTCTCCCGTCAGGTTTACGAGAAGCCTATCGGTCGCGCCTGGCGGAGTAAAATCGAAATGGCGTGATGAACGAGGGGAAGTGTCCCTCTGAGACGCAGGCGCCAGGCATCGTGTTGCGCGCCGGGCGCATGGCTGGCTTGCGAAATCCCATCTACGATTTCGGCGCGGTCGCTGTATATTCAAATCATCGAAGCGATGCACCTCCTCCCGCAAAGCTTCGACAGGTAAACGACCTTCTCCTCCTCCCAAAGGTCGTTTGCGAGATCAGCGCCACTCCTCCTCCCAAGGTTGCTGATCGGTTTTCTAAGAGCCTGCCGCTCCTCCCGCGGCGGGCTCTTTTGTTTTCACCGGATGGGACGCCAGCTTGCGCACGTCGCTTTCTTCGGAAGCGGCAGCTACACCCGCTCGATCATGGATCGCGTTCTGCCGCTTGCAAAGGCGCAGGGCTACGAAGCCGATAATCTGGTCTGTGCAGGCGACCGGCAGCACGGACGCCCCGACACCGATGAACATGTACAAATGCTTCCTCGACCTCGACCTCGACGTCCGGCCGGCGCAAGCGGTGGTCAAAGTCGACGATACCGGCGTCGGCATCGACGAGGGGCGCGAGGCTGGCTGCTGGACCGTCGGGCTCAGCCTGAGCGGCAAGGATGTCGAACACCGAAAAGAATGCGCTTCGGGAAAAGGCGTCGGCGGCGCTGAAGAGACACCGGCCGGATTACCTCATCGATACGGTCGCTGACCTCCTGCCAGTGCTCGAGGAAATCGAACAGCGGCTGGCGAAGGGAGAGGCCCCGGACGTGAGCGATGCTCGCGCCCTGGACGCGGCGCTCCCCGCAGCATGCCCAGAGCGAGCGCGCATGTGACACGTCCCAACTCTGCGGAACAAACCGCCGGCTAGATAGTTCAGCGTCCAGGAGGTTCCAATGTCTATCCGGCACTTGAAGTCCAGTGTGGAACAGAAATCACCGCGGTGGGCGTTCCACCATGGCGCGGGACGTCTCCGCCGGACGGAAGGTGACGGTGCACACAGCCGATCGGTCGCGGAAGGAAGCCGAACGCAGATCGTCGACGCGGGTGACGGCGGCCTGGTGGCGCCGGACCTCGAAGCCACCCCTGCACCCGATCGTAGCCGCCAACCGGCTCCTCACGATTACAGCCGTCCGGCGACGAAGATCGGCAAGCTGCTTTCCGTCGAGCCTATGCGCGATGAAGACTGTTCTGGCGGGCCGGTCTGGTTGGCTGTGCTCGGCGACAACACCAGTGAAGCCATGCGACAATTCATGGGACTGGTACTCGCCTTCATCTTCCTGTCGGCAGTCTTCTTCTGGTTTCTTACGTAGCGCGGCAACGTGTGTCGCATGACTGGAAGTCACCCTATCTCTGCAGCGCCGCCACTGTTGACGACCGACGGCCACACCCTAGATAACCCGCGACATCCCTCCTCCCAAGTCTAGTGAGCTTATCATGCACTATCGAACATTCGGCCGTAGCAGCCTTCGCATATCCGAGATCGGCTATGGCGCCTGGGGCATCGGCAAGAGCCAGTGGAAGGGAGCGAGTGATGACGAATCCGCTCGGGCCCTCAACCGGGCGGTCGATCTCGGCCTGAACTTCATCGATACCGCACTCGGCTACGGCCAGGGTCACAGCGAGAAGCTGATCGGGGCCTTGCTGCGCGAGCGGTCGGAGACGATCCATGTCGCCACCAAGATCCCGCCGAAGAACATGCAATGGCCTGCCCACGCCGGCACGCCGGCCGAGCAGACTTTTCCGGCCGATCATGTGATCGCCTGTACCGAGACGAGCCTGCGCAATCTTGGCGTCGAGACGATCGACGTGCAGCAGTTCCATGTCTGGTCGGATGAGTGGGTCGGTCGCGGCGACTGGTTGGAGGCGGTCGAGCGGCTGAAACGCGACGGCAAGATCCGTTTCTTCGGCGTCTCGATCAACGACTACGAGCCGGACAACGCACTGAGGCTGATCGAAAGCGGCGTGGTCGACAGCGTGCAGGTGATTTACAACATCTTCGAACAGGCGCCAGAGGAAAAGCTGCTGCCGGCCTGCCTCGAAAACAATGTCGGCGTCATCGTCCGCGTGGCGCTGGACGAAGGCGGCCTGACTGGCCAGATCCGGGCCGACACCGTCTTCCCCGAGGGCGATTTTCGCGAGACCTATTTCCGCGGCGAGCGCAAGCGCGAAGTCGCGGAGCGCACGCAGAAGATCGTCGAAGACCTGGAAATCGCGCCCGATGCGCTCGCCGAAACGGCGCTGCGTTTCGTGCTCAGCCATCCCGCGGTCTCAACGGCTATTCCCGGCATGCGCTCGGTTCGCAACGTCGAGCGCAACTGCGCCATCGGCGACGGGCTCGGCTTGCCGGACACTCAACGTGCAAAGCTGAGCGCCCACCAGTGGCGGCGCAACTTCTATCGGGATTGAACGGCCCGGCGGGCATTGGCTGCCTGGCTGCCGTTCAGACACTCACCCTAGAGATCATTGCCGACGGGCGCCTTCTCTTTCGGTGCCCCCGCGGGCCCGGATGTGCTATCCATATGGTTTCAGGAGTACGACGCTGCTCGCGCGATATGTTGAAGGCTTGCGAGGTTGCCGGAATGAGGCCCGGTGGCGCCGCACCGGCCGTGCTCAGCTGGAGAAAAGGCAATGTCGGAAACGGTCAACGTCCGCTACATGGTCGACGATGTCGAGGCGGCGATCGCCTGGTACACCACCCATCTCGGCTTTTCGGTTCTGTCGAGCTATGCGCCGGCCTTCGCGGATGTCCAGCGCGGAGCGCTGCGGCTCCTGCTCAGCGGCCCGACGAGCTCGGCGGGCAGGCCAATGCCGGATGGCGAGACGCCGGGGCCTGGCGGCTGGAACCGCATCCATCTCATCGTCGATGACCTCAACGCCGAGGTAGAGCGGCTGCGCGGCGCCGGCGTCAGGTTTCGCAACGACATCGTCACCGGTCCCGGAGGAGCGCAGATCCTTTTGATCGATCCCTCCGGAAATGTCGTCGAACTGTTTCAGCCGGCGCGCCGATAACGATCGCGCCCTGAACACGTTCGTGACGCCGCGCGTACTGTTGGAGATGCGAGAGGCGGATCTGGTCTCAGCCGGCGCTGGTGTCGACCACTTCGAAATCATGAGTGATCGTCGCGGTCTTGGCGAGCATGGCCGAGGCCGAGCAGTATTTTTCGATCGAGAGCGATATGGCGCGTTCGACTTTGTTGACCGCCAGCCCACGTCCCTTGACGATGAAGTGCATGTGGATGCGGGTAAAGACGCGCGGTTCCGTCTCGGCGCGGTCCGCATCGAGTTCGACGATGCAATCCTCGACCGGCTCGCGGCCCTTTTCCAGGATGTGAACGACATCGTAGGCCGAGCAGCCGCCGGTGCCGATCAGCACCAATTCCATCGGGCTCGGACCCGGCGTGCGCCCTTCCTCACCGAAGGCGGTTCCCAATACGACCTTGTGGCCGCTTCCGGACTCTCCGACGAAGGTCCGGTCTTCCACCCATTTGACGCGTGCTTTCATGTGTCTCGTCCTGTTGCTGCAATGTCCGGATCATAGACCCGCGCGGCCGATGACCTCCAGTTCACATACCGTTTCGAACGATTTTCGCAAATGCCTCGCTTCCGGTAAAATGCCGTCTGCGCGATGTGCGCGCGAAATAGGCGAGGATTGATCGGATGAACGAGACAACCGGAAATGCGCCTGACAGTTCCGGCGCCGTGGTGCACCCGCCGGTCGCCTGGGTGCTGGCGGTGGGTGGCGGTCTCGTGCTCGACCGGCTTTACCCGTTGCCGTTCGTGCCGGAGATGGTGCCTGATGCTTTGGTTGGCGGCCTCGTGTTTCTGGCCGGTCTCGCGCTGCTCGTCTGGGCAGCGATGACCCTCGGCCGTGCAGGAACCGACATACCGGTCAACCGCCCGACGTCAACGATCGTCGAAGCGGGTCCCTACCGCTTCGCCCGCAATCCCATCTATACCGGCATGTTCCTCGGCCTGATCGGCTTTTCCATCGCCTTCGACAGCCTGTGGCTGCTGATCCTGCTGATCCCCTTCTACCTCGTCATCCGCTATGGCGTGGTGGCGCGCGAGGAGGCCTATCTCGAGCGCAAGTTCGGTGACGTCTATCGGGCCTACAAGACGCGCGTCAGGCGCTGGCTTTAGCGGCGCGGACGAAGGACGGAGAGCTTGAAACCGCCCGGAGCGCATCGGCCAGCCGCTCGACGTCGCGCGGCAGTAGACCGGCGATGTTGATGCGTCCGTTCGCCGTTCCGTAGACGCCGAAGTCCTCGCGCAGCCGGTTCATCTGGCGCTGGTCGAGTGGCAACAGCGAGAACATGCCTTTCTGGCGCCGCAGCGCCTGAAATTTATCCGGAGCGCCGCATCCGGCGAGCGCATCGGCGAGGGTGCAGCGGATTTCAGCGACGCGGCGGCGGCTCGCCTCCAGTTCGGCAAGCCACATCCCGGGGTTTTCGAAGAGGTGCGCGGCAATCGCGGCGCCGTGCTCCGGCGGCATGGAGTAGTTGGCTCGCGTGATCCGCTCCAGTGTCGCGCGAATGTTGGCGAGCGGGTCCCGGTCAGGCGCGATCACCATCGCCGCGCCGGTACGTTCGCAATAGAGACCCATGTTCTTGGAGCAGCTTGCCGCGACGAGCACCGTATCGAATTTTTGAGCGAAATGCCGCAGGCCCGCGGCGTCCTCTCCGATCCCGTCGCCGAAGCCCTGATAGGCCATGTCGATCAACGGTATCAGCCCCTTGTCTTTGCAGAGTTTGGCAAGGAGCCGCCACTGCTCCGGCGTCGGATCGATGCCGCTCGGATTGTGGCAGCAGCCGTGCAGGAGAACGACGTCTCCCTGGCGGGCCTCCCCAAGATCCGCGACGACGGCGTCGAGATCGAGGCCGGCCTCGTTCTCCTGCCAGCGGAACGCCCGCACGGCGAGGCCCGCGGCCGTCATGATCGGACGGTGGTTCACATAGCCGGGATTCGTGTTCCAGACCGTCGCGTGCGGCGAGACGAGTGCGATGAAATCCGCGAGGATCCGGAGCGCGCCAGTGCCGCCAACCGTCTGGATCGTACACTGGCGGTTGAGCGCCTCGGCGCCTTCACCGAGAAGGAGCCTGGACATCCCGTCGTTGAATACCGGGTTCCCGGACAGTGCCCTGTAGGACTTGGACGCGGCGGCGGCGGCGAGACTCGCTTCCGCATCCTGCACGGCCTGCATCACCGGTGTTTGGCCCGAAGCATCGCGATAGACGCCGACGACGAGGTCGATCTTGTCGGTGCGACGATCCTGCCGGAACGAGCTGATGAGTGCCCACAACGGATCGGGTTCGGCGATTGGCAGAGCGGCGAGCATACTGGGTTCCCTATCGTTCTTGAAACTAGTGGCGGTTTGCCAGGATCACGCCCGTGGTGATGACGAGGATGCCGATGGCGGTCGCGAAGGCGAGCGCCTCGCCAAGGATCGGAATGGCCATCAGGCTTGCGAGCGCCGGCGCGAGCGAGCCGATCGTCGCGCTCCTAGCAGCGCCGAGCCGCGAGATCGCGAAGGCGTAGCCGACGGTCGAGACGAGGCCGACACCGAGCCCCTGCACCAGAATGAAGGGCAACGCCTGGTGCCAGGAAAATTGCCCGATATGCGTGGTGACGGCGCCGGTCAGGAGCAGGGGGAGGAGGATGACGAGCGAGCCGATGGAGAGCAGCAGTCCATTACTGATCGCATCCACTCCGGTGCGGCGCAGGCCGATCGTATAGGCGCCCCAGATGAGGCTCGCCACAAGCAGCAGGCCGACGCCGCGGAGGGTTTCGGTGGTCACCGCATGCTGCTGCCCGGCGACAATGCCGATGACGCCGGCAAGGATCAGCGCGAGCGGCAGCCAGCGCTTCCTCGGCACGCCCTTTCGCTCAAGCAGAAGGACGAGCAAGGCAACGGATAGCGGCGTCGTTCCGGCAACGAGTGCGCCAACATAGGCCGCGGAGGTTGCTTTGGCACCTTCCGAGACGATGAAGAAGAACGGCACGCCGCCGAGCAAGACGAGGGCCGCATCCATTGGCCTGACCTTGCGAAGTGCGGAAAGGCGCTGGGGGATGGCCGGCAGTAAGGCGAGGATCGGGATCGCGAAACGAATGAGGGCGACGTCGGCGGTGGCAAGCGGCGAGGCCCCGATCGCCCGCATGGTCAGCGCGAAGCCCGCCCAGACCAGCACGACGATGGACAGCACGATGTAGCCGACTGTCGCCGGTGTCAGCCATCCGCTTCTCGATTGCTGAAAATCTGACGTCACGTCGGTCATGCGGGGCCTCATCGCTAGGATGGCTCACATGATATGCTTCTCGCGCAGTCGATATCTTGCTATTTCACTCGCCGTTTGCATAGAGTTTGGCAGAATCTGCCATCGGGGAGGGGCGAATGGACGAAAAGGACATGCAGATCATCTGGGCGCTGCAGAAGGACGGCCGCCTTTCCAATCAGGATCTCTCCGAGAAGGTCGCGCTGTCTCCGTCTCCGTGCCTCAGACGGCTGCGCCTGCTTGAGGAGGCGAAGATCATCAAGGGCTATACGGCGATCGTCGACGAGGAAGCCTATGGTCTGCCGATCACGGCTTTCGTCCGCATCCGGCTTGAGCGCCATTCCGAGGCTTCCGTCGCTGCCTTCGAGCGCAAGGTGAGAACGATCGACAACATCCAGGATTGTTACGTCATGACCGGCGAAGCCGACTACCTGCTGCGGGTCCTGGTGACGAGCCTCAAGGACTACGAGCAGTTCGTCCGCACGCAACTGCACAATATCGAGGGCATTGCTGCGATCGATACCAGCTTTGCCTATGGCACGGTCAAGCGCGCGACCGTCTTTCCGCGCCTGTGAGCGGCCAGCGAATGCCGCGCCTCGTCACTCCGCCCAACGTCGGAAGACAACGCTGGCATTGACGCCACCGAACCCGAAGCCGTTGGAGATGGCATAGTCGAGCGACAGCTTTCGTGCTGCGCCTGAGACAAAGTCGATACCGTCCGCAGCCGGATCCGGCGTTTCGAGATTGAGCGTCGGCGGCGCGATCTGGTCGCGCAGGGCGAGCACGGTAAAGATCGCCTCCAGACCGCCCGCTGCACCCAGCAAATGCCCGGTTGCGGATTTCGTCGCGCTGACGGCGATTTCGCCGTTGCGGCCAAAGACCGACTTGATCGCCTCGATTTCGCCCTTGTCGCCGACCGGCGTTGAGGTCGCATGAGCATTGAGATGGCGAATATCGCTTGGCCGAATGTCGGCCTGGGCGATGGCGATTTCCATCGCCCGCCGGGCGCCTGCACCATCCTCCGGGCCTGAGGTGATGTGGTGGGCATCGGCCGTGGTGCCATATCCGACGAGTTCGGCGATCGGTGTGGCGCCGCGCGCCAATGCATGCTCGAGCGCCTCGATCACGACGATGCCTGCGCCCTCCCGATCTCGTCGGCAAAGGCCCCAGTTTCGATCGCGGTGCGGGCGCGTGTCAGCGTTTCGACCGCATAGGAGTCCTGATCGGCACGGGTAAACCCATAGGCTTCGGCCGCTGCCTCGCCGAAATCGCCCATCGGTCGGCCGGGCTCATAGGCATCTTCCAACCCGTCGAGCATCATGTGGTCGAAGATCCGGTCATGCCCGGCGCGATAGCCGGCTCGTGCCTTGGGGAGCAGATAGGGCGCGTTCGACATCGACTCCATGCCGCCGGCGACCACGACATCGATCGATCCGGCAAGAATGAGATCATGCGCCAGCATGGTCGCCTTCATGCCGGAACCGCAGACCTTGTTGATCGTGGTGGCGCCGACGGCATCGGGCAGACCCGCGCCGCGGGCTGCCTGCCGGGCCGGGGCCTGTCCCTGGCCAGCGGGAAGCACGCAGCCCATCAGCACCTCGTCCGGGCGATCGGGTGAGAGGTGTGCCCGTTCAAGTGCGGCACGGATGACGTGGGCGCCGAGCGCGCTCGCCTGGGCCGGCGCAAGATCGCCGAGGAAGCGGCCAAGCGGCGTGCGCACCGCCGATACGATGACGATGGGGTCGGATGTGCTGGACATGGTCCGGTCCTTTCCGGCTGGAGGGAAACCCTGAACGTTTCGTGGGGGATCTTTGCCTGCTACTGCAGTGGCGACGCCTGCGACGCCCCTTCGTCGGCAAGCAAGCTCTCGGCCGCCGCCTTCAGGAACCGGTTCGAGAGTTGCTCGTCATCGACTGCGCGCGAAAGCACCAGCGCACCGACCATGGTCGAGAGCGCGACGATCGATTGGTCACGCACTTCCTTGCCTGGTTCGGGTGGAACCACCCCATCGAGAATGTCGAGATGACTGTTGATGCCGGCCTCGAAAGCCTGGCGCAAAGCTGGGCTGCGGCGGGCGGCTTCCGGTGCGAGCGCGGCCAGCGCGCATCCGTCGGCCTTTTCGTGGCGATGCGCATCCGACAGGTAAAAGCGGAGCAGGGCGCGAAGCGGCTTACCGGCCGCCTTAGAGACGACCCTAGCCCAGTTCGCCACGCCGCTCTCCAGCGCCTTGGAAGAAGCCTGAGCGATGAGGTCGTCCTTGGATTCGAATTGCTTGTAGAAACCGCCTTGGGTCAGGCCGGCGCCCTTCATCAGGTCGTTCAGACCGATGCCGTCGAAGCCTCTCTCCCGAAAGAGGCGACTTGCGACGTCGATGACCGTTCGACGGTTTTCCTCCGCCTGTGCGCGGCTTACTCTCATTGTCTGCTCCCATCAGGCACATGCGACAAGGAGAATATATGTCGATCACCATCTATCCGTCAAGTATAGATGGTGATCGAAATCTTAATGGCGGGTTGAGCGGTTGCGACGAAGAGGCTCAGGCGCCCAGAGCATCCTGCTCTCAAGTGGAATCACTTGAGGCGGAAAGATGCTCTAGAATCAGAGTGCTAGAGCGTCCTTTGTGCGTTCAATTGAATGCACGGCGCTCTAGCCGAACGCCCGTCATCGCCTCGCTGATGGCCCAGAGCCGCTCGGCTGCCTCCTGATCGACGGCATAGGCCTCGACGCCAGAGACGCGCGCGGATGTCGTATGGCGCGCGATCGACCAGGGCGTGTCCGGGGGAAGCAGCGGCGCGATATCGGAGTCCAGGCAGAAGACCCCGCCCTTGCCGTCAAGCTGCGGACTGGTCGCGCACCAGACCTGAGTGGCCGCCCCTTGCTCGGGGGTTTTCAGGTCACGCGACGGGTCGAGGATCGGTTCGCCCTTATCGTCCAGCACGCCATGCGCCTCAAGGGCGCCGGCGGGGAGGTGTCGAGCGAGCCCGGTTGCGACGATGCCGCCCGGATGCAGCGAAAAGGCGCGGATGCCATCCTCCTTGCCGCGCGCGTCGAGCGCGGTGGCAAAGAGCACGTTCGCCGTCTTCGACTGGCCATAGGCCAGCCATGGATCGTAGGCGCGGCGCTCGAAATTGATGTCGTCGAACATCACCGGCGAAAATCGGTGGCCGGCCGAAGACACGGAAACGACGCGAGCGCCCCTCGCGCGCTTCAGCGCCGGCCAGAGCCGCGCGACCAGCCGGAAATGGCCGAGGTGGTTGGTGGAGAACTGCAGTTCGTTGCCGCGCGCGTCGCGTTTCAATTCTTCGACGGCCATGATGCCGGCGCTGTTGACGAGGATATGGAGTGGAAGTCCGGAGGCTAGGAAATCATCGGCGAAGGCGTCGATCGAAGCGGGATCGACAAGGTCCATTTTCCGGACTTCGATGCCTGCGGCCACCGCGTCGATGGTCTGGCGCGCGCGGTCGACATCGCGGGCCGGCACGATCACCTTGGCGCCGGCCTGCGCAAAGCTTCGTACGGTCTCGAGGCCGAGGCCGGAATAGCCGCCGGTGACGATGGCGATCTTGTCCTTGAGGTCGATGCCGCGGATAACATCCGCTGTGGTCGAGGCAGCGGTGAAGCCGGAGTTGATGGGCTGTTGCAAAGTGGACATGGTGGGGTCTCCAGTTGATGCCCCCTGGAGATATCCATCATCAACTGAATTATGAATGCTTGATAATCCGTAGTTCTTTCGTCATAGTTCAGAAATGGACCAAGATCCGCTTTCCTCCATCCTGTCGCTGATCGAAGCCCGCGCGGTTTATGCCGGCGGCTTCAGTGCCGGCGGCAATTGGGCAATCCGCTTTCCGCCGCCGGATAAGATCAAGTTCTTCGCCATTGCCCGAGGCGCCTGCCTGCTGGCTGTCGATGGCCTCGGCGATCCGTTGCAGCTTGATTGTGGCGATGTCGTGCTGCTGTCGGCGCCGGCTCCGTTCACGATCGCCAGCGCAGATGGAATTTCTCCCGTTGATGCCTATGAGCTCTATACCGAAGGCAAGCGCATGGCGTCCCTCGGGCAGGGGGACGACTTCCTGTCTATGGGTGGTCATATCGACCTCGGCACCGCAAGCAGCCGCCTGCTCATCGACAATCTGCCACCGGTCATTCACCTGCGCCGCGATGATGCTGGGGTGGACCAGTTGCAATGGCTCATCCGCGAGTTGGTGCAGGAAACCATGGCCGCAGCGCCCGGTGCAGATGCCGCGTGCTCGGGCCTTGCCCATCTGATGTTCCTGCAGATCCTCAGGGGCTATCTGTCACGGGAGCGTGGCGTCGATGTCGGCTGGCTGCGCGCCGCATGCGATCCGAAGCTGGCGCCGGCGCTCTCACTGATGCATGGCGACCCGACACGCAACTGGCATCTGCCGGAACTGGCCCGCGCCGCGGCCATGTCGCGCACTGCCTTTGCCACCTATTTCAAGGCCGTCGCCGGCATTGCTCCGCTCAGCTATCTCGCCGAATGGCGCATGCGGCTGGCGGAGCGAAAGCTGCAGGATGGTGGTCAGTCGGTGGCGATGGTCGCGCAATCCGTCGGCTACGCCTCCGAAGCCGCCTTCAGCACCGCGTTCAAGCGCATCATGGGCCGCTCGCCACGGCAGCGCGCGAACACTGGACGTCAGGTCTCGCCGGATCAGCTGTTGTCGGTCACGCTCTGACCCTTGGCCGGAGTGCCGTCAGGCATCCGGCAGGGTGAAGACGGTGCAGGGCGCTGCGATCCCGCGCAGCGTATGGTCGCCAAGCGGTAGGAGCGGCGTGGACGTCACGCTGGCGACGGCGCCTGAGATCAATACGGACCGGCCAAGCGGCCGACACAGGCCCTCCAAGCGGCTGACGAGGTTCACCGCCGCGCCGATGGCGGTAAAATCGAGCCGGTCGGCTGCGCCGATATTGCCCCAGAGAATGTCGCCGAGATGCAGCGCCACGCCGAAGGAGAGCGGCGGCAGACCCTCGGCCTGCCGTGCCGCATCGAGATGCGCCATGCCGGCGCGGGCGGCGGTCACCGCGCGCAAGGCCGCGTCGCAGGCCTCGGTCGGCGAACCGCTGACCGGAAAAATTGCCAGGACGCCGTCGCCGATGAATTTCAGCACCTCGCCGCCGAAGGCGTGGATCGCGCCGGCCACCCGATCGAACCAGGCGTCGAGGGCCGCAATCACCAAAGCGGGCTCCGTTGTTTCGGACAAACCCGTGAAATTGCGAAGATCGGCGTAGAACAATGCGGCGCGAATGGTCTCGCCGGTGCCGCGGGTCAGCTCCCCGGCTCGGACGCGGGCGGCACTGCGACGGCCGAGATAGGCTTCGAGCAGGGCAGCGAGCGCCGCCCGCTCGGCAAGCGCTGCCAAGGGCGCAGCCGCAAAGCGCGTGACCTGACGAAGCTTTGCGGTCTCGTCCAGGTCGAAAGGGCGGGTTCCAGCCCAGCCGAGCGTCGCTCGGTCCGTTCCCGAACCGGTTGATTGTTCCAACACCGGTCCAAGACCGGTCAGCCAGTCATGTCCTGCACGGCCGGAGGCCGCGCCCGCAAAGCCAAGGCTCTCGATCACGACGCCGGTCTCGGCCCGCCACAACCAGGTGCGGTGGGCGATGATCGGATGCGGCACGGCCAGAGTGAGCGCACCGCCGGCAAGCGGCAGGTCGTCGGCGACAAGCAGGCGCCCAAGCCCGGACAGGAACCGGTCCGGCTCGGGCGAGGCGCTCGCTTCATCCACGAGCCAGGCGAGGGGCGCAGACAAATCCATGGCGAAGAGGATAGCGCCGGGGCCCATTCCGGCAAGGGGCTGGCCTGCAAGGTGGCGCCAAAAGGCGCGCGGGGCTATGATCGCGGCAGCCCGGGTTCCGTGCTTCACCTCTCCTGAACCGGCGGGCAGGCCCAACAGCAAAGGGAAGACCGATGCAAGAAGCCCTCGTCGTCCGCCGCGAAACGCGTATCCAGGCGCCGCCCGCCGCGGTGTTCGCTCTCCTGACCGATCCGGAAAAGATCCTCCGCTGGATGGGAACGGAGGCCGACACCAAGGCGGAGCCCGGCGGTCTCTATCTCGTCAACGTAACCGGAGCGCGTTTCGCCCGTGGGTCTTTTCGTGAGGTGGTGCCGGTGCATCGGCTCGCCTACAGCTTCGGCTGGGAGGGCAGTGACATCGTCCCGCCCGGCTCCAGCCTGATCGAGATCGACCTGATCGAACAGCCGGATGGAACCTTGCTGCGTCTCACCCACACGGGATTGCCCAATTCCGAGCAATGCGCCGGCCATGCGGAAGGCTGGGCGCATTATCTGGAACGGTTGGGGCAAGTCGCGTCCGGGCGCGATCCCGGGCCCGATCCCTGGCTCGGCCGTGACGGCAGCAGCAGCTGACGACCTGTCCTGATTGCTTAGATCGGCAGGAGCGCATCCGGCTTCACGTCCCCGACCGACGCGTAGGTGTGCGTCTCTCTGACGCCGGGAAGCGGCAATATCACCCGTTCGAGAAAGTCCTGGAATAGCGACATGTCGCCAATCCGCGCCTTTACGAGGTAGTCGAAGCCGCCGATCACCATGTGGCATTCGAGAACCTCCGGTGCCTTTGCGATCGCCTCGGAGAACCGCTCGAAGATATGCGGCGCCGTGTGGTCGAGGCGCACCTGAATGAAGACGACGGTGCCCCGGCCGATCTTCTTCGGATCGAGGATTGCTCGCACCGCTTTCACATAACCCTCGCGGAAGAGGCGCTTGACGCGCTGGCTGGTGCCGGTCGGCGAGAGCCCCACCCGGTTCGCCAGTTCAAGCGTCGTGCGCCGGCCGTCTTCCTGCAGCAGCCTCAGCAGGTTGCAATCGATGGTGTCGAGACCTGCGATTTCCTGATTCACGCAAATTGATCCTCGATAGAGTGCATTTCGCTCAGATTTGGCGAAATCAGCATATTTAGCCACGTTCATTCGAGCAATAGCATGCGGCTTCCGCAGTCCGATAACCGTTTCTGGCCGGACCGATCTCGTCGTCATGGAGGCAAACGTGCGTGTTCTGTTGGTCGGGGAAGAGGCCGGAAGCAAGAGGTTAGCGATCCTGGCGGGCGTGGTCTTCGTTGCGATCACCACCATCCAGTTCGTCGCCGCTCGATTCAGCCTGCGCGAACATCTGACCGCCGCCGACATCGTCAGTTTGCGGTTTGCCGGCGCTGCTTTCGCCTTCCTGCCGGTGGTTTGGAAGACCGGGGCTGCAAGGTTGAAGAAGCTCGGCTGGCGGAAGGCTGGTTTGCTGGCCCTGCTGACGGGGCTACCCTATCCGCTGATCATCAATCAGGGGCTCACCCAGGCGCCGGCCGCCCATGCCGCGGCCCTCTCTCCCGCCTTTATCGTCTTCTTTTCGTTCCTGTTCTCGCGCATCGCGTTCAAGGACAGGGTTTCCGACCAACGGGTGATCGGCATTGCCGTCATCATGGCGGGGCTCGCGCTGTTCGTCTTTCACGCAGGCATCGGTTCCGGCGACATCTTGCGCGGCGATCTTCTTTTTGCAGGTTCGGGCATCATGTTCGCGGTTTATGCGGTGCTGGTGAGGCTCTGGTCGGTCGACGCGGTCACGGCGACCATCGCCGTGGTCTTCTTTTCCTGTCTGCCGCTGCCGCTGCTGCACATCCTGGCGCCGAGCGGGCTCGGGGCCGCGTCGCTGGCAGAAATCGCAACGCAGCTGGTGATCCAGGGGTTCCTCGCCGGTGCCGCTGCCGTCGTCCTCTACACCTTCGTGGTGCGCCAGCTTGGGCCGCAGCCGGCTTCGCTGTTCATGCCGTTCATTCCGGTGACCACCGCCTTGGTCGGCATGGTGGCGCTCGGCGAAATACCGGCGCCTCTGCAATTTGCGGCAATCGCGGTCATCACGTTTGGAATGATCTTCCCGATCCTGATGCGAGCGTAGCGATCTTTTGGAAAGGATGCTCCGGGCTTGCCAGAGAACACCTACTTCTGTGCCTGCTCGGCGGGCATCGGCTTGACCGGCGCGCCGGGGAAAATCTTCTGCAGGTTTCCCGCGATCACCTGATCGCCCTCCGAAACGCCTGACGTCAGGCCGATGAGGTCGCCGCTTGTCGGGCCGGGGGTGACGAGCCGCTGCTCGACCGTGTCGCCCTTGCCGACGACATAGATGTATTTGCCGAGCTGGCTCGAGCCGAGCGCCGTTTCCGGCACCATCAGCACATTTGGTTCGTCGCGGACTTTCAGCCGCACGCGGACATATTGGCCGGGTAGCAGGGTCAGATCGGTATTGTCGATCGTCACGCGCGCGATGACCGTTCCGGTATTGCCCTCGACCGTATTGTTGATGAAGCTGAGGTCGCCGCGATAGCGCGGCTCCTCGTCGCCGGGAAGAAGCACTTCGGCCTCCACCTTGCCCTTTGCCCGAGCCTTCTGGATGTCGGCGAGTTCCGTTTCGCTCGGGTTGAACGAGACATAGATCGGCGAAAGCTGTACGAGGTTGTTGAGGGGCGTTCCGGTGGTATTGCTGACGAGCGTTCCCTCAGAAGCCTGGTTGCGGCCAAGCCGGCCGGCGAAGGGCGCTCGAATTTCGGTGTAGTCGAAGTTGATCTCGGCCGTGCGCACCGCTGCTCGCGACATCGCCAGCGCCGCCTCCGCCTGATGCACGGCGCTCTGGCGCTGGTCGAAACTGTCCTTGTCCAGATAGCCCGTGGTCGCGAGTTCGTTGCCGCGCGTGAGGTTGGACCGAAGATAGTCAAGCGATGCCTGGTCGCGCTCGACCTGGGCCTTCGCCTGATCGAGTTCTGCACGATAGTCGCGGGCGTCGATCCGGTAGAGAAGGTCGCCTTCCTTCACATCCGAACCGTCGGGAGCTGCCTGCGATTCGATGTAGCCGGTGACCTTGGCGCGAAGCGTGACGTTGCGGATCGCCTCGGTGCGCGCCGAATAGTCGAGATAGATCGGGATCGTCTTCTTGACCACCGCTGCGACCGGAACGGGCATCGCCTGCTGCGGCGGACCCACCGCCGCGCCGGCGTCGCCGCCTTTCAGCTCAAAGCCGCCGTTCTTGTAGTGATAGGCGGCAGCGAGGGCGGCGATCGCGACCGCTGCGGCAAGGACCAGTCTCGAACCACGCATGTCAGGCTCCAATTCCTATTCCGCCGCCTCCGGCTCGCGGCTCTGGCCGAACGGCTTCGAGGACGTACGCTCGCGCCATTGCTCGATGACCGCGTAGAACACCGGGACGAAGATGAGTGTGAGAATGGTTGCCGCCAACATGCCGCCGAAGACGGTGGTGCCGATCGACTGGCGGCTCGCCGCACCCGCGCCTCTGGCATACATCAGCGGCAGCACACCGAGGATGAAGGCAAAGGCCGTCATCAGGATCGGCCGCAGGCGCAGGCGCGCCGCTTCCGCCGCGGCCGCGACCACGTCGAGACCCTCCTCGCGTCGTCGTCTTGCGAACTCGACGATCAGGATGGCGTTCTTGGCGGCAAGTCCGACCAGCATCACGAAACCGATCTGCGAATAGACGTCGATCTGCAGTCCGCGCAGCCATAGCGCCGAAAGCGCCCCCAAAAGCGCGAGCGGCACCGAAAGCAGCACCATGAACGGCATCGACCAGCTTTCGTACTGGGCGGCCAGGATCAGGAAGCAGAAAACGAGCGCGAGCGCAAAGACGAGCGCGGCGATCGAGCCTGCGCGGATCTCCTGATAGGTGATGCCGGTCCACTCGAATGTGTAGTCCCGCGGCAGCGTCGTGCGGGCGACGCGCTCCATCGCCGCCACCGCCTGGCTCGAGCTGAAGCCGGGCGCTGCCGCGCCGTTGATCAGCGCCGACGGGTAATTGTTGTAGTGGGTGATGGTCTCGGGGCCGACCGTCGGCTTGAAGGTTCCGAGCGTGTTGAGCGGAACCATCTCGCCTTCGGTGTTGCGCACGTAGAGGCGGGAAAGATCCGTCGCCGACGCCCGCGCACCTTGGTCGGCCTGCAGCGTCACGCGGAAGGTGCGGCCGAAGATGTTGAAGTCGTTGACGTAGAGCGAGCCGAAATAGATCTGCAGCGTGCTGAAGATATCCGGCAGGCTCAAGCCCAGCAACTTCGCCTTGTCGCGGTCGAGGTCATAGTCGAATTGCGGGCTCGAGGTGCTGAAGGTGGTGAAGAGCTGGTAGGGATTGATCTCCGGCTGCTTGCGCGCTTCAGCGATCAGCGCCTGGGTCGCGTCGTTCAGTGCCTGGGCGCTGCGCCCGCCGAGATCCTCGACCTGGAATTCGAAGCCGCCGGTCGCGCCAAGCCCCTGGATCGACGGCGGATCGAAGGCAAGCACCAGCGCATCCGGGATCTGCAGCAGTTGCGGCAATACGGCCTCGCGCAGCGCCGACGCGCCCTGTTCGGGGGGACGTTCGTCCCATGGCTTCAAGACGGCGAACTGCACCGCGGAATTCGACTGGGCGGCGAAGGACAGGAAATTGAAGCCGACGACGGAGCCGACGAAATCGACGCCGGCGGTGCCGCGCAGGATCTCCTCCGATCGCCGCGCAACGGCCTCGGTGCGTTCAAGCGAGGCGCCGTCCGGCAGCTGGATGACGACGAAGAAATAGCCCTGGTCCTCGACCGGCAGGAAGGTCGACGGAATGCGCTGCCACAAGGCATAGGTGGACCCGATCGCGACGAGGAAAAGGGCAAACAGCGCCCAGCGCCAGCGCACGAGCCCCGCGACGCTGCGCGCATAACCGTGCGACAACGCATGGAAGCCCGAATTGAACCAGCGGAAGAGGGCGAAGCGCGGCTCGCCGCGATAGCGAAGGAACGCGGCGCTCAAGGCCGGGCTGAGCGTCAGCGAATTGAAGGCGGAAAAGGCGACGGAGATCGCAACCGTCAGGGCGAACTGGTTATAGAGGCTGCCGGCGACGCCCGGAATGAAGGCGACCGGGATGAACACGGCGAGCAGCACGGCTGTCGTGGCAATGATCGGCCCGGTCACCTCCTGCATGGCCTTTTTGGTGGCGGCAAGCGGCGGCAAGCCGGCCTCCAGCTGGCGTTCGACGTTCTCGACGACAACGATCGCGTCGTCGACCACCAGCCCGATGGCAAGCACCATGCCAAGCAGGCTCAGCATGTTGAGCGAGAAGCCGAAGAGATACATGACGACGAGCGTCGCGATCAGCGAGACCGGAATGGCGATCGTCGGAATAATGGTCGTACGCAGGTTCTGCAGGAAGATGAAGACGACGAAAACGACGAGGGCAAGCGCCTCGAGCAGGGTGAAGACCACATCCTTCATCGCCGCCGAGACGAAGCGCGTGGTGTCGTAGAACATGTGGTAGGCGATGCCGGCGGGGAAGCGCTGCGACAGCTCGTCCATTTTCGCCTGCACGCGGCTCTGCAGGTCGAGCGCGTTGGAGCCCGGCGCCTGGAAGACGGCAAGCACGACGCTCTCCTTGCCGTTGAAGGTGACCGATGACGAGTAGAGAAGGGCGCCGAGCTCGATGCGTGCGATGTCGCGCAATCTGGTTGTCGCGCCGGTCGTCTGGTCGGCCCGAAGCACGATGTCACCGAACTGCGAGGGATCGCTCAATCGCCCGAGTGCGTTGATCTGCATCTCGAAGGGCGTGCCTGCTGGCGCCGGCGACTGCCCGATCTTGCCGCCTGCGACCTGGATATTCTGCTCGGCGATGACGTTCTGGACGTCGACGGCGGTGATGCCGAGATTGGCCATGCGATCCGGATCGAGCCAGACGCGCATCGAATAGCGGCGCTCACCGAAAAGCTGCACGTCCCCGACGCCCGGCAGGCGCTTCAGCGGATCAAGGATCTGCAGGTAGGCGTAATTGCTGACCGAGGCGAAATCGACCGAATTGTCCGGCGAATCCAGGCTGACGAGCACGGTGAAATTGGGGATCTGCTTGGCGATGGTGACGCCGGTCTGGTTGACGAGCGCGGGCAGCGAGGAGGCCGCCTGCGACACGCGGTTCTGCACGTCGAGCGCCGCGACGTCGATCGGATAACCCACTTCGAAGGAAATGATGATGCGCGACGAGCCGTCGTTCGAACTCGTCGAGGTCATGTAGAGCATGCCCGGCACGCCGTTGATCTGCTGTTCGAGCGGCGTCGTCACCGTGTCGGCGACCACCTGAGCGCTGGCGCCCGGATAATTGGCGGCAACCACGATCTGCGGCGGCGTCACGTCGGGAAATTGCGAGATCGGCAGCAGGAAATAGCAGATGCCGCCGGCAAGCGTCATAATGATCGCGATGGCCGATGCGAAGATCGGCCGGTGGATGAAGAAGTCGATCATGGCAGGATCGATCCTTTGCGGGCGCCGCTTTCGGGGCGGGCGGCATAGCGGAGCATTTCGAAACCGGGCATGCGCACACTCGCCGCGCGGACCTTCCGGTCAGCGACGTTCTCCTCAGCTTTCGGCCCATCCAGCATGCGCATCGTAAGGCTCCAGCACGAGATCATGATGGGTCGGATCGACCCAAATCACGAGCGTTATCGAATCTTATAAGTCTCTGCGGTGTGCGCTCTGGCTAAAAGACGCCTGACGACCGCGCTCACCGACACTGCGCTAGAAATTTTCTGCGGTTACCGCCGTCTCCGGAAGGCCTTCGCGGCAAGCGGCTACTCCTCTGTGCCGCGCTGGCAAAAATGTTACTGGTCGGTAACAGCGTTGCATGTTATCGACCAATGACAGGGCGTCAAGGGCAACATTTTTCACGCCGACCACGCCGGGCCAATGCGATGACAACGGATTTCTGCAAGCCATCACGTCGTTCGCCGCGCGATCGCATCGTCGAGGCTGCGCGAGACCTCTTTCGCCGGCACGGCATTCGCGGAACCGGCGTCGATGCGATCGCCGATGCCGCCGACAGCAACAAGATGACGCTCTACCGCCATTTCAATTCGAAGGATGAGCTGATCGTCGAATGCCTGCGGCGTGCGGGAATGGAGATGGACGGCTTCTGGCAAGAGCTGGAAGACGCGTACCCGGGCGACGGGCTAGGGCAGCTCAGGGCGTGGGTTCGGCGGATCGCCGACCATCTCGGTGACGACAAGTGCCAATGCGAAATGATGAGCGCCGCCGTGCAACTGACCGACGAGGATCATCCCGGGCGGTCGGTGATCCGCATGTTCAAGGATGCGCAACGCGACCGCGTCGTGGAACTCTGCCGCAGGGCCGGCGTCGCGGATGCGGAACTGCTTTGCGACACGTTGCTGCTGTTGATCGAGGGCGCGCGCGCCGCTCAGCAAAGCAGCGGTGCCGAAGGGCCGAGCGCCCGTTTTGCGGAGATCGCCGACGCGGCGATCCTGTCCTTTGCCGGCAGCGGTGACGCTTTCAAGTAGCCGTCGTTTGCCTATCGCTCGGCCGGCCAGTCTGGGTGATGGCTGTCGATCACAAACACATGGGTGTGCCGGTGACCGCTGCCGACGCGCGTGGCACCTGCAAGATGAGGGTGGCCGTCGGCAAGCTCGTGATGAACGTGCTCGATTTCGTCCGGATCCTGCGCCGGCCAGAGCCGGGCCGCCGCGACGATGGCGCCTGCAGCGATGAGGCCAAGCGCTGCAAAGGTTGGCGTGAGCCCGGCCGTCGCACCGAGCCAGCCGGCAAGCGGATAGGTGATCAGCCAGCAGGCATGCGAAAGGGCAAACTGCGCGGCAAAGAGCGCGGGCCTGTCTTCCGGTTGCGCCGAGCGGCGCAGCAGCCGGCCGGATGGTGTCTGTGCCAGCGAATAGCCGAGACCGATGGCGAGCCACAGCGGCAGCAGCGAAACGAAACTTGGGACAAGAGCGCCGATGAACAGGCCGGCGGTGAGGACCGCTGCACCCGAAAACATGGCGACGCGATCCGGTGTCCTGTCGAGCAGGCGGGGCAACAGCAGCGCCGCGATCATCGAGCCGCCGCCAAAGGCAGCGAGCGCGATGGCTGTGTCAGTCTGAGTGAGCCCGAATTTGGCCTGGACCAAGACCACCGTGTTGACGATGACCATCGATCCGGCAGCCGAGACCGCGAGGTTGAGCGCGAGCAGTCCCCTGAGCCGCGGCGTTGCCAGATAGATGCGCAAGCCCCGCGTCGTCCGGTCGTAGATGCCGCGCCGTTCCGTCGCCTTCGGACTTGGAAGCGCGACCGAGACGACGAGTGCAGCGGAGGCGAGGAAGCCAATGACCGTGCCGGCAAACAGGTTGTGGAAATTGACGACGGTGAGCAGCGCTGCGGCGAGCATCGGGCTTGCGACGCTCTCGAGGTCATAGGCAAGCCGCGAGAGCGACAGGGCGCGTGTGTATTCCCTTTCATCCGGCAGCACATCCGGAATCGTTGCCTGGAAGGTGGGGGTAAAGGCGGCCGACGCCGACTGCAGCACGAAGATCAGCACATAGACCTGCCAGATCTCGGTCACGAACGGCAGGAAGAGTGCGACGGCGGCGCGCACCAGATCGAGGCAGACGAGCATCGCGCGACGCGGAAGCCGCTCCGCAAAGGCGGCGGCGATCGGCGCCACGCCGACATAGGCGATCATCTTGATCGCGAGTGCCGTGCCCAGGACGACGCCCGCCTCGGCGCCTGCCAGATCATAGGCGAGAAGCCCGAGCGCAACGGTCGCAAGACCGGTTCCGACCAGCGCGATCACCTGCGCAAGGAACAGATGGCGGTACGTGCGGTTTGCGAGGATCTGCAGCATGATGTTTGGGCTCGCTCGTTCGGTGGCGGTTGCAGTCGGGGCGGGCGTGGTCGTTCAGAGATACTTTGTGATCGCCT
This sequence comes from Ensifer sp. 22521, assembly GCF_052044795.1. Classification (NCBI taxonomy): domain Bacteria; kingdom Pseudomonadati; phylum Pseudomonadota; class Alphaproteobacteria; order Hyphomicrobiales; family Rhizobiaceae; genus Ensifer; species Ensifer sp. 22521. The sequence continues at coordinate 197,589 of NZ_JBQENM010000011.1, forward strand.
TGAACTCGTCGATGGAGTGGCGCTGATCACGCGGAAGCGCACCGATCGTGTCTTCCAGGCAATGGTCCAGATGATCCTGGATCAGGGTTCGTTTCGCCTGGCTGATCGCCTTCTCCACCGCGTGGAGCTGCTGGGCGATGTCGAGGCAGGGGCGGCCGCCCTCGATCATGGCAATGACGCTCTTCAGGTGCCCTTCGGCGCGCTTTAGTCGCTTGACGATCTCGGAGTGGGTATCGTGTCTGTGTTCGCTCATGCTCGTAACCTATCCCCCTGGAGGGGATGTATCAAGGGATGCTTGCGGAGATAGCGCTGCCCCTCAGGCGCGGGTATCGCCTTGGCGCTATTCAACTCGCGCGAACGCAACGACAAGTGAAGTAGCTGTCTTCATATTGCATACAATTTGAATCCGGCAATCTTCGGAGATTTCAAGCGGAGAAGGCCACTTTGGCTGATCAATTCCCGCCGCCGCATCCACCCTTTGATCAGATGAGCCGAGAAGCGGGAGATTTCTTGCCAGCTTCGATGCGCCAGGACCTGGTGGCTTTTCACTCAAGGTTCAAAATGCCTACAATCTAAAATACGATATTGACGCAAGATTGCATACATGAGACAGTTCTTTTGTCTATACAAAACGGTGTGGAGGCCGCTTGTATCGACGGCGCGAGGAGCGCCCACAAGGAGGAGAAATTCATGTCAATGAAGAGACGTACGTTCCTGCAAGGGGCGGCCGGCGCTATCGGCTTGGCCATCGCACAGGGTGCCTTGTCGAAAATCGCCTATGCGCAGGGTGCAGCCGGCACGCTTCGGGTCGCCATCGCCAAGCCTGCCGGCAATCTCGATCCGCAGAGCCACTATGCGATCTGGGCGATCCAGGATCTGATGTTCGAACCGCTCGTGAAATACGGCAAGGGCGGCCAGATCGAACCGTGCCTGGCGACCGACTGGAAGATCGAGGACGGTGGAAAAACACTGCATCTGACGTTGCGCCAGGGCGTCACGTTTCAGGACGGCACCAAGTTCGATGCTGCCTCGTGCAAATGGAATCTCGAGCGCTGGATGGGGCTCGACCAGTTCAGCTGGATGAATTGCTCAAAACACTTCCAGTCGCTTGAGGTGGTCGACGACTACCACGTCACCCTGCATTTCAAGGAGCCGGTTCTCGCGCTGATGCAGGAGCTTTCCTACACCCGGCCGACGCGCTTTCTTTCGCCCAAATCGGTTGGCGGTGATGGCAAGTTCAAGGAGCCTGTGGGCACCGGGCCGTGGCGTCAGATCAGCGCCGACGATACGCAGAGCGTCTTCGAGCATCACGAAGGTTACTGGGGCGAGTTGCCATCCTATGAACGCCTTGAAGCCAAGGTCGTCCCCGATGCACGGTCGCGGGTTGCAGCGCTGCGTGCCGGCGAGCTTGACCTGATCGGCGGCTTCTGGATCGCGCCGCTCACTCCGGAAGAAGGCAAGCAGCTCGAGGCGGCCGGCTTCAATGTCGTCGTCGATCCGGGCAATGTCACGCTGGTGATGGCCTATAATCCGGACCGCGCCGAGGCGCTCAAGGATCCGGCGGTGCGAAGGGCCGTCAGCATCGGCATCGATCGCGCGGCGATCTCCAAGGTGCTCTACCACGGCTACGCCAAGCCCGCCGGCAATATGTTCTCCAGCGCTTTGCCCTATGCTGGAACGCAGAGTGATGCACCGGTTCGCGATGCGGCGGCCGCCTCGGCCCTGCTCGAAAAGGCCGGCTGGACGGGAAGCCCCATAAGGTCCAAGGACGGCAAGCCGCTGACGCTCGAACTGGTCGTCAGCCCGGACGCCGTGCCGGGATCGCGCGTCATTGCCGAAGTCATCCAGTCCGAGATGAAGGAGATCGGCATCGACCTGGTGATCCGTTCGGTCGATCATGCCTCCAAGCACACCGACATGCTGGAGCAGAAGTATGACCTCGGCTTCTTCCTGACCTACGGCGCGCCATACGATCCATTCGGCTCGATCGTGGGGCTGTGCCTGTCGACCTTCCACAATGACGTCGAGGGCAAGCTGGTCACCGATCCGGTTAATCTGGATCCATTGATCAACGCGGCGATGGCGGCAACGGGGGACCAGATTCAGCCGACTATCCAGAAGGTCTACGACTGGCTCAGGGACAACGACGCGATTGCGCCGCTGGTCTACGTGCCGAGCATCTGGGCGCTTTCCAAGCGGGTCCACGGCTTTTCGAGCCCGGTCACCGAATACGACATGCCCTACGAAAACGTTCTGCTGGCCGAGTAAGAGGAGGGTACCTTGATCCACTTCATCAGCAAGCGGCTGAAGCATTCCCTGGTCCTTTTGTTCATGGCGTCCCTTGTTTGCTTCACCCTCGTGGTTTCGGCACCCGGTAATGTTGCAGTCTTGATTGCCGAGCTTCGCGGGGCGGTCGCAACACCGGGTTACGTCGAACAGGTTGCCGAAGAGATAGGACTGCATAAGCCATTGCTGATGCGCTACGTGGATTGGCTGGGCGATGCGGTTCGCGGAGATTTCGGCATCTCCTACAGAACGGGAACGAACGTCAGCGCGGACCTCGCGAACCGTATGTTCGTGACGGGAACGCTGATTGCGGGCTCGGCCGTGATCGCCACCCTCATCAGCCTGGCCTTGGGGTTCCTCGGTGCCTTCTGGCCCTACAAATTGCCGGATCGCGTTTCGCGCGGTCTGGCGCTCCTCGGCGCATCGACCCCGACGTTCTTCGTCGGCGCGCTGATGATCTACGCCTTCTCCGTCACCTTCCAGCTCCTGCCATCGTTCGGTTTCAATGGTCCGAAAAGCTGGATCCTGCCATGGCTCACCGTCGCCGTTCTGCCGGCTGCCGTTCTCAGTCGTGTCGTGCGGGTGGGTCTGGAAGAGGCGATGACGAGTCCCTTCGTTCTGACCGCGAAAAGCAAGGGCCTCGGCCGCACCGCCATCTTGTTCCGTGAGGCGTTGCCCAACATCACACCCCTCTTCATCAACGCGCTCGGCACCCAGGTCGGTTTGATGACCGCGACCGCCATCATCGTCGAACCGCTGTTCGCCTGGCAGGGCCTGGGAGATTATTTCCTCGCCGGCGTGCGCTTCCGCGATTTCATGGTGGTGCAGGCGTGCCTGCTCATCTTCCTCACTTTCTTCATCGTGGTGAACCTGATCGTCGATCTGGCAGTCCTGCTGACCGATCCGCGCATTCGTCGCCAATGGAGCTGACCATGAACATGCTCAATCCCATTTTTGCCCGATTGAACAAGATGCCGCGCGCGGCACTGATCACCATCGGCCTATTCGTTGCTCTCGGCACCTTCGCGCCCTGGCTTGCACCCCAGGATCCGAGCACCCAGAGCCTGCTCGATGCCGGACTTGGTCCGTCCGCCGCTCACTGGCTCGGAACCGACCACCTCGGACGCGATACCTTCAGCCGGTTGATCATCGCCGCAAACACTTCGCTCGTCAGCGTGGGCTCGGTTCTCGGCGTCGCGATGACCATCGGCATCCTGCTCGGAACGATCGCCGGCTATCATCGCGGCTGGGTCGATGACCTCTTGATGCGCGTCGTCGATGTCGGTCTCTCCATTCCGAGCCTGATCATCTCGCTCGCCGTCATCGGCATCGTCGGCCCCGGATACTGGACCATGGTGCTGGCACTGGCGCTTGCCTGGTGGCCGATGAGCGGCCGCATCAGCCGGGCGGTCGCCGTCAGCATCATGAGCAAGCCGCATATCGAGGCCTTGCGGGTGCTGGGCGCCAGCCCCTGGCGCATCTACTTCGGTCACCTTCTGCCAGGGACGATCGGTGCGGTGATGGTCTATGCGACGGCAGACGCCGGCACGGCTGCGCTCGCGGTCGCGACGCTGAGCTTCCTCGGCCTCGGCATCCAGCCGCCGACGCCGGAATGGGGGCAGATGCTCGTGGATGCGCTGCCCTATCTCGAATCCGACCCGCGCCAGGTGCTGCTGCCGGGCCTCGCCCTCACAGCCGCCGTCATCGGCTTCAACACGCTCGGGGAATCCATCGCGCTCAACCGCATTCCGAAACCGCTGACACGGCGCATGCTCGCAATCCGTCGGGCCGAGGTCGCAAGCTGGGGCAAGGAGAATTCCGATGCATGACGAACCGCTCCTTGAGGTCAGGAACCTGACGGTCAACCTGCTGACCGCGAAATCGGCAGTACGCCCGGTCGACGGCGTCAGCTATTCGGTCCGGCAAGGCGAATGTCTTGCCATCGTCGGCGAAAGCGGTAGCGGCAAGACGGTGATGAATTTCGCGCCGCTCGGGCTGATGCCAACAGGCGTGACGACGATGCTCTCCGGCTCCGTCAAGCTCGAGGGTCGCGAGCTGATCGGCCTGCCCGAGGCTGAGATCCAGAAACTGCGCGGCAAGTCCGTCGGTTTCATCTTTCAGGACCCGATGAGCGCGCTCAATCCGGTACGCCGGATCGGGCGGCAGATCGCCGAGATGGCCGAACTGCATCTCGACATGACGCCGAGGGCCGCGGAAGCGCGTGCGTTGGAACTTGTAAAACTCGTCGGCATCTCCGACCCGGTGGCACGGCTTCGGCAATATCCGCACGAGCTCTCCGGCGGCTTGCGGCAACGCATCGTCATTGCCATTGCGCTTGCCGGCGAGCCGAAGCTCCTGATTGCCGACGAGCCGACGACCGCACTCGACGTGACGGTTCAGGCGCAGATCCTGCGGCTGCTCAAGGACGTGCAGCGTCGGCTGAACATGGCGATGGTGCTGATTACCCACGACATGGGCGTGGTCGCGGGTGCAGCCGACAACATCGTCGTCATGTATGCGGCGCGCGCTGCCGAATGCGGTCCGGTGGACAAGGTGCTGGTGAGCCCGCGTCACCCCTACACGCAGGGCCTGATCAACGCGATACCGCGGCGAGAGGACCCAATCGGATCGGAGTTCCGGGGGCTTCCCGGCATTCCGCCGACGCTCGGTGCACCGATCAAAGGCTGCGCTCTTGCGCCGCGCTGCGAACTCGCCGTCCCTGCATGCAGCAACAGCCGCCCTCCGTTGGTCCGGTCGGACGACAGCGCGGTTCTCGTGGCTTGCCCTGTCGTCAATCAAGGAAAGGCTGCCGCATGACACAAGCACCTGTTCTTAAAGTTGAAAACCTGCAGACGCGCTTCAAGAGCGTTCAGCGGGGCAAATTTGTCCATGCCGTCGACGATGTCTCGATCGAACTCTATCCGGGCGAGATCGTCGGGTTGGTCGGCGAATCCGGCTGCGGCAAGTCGACCCTCGGGCGCACCATCGTCGGGCTCGAGAAGGCAAGCAGCGGCCGCGTGCTGCTCGACGGCGTCGATCTCAGCGCTCTCTCCGGGGCCGCCCTGCGCGACAGCCGCCGGGCGCTGCAATACGTCTTCCAGGATCCCTATTCGTCTCTGAACGATCGACAGACTGTGGGCGAGGCGATCGACGAAGCGCTGGTGATCGCCGGCACCCGATCGCCGGAGGAGCGGGATCGCCGCACCAAGGAGCTCCTGGATCAGGTGGGCCTCGCATCCGCGGTCAGGGACCGTCACACGCGCGAGCTCTCGGGCGGTCAGCGCCAGCGCGTGGCGATTGCCAGATCGCTTGCCGTGAACCCGCGCGTGTTGATCTGCGATGAACCGGTGAGCGCGCTCGATCTCTCGATCCGTGCACAGGTGATGAACCTCTTCCTGCGGCTGCAGAAGGATCTGGGCGTGGCATGCCTGTTCATTGCCCATGATCTTGCGCTGGTGCGGCAGGCGGCGTCGCGTGTCTACGTCATGTATCTCGGCAGGATCGTCGAGCATGGCTCGTCAAAGGAGCTTTATGACCGTCCGAGCCACCCCTATTCGCAGATGCTGCTGGCATCGGCGCCCGAGGTGGATCCGCGGATCGAGAAGCACCGCAGGGGACCGTTGATGATCGGCGAAGTTCCCAGTCCGACAAACCCGCCGTCGGGCTGCCGGTTCCGAACCCGTTGCCCTCTTGCCGTCGACGATTGCGCTAAGGCGCTGCCGCCATCCCGGGTGCTTTCGCCGGGGCATACGGCGGCCTGCACTTTCGCCGCGGACCTCCACCGCGGCAATCGAACGGCTCTCGTTCAACAGGAGATGTCGGCGCCATAGAGCCGGGAGCGGCTCGCCTCAGAGCCACCGGTCCGGACGTTGCCTGCTTCGAATCCCAAGTTCCCTCGCATCCTTTAAGCTGGGGATGCGCGCCTGCCCCGCCATCGAGCGGGGCCTTTTTTTGTTCGGATAGACGTGTGGACCGCACCGCGGTGTCGCGGACGCGATCAACATGGACGCACTAGCACTTTGATTCTAGAGGATCTTATCCGCGTTCTGTGCTTCCACTTGAAGGCGGGATGCTCTAGAGGCGGACAAGCATCTTGTCGGTGTAGCAGCGTCATGACCAAGGTTTTGCCACCGAACCGATTTTGACAATGAGCGCGGCAAGCGTCGCAACGAACAGCACGTAGGCGAGCGCCGCCTGCCAGGCCCCTGCGGGCAGACCAATCAGCAGCAGCGTGTCGTTCCCACCGGGAATGAGTAGTGCACCCAGTCCCATAAGGATGCCCGCAAGCGTTCTCTTGACTATGGTCTTCACTGTCGGCCGCTTCAGCATGAATCCATGCTTCCGAAGTCTTGCGGAAACGAGGCTGCCGCCGAACATGCAGACCGAAATCACGGCTCCCGCGACAGGTATCGAAGCGATCGCTCCGACCGATGCGGTGATTGAGAACCCGGGCGCAAGAAGCGTCAGGACCGTAGAGGTGATGCCGATCGCTCCCATCGCTATCGTCAGCCGCCGGAAGTTTGACTCGGATCTGCGTGAAACGCCGAGCCTCAGAGCCATGATCGCCAACAATGCAAGCGCGAGAAGCGCCGCCTCCAGCGGCGGGGGAGCACTTATCGGCGGCTGATCCGAAAGCAGATCAAACAAGGATTCAATGTAGAGGACCGCATAGATCCCGAGAAACGTGAATGCGAATCCGATTTCGCCATTTCCGATATGCCCAACGGACCCGAACACACAAGCGCCGTTCACATAGCTGCCGATCCCAAGCAAAATGGCTGCGAGAACGAGGTAGCCGAGTGGCGACCAGCCCTCCTGCATCATCGGTGCCGTTTCGAGGATTGCGTAGACGAGGGCCGCCCAGACGGCGCATTCGACCAGAGCGATGAAACGTGCCGGCCTCTTGTCCGATACCAACTCCTTCGTGGCGATGACGGTGCAGATCGATCCACGATTCATGGCGAAGCCGAGAACAAATCCGAGCGCCCCGATCAAGGCCATACTTACCCAGATCTCCAAGCTAGTGGCGACAGGGCCCGTGCCTGATATGTTAAGGAGAAATTCACTCATTTGGCAAACGGACTCGCGTCCTGCTCCAGTTTCGGACACATCCAGAGATTCATATTGATCGCCGTCGCTGACATTTCAGCGACCCCAACAGTGAGGTTCTCCCGCTCCGGCGGGCGCGCAATTGTGCCTCAAATCTTTTTGGGCGGACAGCACTTCGGTGGTTTCGATGCGAACGATCGCTTCGGAAGAGCGGGCGATCCCCCCGGGCGACTTCAAGCCAGACCATTGCCGTTTAGCCAGTTGCCTCCGCCCCGACCTTGGCGTCGCCCGGGCGGGCTGTGCTCTTCCTGTCTTTGGGAAAAGGTGTGCTCAAAATAGCGTTTAGGCGCGGGCGAGGCGACGCACGAGACCGCGCCGGCCACGCTCCATGACCACCCCATGGTTCCAACGGAAGATGGGCTTCAGGATGAATGAGAGCGTGATCATCCAGGGCTTGGTGACCTGGACGATCCAGTCGTAGCGCACCCGGCAGCGGGGGCCTTCGCGCTCAAGCGTCCATCGGCCGATGCCGTCAAGCTCCCCTGAGGCCCTGCCTTCGATGAGCGACAGCGGCTCGACCCGCACCGTCTCCACGTTGAAGATCAGTTCATAGGGCAGGGCCGTCACCCATTCCAGCCGGCGAACCGCGCCCACGCCGTGTTCGTCTCCCTCGCGCAGCAGGGAAACCCGCTTGACCGATGACCACCATTCCGGCCAGGCCTCCGGGGTGCTCAGCTCCCGCCACACGTCTTCGACCGGAGCATCGATGGTCCATTGGGTGATGAGATGAAACTCGGTGAGAGACATCGCCGGTCCTCTTCATAGCCAGAGGACGCAGCACGCCGGCGGCGATGCCTGAGCAAAGCGCAGGGCCCGCCAGCGTACGCGATCCGGCCAAGCACTCAATAAGTCTCGATAGAAGAGACACTGCTCGGCTCGCTTGTGCAAGCTCTGCTTGATCGGCGAAAGGGGGATTTTGCGGCCCGCTGCAAATAGGTGTCTCGCAGGTCGGGTACGTTTGAGTTGATGGTGGCTGCGCACCTTGCCGAGCGGGCACATGCGGGCCGTCGTAGCCCGCATGGTCAGTTTTTGGAGCGCTAGGCCGCGCGTGCCGCAGCCACGAGCGGCTCAAGGTCATCGACGACCTTGTCGCCGTTGTAGACGGTCTCGTCGAGAATGCCCTCGCGCTTGGAGACGATCGTCGGCACCAGTGCCTGGCCGGCGACGTTGACCGCCGTGCGGCCCATGTCGAGGATCGGGTCGATGGCGAGCAGCAGGCCGACGCCTTCGAGCGGCAGACCGAGCGTCGAGAGCGTCAGCGTCAGCATGACGGTCGCGCCGGTGAGGCCGGCGGTGGCGGCGGAGCCGAGTACAGAGACGAAGACGATCAGCACATATTCCTGGATGCCGAGTGGCAGCCCGAAGAACTGCGCGATGAAGATCGCCGAGATGGCCGGGTAGATCGCGGCGCAGCCGTCCATTTTGGTGGTCGCGCCGAGCGGTACGGCGAAGGCGGCGTATTCGCGGGGAACGCCGAGGCTCTTTTCGGTCACCGTTTCGGTGACGGGCAGGGTGCCTACGGAAGAACGGGAGACGAAGGCGAGCTGGATCGCCGGCCAGGCGCCGGCAAAGAAGCGCGACGGCTTCAGGCCGTGGCCGATGAGCAGCGCCGGGTAGACGACGAAGAGCACGATCGCAAGGCCGATATAGACAGCCGCGGCATACCAGCCGAGTTGCGCCAGCGTTTCCCAGCCATATTGGGCGACGGCGCGGCCGAGCAGGCCGATCGTGCCGATCGGAGTCAGGCGGATGACCCACCAGAGGATCTTGCGGACGATGGCGAGCAGCGACTGGTTGAAGGCGAGGAACGGCTTGGCGGCATCACCGACCTTCAGCGCAGCGGCACCGACGGCGATCGAAACGACGAGGATCTGCAAGACGTTGAAATTGAGCGAGGTGGTAGCACCCGTGTCGGTGACCTTGGTGCTGGCTTCGAGGCCGAGCACGTTGGCGGGCACCAGGCCCTTCAGGAAATCAAGCCACGAGCCGGAGTAGGAGGGCGCCTTGGCGGCTTCCTGCGAAACGGCAGAGCCGACGCCCGGCTGAAGGATCAGTCCGAGGGCGATGCCGATGACGACGGCAATCAGCGATGTGATCGCGAACCAGAGCAGCGTCTGCCAGACGAGTTTCGCGGCATTCTGCAGCGTCGCCAGATTGGCGATCGAGGCGACGATGGCGGTGAAGACGAGCGGCGGCACGAGGGCGCGCAAAAGCTGGACGAAGATCGAACCGATCGTCTGCAGGGTTACCGTCAGCCAGTTGGCGTTGCCGCTGGCATCGACGCCCATGTTGCGGGCGACGAGGCCGAGCAGCAGGCCGATCACCATGGCCGCGAGGACTTGAAAGCCGAAGGAGGCGTAAATCGGTTTCGGGGGAGATTTGATGGTTGCTTGGGACACGTCTTCTACTCTCATTGGATGGCGGTGGCCGCATTTTTGGCAAAGGCCGCCGCAAGTGCCCAAAAAATAGTCGAGTGCCCGATTCAGGATAAGAAACCCTTTGGCTCGAAAACCACTCAGAGTAGAATAATTTCCCCGGTGCGATTGGCTGATTGTCCAGGCACCGCCCGGGTCTCGCGGAGCGACGGTATTTCGGCCGAAGCGGTATGCGCTGCGGCGATATCGCGCGTTCCAGGCTGTGGCCACAGCCGTGGAGAGTCCTCAGGATTGCTCGGTTCACCGCGCTCGCCTCGCAACAAGTCACGGCGCAACCAGCCTTTCTCTCCCAAGCTCTCAGTCCCCCGGTACACGGCGATTGATCTCGCTTTCTGCGCCTGTGTCGAAAATCTTTTCACTTGCCTCGGGCGCACGGGAAATACTCTTTCTCTATAAATATTATGGATAATGTAGCCTGTCTTTCTGGCAGCCAAGGTCGTGGGTCTGGTCGCAGACAGCCCTTCATCCGTGCCGCTGAGGCGCTTGACGCCCAAGAATTTGCAGCGAGAAGAGGAGAGGATTGAGATGACACGCAGGATCCGGCTTGGAGCATTTCTTCCCGGTGGCGGACAGCATATCGCCGCCTGGCGCCACCCCGACCAGCCGGCCGACGGGGCGACCAGTTTCGAATTTCACAAGCAACTGGCGCTGACGGCGGAACGCGGTCTGTTCGACGCCTATTTCCTGGCAGATGGGCTGGCGATCGGCTTCGGCGGGGCGCGCGAGGGCGGAAACGCCCGGGTGGCGGGCTTCGAGCCGGTGACCCTGTTTTCGGCGCTGGCGCCGCTCACCACCCATCTCGGCTTCATCGCGACCTCGTCGACGACCTATGAAGAGCCCTACACCACGGCACGCAAATTCGCTTCGCTCGATCTCATTTCCGGCGGCCGCGCCGGATGGAATGTGGTGACGACAACGGGCGATGCGACGGCGCAGAACTTCAACCGCGAGACGCAGCTTCCGCATGCCGAACGCTATCGGCGCGCGGCCGAGCATGTCGACGTGGTCACGAAGCTCTGGGACAGCTTCGAGGACGATGCGTTCATTCGCGACAAGCAAACGGGCATCTTCTACGACCCGGCGAAGCTGCACGATACCGACCATCGCGGCGAACATTTCAAGGTGCGCGGCCCGCTCAACATCTCGCGCTCTCCGCAAGGGCATCCTGTCATCGTCCAGGCGGGCCAGTCCGACGACGGTCGCGGGCTGGCGGCCGCGACGGCTGAGGTGATCTTCACTGCGCACCAGCACATTGAGACGGCGCAGGAATTTTATCGCGACATCAAGGCACGTGCGCGCGGTCTCGGCCGCAACGCGGACCACATTCTGGTCATGCCCGGGGTCTCCCCCTTCGTCGGCAGAACGGAGGCCGAAGCGCGCGAAAAGTACGATCGCCTGACCTCGCTCATCGTCGAGGAGGATGGCATCGGCCTGCTCAATGGCCTGACCGGCGGCACGCTCGATCTCCATGGCTACGATCTCGATGGGCCGCTGCCGCCGGCACCGCCAACCGAGGGCATGAAGAGCCGGCAGGCGCTGATCCGCCAGATCGCCGACGAAAACAACTTCAGCATTCGCCAGCTCTATCAATGGATTGCGTCAGCGCGCGGCCACTACACGATCGTCGGAACGGCAGAACAGATCGCCGACACCCTGCAGGAGTGGTTCGAAAACGAAGCGGCCGATGGCTTCAACATCCTGCCGCCCTGGTTTCCGACGGCGCTTGACGACTTTGTCGAGCTGGTGGTCCCGGAACTGCAGCGTCGCGGCCTTTTCCGCACGGCCTATGAGGGTCGGACGCTCCGAGAAAATCTCGGTCTGCCCATTCCCGTCAACCGCTGGGCCGACGTGCGATCGGCCGTTCAGGCAGCAGAGTGAGGTGCGATCATGTCCTACGAACACGTCAACACGTCGCTTGCAGCGAGCTTTGGTCTCGGCCGCGCTGACGGTCAGGTCTCTACAGCCGTCCCGGCCATCGTTTCCCGCTGGCGCGCCCTGCTTGGCTCGATCGTCGCACGCTATGGCGTCGTACTCGGGTTTCTCGCCTTCTGGCAACTTTCCAGCACGCTTGGCTGGGTCAATCCAGCGGTCTTTCCGCCTCTCGATGTGATCCTGTCCGCGCTGTGGGGCGGTCTTGCCAGCGGCGCGCTACTGGACGATATCGCCATCAGCCTGCAGCGATCGGGCATCGCCTTTGCGGCCGCTGTCGTAGTCGGCATCCCGCTCGGCCTGTTCATGGGCCAGGTACGGCTTGTCGAACAGGCGCTCGACCCGATCCTGCAGCTCTTTCGCCAGACCTCGGCCCTGGCGCTCTATCCGGTCTTCATCCTGCTGCTCGGCCTCGGCGAGACCTCAAAGGTTTTCGTGATCTTCTGGGCGACGCTGTTTCCGATCCTGCTTTCGACGATCGGCGGCGTCAAAGAGGTCGACAAGAAGCTGATCGAGATGGCCCGAACCTACGGTGCCGGACCGCTCACCGTGTTCCGCCGCGTGGTGCTGCCTGCCTCGGTGCCGGCGATTTTCGTAGGCCTGCGCCTCTCGGCCACCACGGCGCTTCTGCTGTTGATCGCCGCCGAGATGATCGGCGCCAACAAGGGCATCGGCTTCCAGGTCATGAACGCCCAATACAACTTCCAGATCCCGCTGATGTTCGCGGCGATCCTGTTGCTCGCCCTGCTCGGGCTCGCCGCCAACGCGCTGCTCGTTCTGCTCCAGCGCAACCTCTGCCGCTGGTCGCAACCCAACGCCTGATCGTTTCTTTGCCAGATTTCTCCTTCGAAAGGATATCGATATGACCTTCCATGCCCGCAACCTTCTTCTGTCTGCTGCAATCACCCTCGGCCTTGTCGCACCGGCGGCCGCGGCCGATGACGTGAAGCTGCGCTATCTCGCGAGCCAGGGTGGCCTGTCGGCGCACGAGCTTGCCCAGGAACTCGGATACTTCGAGGGCACCGGCATCACGATCGAGAGCGTCGGCTACGCCACGGGCGGCCCGGCCTCGCTGATCGCGCTGGCCTCGGGCGACGTCGAGATCGGCGGTGCCGCGACGTCCGCCGTCCTGAATTCGATCATCAGCGGCAACGACTTCGTCGCCGCCTATCCCTCGAACGGCATCAATGACGAGGTGCAGTCGATCTTCTACGTGCTCGAAGACAGCCCCATCAAGAGCATCAAGGACATCGCCGGCAAGAGCATTGCCGTCAACACGCTGGGCGCCCATCTCGACTATACGATCCGCGAAGCCCTGCATTCGGTCGGGTTGCCGACAGACGCCGCCAACCAGGTTGTCGTCCCCGGTCCGCAGCTGGAGCAGGTTCTGCGCTCCGGCCAGGTGGATATTTCCGCTTTCGGCTACTGGCAGACGACCTTCGAAGGGGCAGCCCGCAAGAAGGGTGGCCTGCGTGCGATCTTCGACGACACCGATGTGCTCGGCGAGATTGCCGGAGGCTTCGTCGTGCTGCGCCGGGATTTCATCAACGAACATCCGGAAGCCGCCAAGACCTTCGTCCTGCAGTCGGCCCGTGCGCTGGACTACGCGCGTGAGCATCCCGAGGAAACCAAGGAAATCCTCGCAAAGGCATTGCAAGCGCGTGGCGAAAATCCTGACATCGCCCAGCATTTCCGTGGCTACGGCGTGCGGGCGGGCGGCCTGCCCGTCGAGCGTGACCTTCAGTTCTGGATCGCCGTTCTGGTGCGTGAAGGCAAGCTCAAGGAAGGCCAGCTGACGCCAAAGGACGTGCTCTTCGCCGTCGACGGCGCATCGGCCAGCAACTGAGGACCGGCCATGAGCGTTGCCCAGAACCTTCGTCGTGGAGAGGTGGCGATCCGCCATCTCTCCAAGTCCTACCGCCTGAACGGCGCGCCATTGCCCGTTCTCAGGGATATCAACCTCAACATCCGCTCAGGTGAGACGCTCGCGATCGTCGGCGCCAGCGGTTCCGGCAAGACGACCTTGCTGCGGGTTCTGGCAGGGCTCGAGGATCCAGATGCCGGAGAGGTGCTGATCGACGGCAAGCTGACGAAAGGCGTCGGCACCGACCGCGCGGTGATCTTCCAGGAGCCGAGGTTGCTGCCTTGGCTGACGGTGCTCGACAATGTCGGCTTCGGGCTGGAGACGCAGGGCCTCTCGCGCGGCGAGGCGAGGCACCGGGCACGACGCTATGTCCAGCTCGTCGGCCTGCAGCAGTTTGAAAGCGCCTATCCCCGGCAACTGTCCGGCGGCATGGCGCAGCGCGTCGGCATTGCTCGTGCGCTGGCGGTCCAGCCCGAAATCCTGCTTCTCGACGAGCCGCTCGGCGCGCTCGACGCCATGACAAAGATCAGCATGCAGCAGGAACTGGCACGGATCTGGCGGGATGAGGATGTGACGACCGTTCTCGTCACCCATGATCTCGAGGAGGCGATCTACCTCGCCGACCGTATCCTGATCCTGCCACGCGAGAAGGGTGGCGAACCAAGGCTGATCGAGATCGATCTGCCGCGACCCCGCGATCGCAGCGCGCCCGAATTTGTCCGCCACCGCGAAGAACTGCTCAATCTCTTCGGTCTGCATTGAGGCTGCGGCGGAACGGTTGCAGCGATCAGGCGTTTATCTCTCGGGCAGCATCCGACAGGAGGCGCAGCCTGCTGGGCCTCCTGCGCGGGGCTGGATGCGAAGCCGAGACAGGAGCAACGCTATGAGAGTTTCCAAGAGGATGTCATTCGCCGCAATCGTCTTTGCCTTGAGTGGGGCAGCTGGTCCGGTGCTGGCCAACGGCTTTTATACTGGTATCGATCCGCACAATCCGCCAGGTACCCAGAATAGGTTGATGTCGACGGGTCCGTATTATCTCGAGCCCGCACCTGGGCCTGTCTATGTGGAGCCGGCGCCAGGGGCGGTCTATGTCGATCCGATGCCAACAGGCAGTATCTATATGGATCCAGCGCCGGGCTACGTCTATCGCCCGCCGGCACGCACATTGGGCGACGCCCGCCAGCGCTACACGGGTGAGTATCAGAGCGGCGGCGAGGGCGACTATTATCTCGGCGTCGCGCATCCGCCACAGGTTCCTTAAGTCTGTTGCCGTGACCCCAGCGACGGTGCCCGTAGGTGACGCGTGAGATAGCGATCTCACGCGTCTGTCGGTCGGCGCGCCTGGCGAACGGGGCCGCCTATTCGGGCAGGTCCAGCAGGCGGTAGCCTTCCACGAAGTGCTGCCGCATCGTCTCGTCCCGGAACGGTTGCGATGCGGCCCATTGGCCGATCGTGAAGTTCGGATTGTTCATCAAAAACAATTGTGCTTCGGTCCGTGCCTCGTCCAGGCGACCGAGCCGCGCCAGACTGGCAGCGAGCAGACGGCGTGATGTCGCCCGGTAGGTTTCAGGGCGACGCAAGGTTCGGACCGCGGCCTCGTAATCCCGAATTGCATATTGAGCCTGACCAAGCATCCAATAGTACCAGCCCGGTGGGTGCGGGTTGAGGCGAAGCGCCTTGTGAACATGCTCGATCGCCTGCGCTGGTCGACCGCAAAGGACGATGAGGTCGGCGCGCATCGCCCAGGCATCGGCGTGGTTCGGATCGAGCGTCAGGGCCAGGTCGAACTCGGTATCGGATTCCTCCCAACGGCGCTCGTGACCGAGAATGATGCCAAGGACCCAGCGGTTCCCGGCGTCGTGGGGGTCGAGCGTTACCGCCCTTTGTGCTTCGCTGACGGCGCGCTGCCGATAGGGAACGATCGGCTGGTCCCAGAACTCCCAGCTCATCCAGAGGTTCAGCGCCAGCAGTCGATGCGCTTCCGCATAGTCCGGATCGAGTGCGAGCGCCCGCTCGAGAAGGAAGATCGCCTCTCTTGCTGCCCCTGCGGTCTGCAGACCGAGCGAGCGCGCTCGCACGCAATAGTCGTAGGCTTTCAGGTTCGATGGGCGGTTCCGGGCCGGTGCGTCAGTTAGGCGCCCGACCAGGGCCTCGACGATCCTGCTCGTCACTTCGTCCTGAACGGCGAACATATCCTCCAGGCTGCGGTCAAACCTCTCCGCCCACAGGTGATCGCCCTGCAAGGCGTCGATCAGTTGGGCGTTGATGCGAACACGACCGGCCGCCCGTCGGGCACTGCCTTCCAGCACGTAGCGAACGCCGAGTTCGCGCGCGATGCGGCGCACATCCTCATGCCGGCCCTTGTAGGCGAAAACCGAATTGCTGGCGATGACGAACAGCCCGCCGGCCCTGGAGAGGTCGGTGATCAGGTCTTCGGTCAAGCCGTCGACGAAGACCTCCTGCTCCGGCTCGTTGCTCATATTGGTGAAGGGAAGGACGGCGATGGAGGGCTTGATGGGCAACGGCAAGGAGGCCTTGGCGCCGCTGCCTTGGCTCAAGGTCGCCGTGCTGATGCGATAGAGAGAAACCGGCTCGACTATGTTCTTGATCGCGTGGGGGCCAAGCGCGTCGAAATCGCAAAAGAGGCGCCGCCGCACCTGGTCGTAAATGTTGCCGGAGACGTAGATTTCGCCGGGACCAGCCATGGTCTGAAGCCGCGCGGCGACAATGACGCCGTCGCCGTAGAGATCGCCGCTTTCGACGACGACATCGCCGAGATTGATGCCGACGCGCAGAAGAATTCGGCGGTCGTCGGCAAGGCCCTGATTGGCTGTTGCCATGCCCTTCTGAATGTCGATCGCACAGCTGACTGCATTCACGGCACTGGCAAACTCCACCAGCACACCATCGCCCATTGTCTTGACGATGCGGCCGTTGTGCTCGCGGACAAGGGGATCGAGAATCTGCTTGCGGCGTTCTTTCAACGCCGCAAGTGTACCGCCTTCGTCCAGTTCGACGAGGCGGCTGTAACCGACGACATCGGCAGCCACGATAGCGGCGAGACGCCGTTGAGCGCGTTCTTCAGCCATATCGCGCCCTTCCGCAGAATGGGGTGCACGGAATTGTAGGACGTCCGCCGGAAATGTCTATGAGGGAATGCTTATGGGCTCGATCGTCGGCAATCGGAGCTCCAATCGCGACAATCCTGCCTGCTTCCGCCGAGGCGGGCTGCCGGCCTTAGCGCCAGCCGAGAGCGGGTGCGACGTGCTTCAGGATCGCCTCGATCACATGGGCGTTGTAGTCGACGCCGAGCTGGTTCGGAACGGTCAACAGCAGCGTGTCGGCTTCCGCTATCGCTTCGTCCTTGGCCAATTGCTCTATGAGAACATGCGGTTCGGCGGCGTAGCTGCGCCCGAAGATCGCCCGCGTCTTGTCGTCGATGAAACCGATCTTGTCCTCGTGCTGGTTTCCGCCGCCGAAGTAGACGCGGTCGCGATCATCCACTAGCGCGAAGATGCTGCGGCTGACCGAAACGCGCGGCTCGCGCGTGTGACCAACCGCCTTCCACGCTTCCCGGTAGGCGCGAATCTGGTCCGCCTGCTGGACATGGAACGGCAGGCCGGTCTCATCGTCCTTCAGCGTCGAGCTCTGCAGGTTCATGCCGAGTTTCGCAGCCCAGACAGCGGTGGCGTTTGAGCTGGCGCCCCACCAGATGCGCTCCCTAAGCCCTGCGGAGTGTGGTTCGACGCGCAGCAGGCCGGGAGGATTGGGGAACATCGGCCGCGGGTTGGGCGCAGCGAAACCTTCGCCGCGCAGGACGTCGAGCAGAACCTCCGCATGCCGTCTTGCCATGTCGCTTTCTGTTTCGCCTTCGGCCGGCTGGTAGCCGAAGTGGCGCCAGCCGTCGATCACCTGTTCCGGCGAGCCGCGGCTGATGCCAAGCTGCAGGCGTCCGCCGGCGATGAGGTCGGCGGCACCCGCATCCTCGGCCATGTAGAGCGGGTTTTCGTAGCGCATGTCGATGACGGCGGTGCCGATCTCGATCCGGCTGGTCTTGGCGCCGACCGCCGCCAAGAGCGGGAACGGCGAGGCGAGCTGGCGGGCGAAGTGATGGACCCGGAAATAGGCGCCGTCAGCGCCCAGTTCCTCGGCCGCGACGGCGAGATCGATCGACTGCAGTAATGCGTCGGCCGCCGATCGCGTCTGCGACTGGGGCGAAGGTGTCCAGTGTCCGAAGGAAAGAAAACCGATCTTCTTCATGCTCGTGCCGCCCGTCGAATGAAACAGACCGCTTCATCGCATGATTCCGGTTTTGGATACAGACGGCGTTCGGTGACTTCGCCGTGAACGGCGGCGCGCTCTGATGATGTTGCGCCGCCGTCGTGGCCGGGAGTGGGGCCCGCTCACCCCAACCGCAAAAGAGGGCCCTCCGCTTTTACCGCACTTGCAGGCGCGCCTTCATGTTCGGATGAAAGCGACAATAGTAATCGAAGACGCCGGCCTTGGTGACGGTGAGCGTCGCTGTCTTTTTGGGCGGTATCACGACGTCGAAACCGTCCTTGGCCGTTGCCGTGTGCGCCATGACGTCCTTGTTCTGCCATTCGATCACGTCGCCCACGACAGCGCTGATCTCGGCGGGCGAAAAGACGAGCTTTTCGATCGTGACCCGGATGGTTTCGGCCCGCACCGGCGGTCCGGCCAGCATCAGGACCAGACCGCAAAGAGCACCAAGGCTCAGTTTCGAGATCACGGCGCAGCCTACTTCATCATGGCAGCGACATGCTCGGCATGTTGCTGGTGGCCCTGAAACAGCTTAAGGCCGGTCTCCAGCAGATCCTTGAGTTCGGCATTCTTCGCTGACGGGATCAGCAGGGTTTCGAGCGCGCCGTTGACCTGCTTGTGGTAGGCAACCTCGTTGGCGACATAGGCCTTGTCGAAGTCGGTGCCGCTCAGTTTCGCCAGCTTTTCGCGCTCTTCCGTTGCTGCCTTCGTGAGTGCGCGGCTGGTGTCGTTGTCTTCGGGCTTCACCTTGAGCTTCTTGACGAGATCGAGGGCCTGCTTGTTCACCGCCTCGTGGTCGCGCAGCATGTCGTTGGCGAAGGCGATGACATCCTTGTCCTTGGAGATTTTCAGGGCTTGCTTGGCCGCCTCGATATCGATGGCGCCGGCGGTGTAGGCAATATGGGCGATCTGCGGATCGCTGATCGTGCTCCCTGCCGCAAGGCTGGCGCCACTGATGAGGCAGGCGAGGGCGAAGGCGGAGGTCAGGCGGGCATACATTTGGGTACTCCTCTCCGGCAGAGCGTTGCCGCCGGTCTCGGTGGATGACACCCATTGGATGCGCGCCACGGACTAAGGTTCCCGAAAATTCACCCGACGAGCCCGAGCCGGCTCATGACGGCCGCCGTCAGCCTTTCGCAACGGCGACCGGCGAAGGGGAAGGCATTCATCAGCACAGGTCCGATCTTGCGGTCGATATGCTGGCGCAGGAGCTGGCGGGCGCGGTGCAGGCGGCTTCTGACCGTTTCCGGCTTGATGCCAAGCAGGGCGGCGGTTTCCTCGACGCTCATGGCCTCTATGACGCGGGCGGTAAAGACCAGGCGAAACGCTTCCGGCAGCGCGTCTGTCGCCTCTTCCACCAGACGCAGTATCTGCCGTTGGGCAAGGGCGCGTTCCGGATCCTCCGAGCTTGCCGCGTTGGGAAACGGCACGATGTGGGCACTCGCCGGCTCGGTTAACAGTGGAACCTCCCGCCGGGTGGACGATTTGCGCAGACGTCCGAGCGCCTCGTTGAGCACCACGCGATGAAGCCAGGTGGCGAGGCTGGCATCACCGCGAAACGTTTCCAAGTGTTCGAAGGCGCGAAGATAGGCCTCCTGCACCACATCCTCGGCGATGCTGTCGTTGCGGACCACGGCGCGTGCGATGCGGAAGAGCCGCTGATTGTGCCGGCGCATGATGGAGCGGAACGCCTCGGGATCATTGGCGATGGCGCGCTGGACGAGATCGTAGTCCGTCAAACGATCCGGCTCGAGCGTGACTCGTGTTGTTTGTAAGAGAACATCCTTCATCATCCACCTCCAAACCACCGTTTGATGCGGATCCGGCAAAATCGTTCCCAATCGGTTGAAGGAAAGAATACCCGCCGCTGAGGGGGACGGATACTGAAAACGAGCGCCCGCTGTTTTCGGCACCTGCCGCGTGTAGTTCCGCCGGGTGAGGGCGAAGAATTCGGGCACTTTTGCCAGCGAAAGTTGGGGGCAAAACCGCGCTTCGCGCGGAGGTACGCGTCGACGATATTTTTTTTATTGGCAAGGGAACTGTGGTTCCCGCTGGCGAGTTGGTGAAGCGGCGACCTGCGTGTGGAGGGGCGCACACCGAGGTCGCATCTTCGGACCAGGAGAGACGACTATGAAGCATCAATCGATTGAACAATTGCAAGCGCTCGCCGAAATCCGTCCCGCTCCCGTCATGACGAGAACGGAACGGCTCCAACGTTGGGCCGAACTCTTGGAAAGCAATCCCGATCGCCGGCTGGGCACGCTTTCCGGTACCGAACGTGCGACCGCTGCCGTTCGGCAAGCCATGCAGGTCAACGGTTCCCCCATGACCGTCGCATTCGAGGATCCGCAATTGCGGCTCGTGGGCCTTGCCGATGACAGCTACGGCGAAGCAAAACGGTTCTTTGAAATATCGGACCACCAACTGCACGACATCGTCTGCGATTGCAATTTCGGCAGCTCGGTACGTGCTGCCTATGCCGCCCGGCGGGTTCGCTCGGCCATCGGCCTCTGGCCGCGACTGAAGGCGCTCTTTAGCTGAGCTAGATCGGCCTCACCCCAGGGAAGCCAGGGCGCCAGCCGGAAGCTTCCCTCACCTCCCGTCTTTAATGCCGGCGACAGGACATGATCGTCGGAGGGGGTCGGTTGCGGTGAAATCGGGCAGCCAGTTATGGCGACCTTCGACCACCGGATTTGGCGCGAAACCGATCGAGTTGTCGATTGAATATGATAAAATGCTACCATAAGCTGTCCCTGTCCAATGACGGGGGCGCTCATGCGATATCTTGATGATGACGTCGTAAATCTCCGCCGTGCCGATGGCAGTCAAGGGCAGTATTACTGGGGCGACCGCTGCAACGTGCTCTCGACCGAAGGCAGTCGTATGCATGTCGAAATCCTCGGCGCACGCGGAAAAATCGACGAAGGCTTCATCCGGGCCGAGACCAGGCTGCGCGACACGGGCTTGCTGCGGCTGTCGATGGTGGACGTGCAGCAGGGTGATGGTCTCATCCTGGAGACCCCTGAAGGCAAGGTGATTTTCATCGATGGCGGTGACAACCAGCTCTTTGCCCGTCACGCCAACGCCCGCTTCCCGAATACGAGCGACACCGATCCACTGGTGGTCGATCTGATCCTGATCACCCATGGGGATGCCGACCATTTCGAGGGGTTGGTGGAACTGCGTAAGTCGGAGGCCGACAGCCGCCCGAGCAAGCGGATCTTCATCGCGCCGAGGCGGGTTTATCACAACGGTATCGTCAAACGGCCGAGCGAAGACGGCAATCAGAAACGGCGCAAGGATACTGAGCTGCTCGGGCAGACCGTAGCGGTGGACGAGCGTGTATTCATCGTCGGCCTCGTCGACGACCAGGCGGCCGTGCCGCGCGAAGAGAGGAATCGTCCCTTCAACAAATGGGTCGACACGCTTGCCGCCTGGGAGGGGCGGGTGCAGACGGTTACCGGCAACGGCATCGAGCGTCGACGGATCGACCACCTTTCCGCCGGCGCCTTCGACTTTCTTCAGGATGAATCGATCGCCGTCGATATTCTCGGGCCAATCGTCGAGACTGTCGGCGGCCAGCCTGCGTTGCGCTTTCTGCGGTCGCCGCCCGATGACGCCAACTTGATGCTCGGCACCGTGGCGGCGAGCGGCCAGGGTGCCTATTCGGCGTCGCACACGATCAACGGCCACTCCATCAATTTTCGGCTGCGGTTCGGCAATGTGCGGTTCATGTTCACCGGGGACATGAACCAGGAAGCAAGCCAGCGCCTGCGCGAGGCCTTGCCGTCGGCCGCCCTGCGATCGGAAATCCTCAAAGCGCCTCATCATGGCTCTGCCGATTTCGACATGGAATTTCTCAAGGAAATCGGCGCCGTCGTTTCGCTGATTTCATCGGGAGATGAGAGTGAAGCCAAGGAATACATCCACCCCCGCGCGACGCTGATGGCGGCGCTTGGGAAAGCTGCGCGCACCACGCCGGCGATCATTTTCTGCACGGAGCTGGCCGCATTCTTCAAAACGCTGGGTTACGTGCAGGATCCGGCTGACGCCAGCAAGAAAGTCTTCGCGTTCGAGCGCACGAATTTCGGGATTTCGCATGTGCGGACCGACGGCGAGCGGGTCCTCGCCTTTACCCATTCCGGCAAGAGGTTCATGAACGAGGCCTATCGCTTCAACGTATCGCCCACGGGCGATGTCGTTTTCGAAAAGAGCGTCGTCAAACGATCGGCGCCCGCGGCGCCGTAGACCGATCGTGCCTCTTTTCAAGGTGCGCTCGGATTGGGTAACTCACGTCAGGTGCGACCCGGCGCGCAACGGACTATGTTATGATGCCTGCACATCCGCTTTGATGGAGGTATCCATGGGCGTGACCTTTCCGAACGAAAGCCCCAACTACCGCGATGCGCGCAACAGGTTGTTGCAACGGGAGGCAGCACTCAGGCGCGAAATGGAAAGCGTCGCCGCGGAAATCCGTGCACTCCCGCCGGGCGGGCGTGTGCTCGAGGATTATGAGTTCGACCATATTGATGAGACGGGCTCTGCGGCCAAGGTTCGGCTCTCCGAGCTGTTTCGACCGGGCACCAACACCCTGATCCTCTATCACTACATGTTTCCGCGCCACCGCTCCGATAGGCGCGCCGGACCGCGGAGCGGCCCGATGGCAGGTTGTGCTCTGGAGGATGGGCCGTGCCCCTCCTGTACCGCCCTGCTCGACAATTGGGAGGGCGCTGTGCGGCATGTCGAAGGCTTCGGCGTCAACATCGCCGCCGTCGCGAAGGCGCCGATCGAAAGGGTTTCCGCCTTCGCTGCCGACCGCGGCTGGCGGGATTTGAAGCTGCTTTCGGCCGCCAACAACAGCTTCAAGCGCGACTATCACGGTGAGAGCGAGGATGGGCAGCAGGTGCCGATCCTGACCATATTCCACAAGGATGACGACGGGCTGATCAGTCTGAGTTGGGCTTCCGAACTGTTGTTCGAGCCAGCCGATCCCGGGCAGGATCCGCGGCATCTCGGCACTGTCGAACCGATGTGGACCCTGCTCGACCTGACACCAGGCGGTCGGCCCGACGTCAACGAACAATTCGATGCCGAAACCTATCGGGCGGAGATGGACGAACGGCACACCTAGCCCGAGGGAGTATATCGCTGCCTTCCCGACTTGCAGCATCATCCATTCAACGCCGGTGTCGCGCGGCTCGCCGGGGGTGGAGGGATGCAGTCGCGGGAGGAGAATTTCATGACATTGGCAGCAGTAACCCGGGCGCTGAGCGCGACCTCGGTCCTGGCGATCATGGTTTGCGCAGCGCAGCCGGTTTGGGCGGCGCCGGATCTGATCGTGCTGAACGGCGACGTGCGCACGGTCGATCAGAGTACGCCCAAGGCTCAGGCCTTCGCGGTCGAGAACGGCACGTTCACTGCGATCGGCAGCAATGACGAGATCAAGGGGCTGGCCGACGCCGAAACAAAGGTGATTGACGCCGGCGGCAAGACCGTCACCCCGGGCTTCATCGACGGCCATACGCATCTCACGTCCGGCATGGACATGGTGACCGGTGTGGATCTCTCCTACATTCCGGACAAGAAGACCTGGCTCGAAAAGATCAAGGAAGCCGATGCGCGCCTGCCCAAGGGCGTCTGGCTGATGGGCGGCGGTTGGGATTACACGCTCGGCGAAGGCAAGCTGCCGACCAAGGAGGATCTCGATGCCGTGGTGCCGGATCGCGTCGTCATCCTGCGCGACATCGATTTCCATTCCTACTGGGTCAATTCCAAGGCGCTCGAAGTGGGCGGCGTGACTGCGACGTCCAAGGTCGAGGAGGGCGGCGAGGTCGTGCTCAACGACAAGGGCGAGCCGAGCGGCATTCTGCTCGAGAGCGCCGGCGACCTCGTCGAGAAACATCGGCCGGCGGTCGCCGATGCGGAACGGCGCGAGGCCCTGCTGCAGACGATGAAATTTGCTAACAGCCTCGGGATCACCGGCGTCAACGACATGTCCGATCTCGCCGCCGTGCACGACTATGCCGCGATTCTTGCCGAAAAGAAGATGCCACTTCGCGTCTGGTACGGCTTCTTCGAGGGTGACCCGAAGAAGATCGCCGCCGCCGTGAAGGATCGCGACGAGGTCGACAAGGTCGCCGCGGATTCCGGCGAGCAGGAGAAGAAGGGGCCGATGCTGAAGCTCGGTTACACCAAGTCGGTGATCGACGGCGTACTCTCGACGCGTACCGCCTACATGCATGAGGACTATTCCGACCAGCATGGCTGGAAGGGCAAGCCGTTCGAAACCAAGGAGCAGCTCGCAGCCGCGATCAAGGCCTCCAACGAAAACGGCTTCCCGACGGCGGTGCATGCGATCGGCGACGGTGGCGTCAGCCTCGTACTCGATGCCTTCGCCGAGGCGTCGGTTCCGCGACCGCAGCCGAACCGCATCGAACATATTGAGGTCGTCGAGACCAAGGACATCCAGCGCTTCAAGGAGCTGGGCGTCGTTGCCTCGATGCAGCCGAACCATGCGACCGGCACGATCGGCAAATACATCACCGAGCGGATCGGCACCGAACGCGAGCCGCGGGCCTATGTCTGGCATTCGATGCTCGACGCCGGTGTGCCGCTGGTGTTCGGCTCGGACTGGCCGACATCGCCTTTGAGCCCGCTCACCCAGATCAACGACGCCGTCTTCCGCGAAAGCCCGTTCGGTCTCGGCGACGGACCGTGGCATCCCGAGCAGGCGGTCAGCTTCGATCAGGCGCTGCACGGTCTCACCCAGGCGGGGGCGGACATGACGCCCTGGGGCGGGCAGATCGGCTCGATCAGCGTCGGCAAATGGGCGGATTTCGTGGTGATCGACGGCACGCTGCCGGATCCGCTCGATCGTTCCATCCGGGAGCGCAAGGTTGAGGCGACCTATCTCGCCGGAAGCGAGGTCTATCGCCAGCCGTAAGTCTGGAGCGGAAGGACCCATTGCCATTGTCGATCGCCTACGGGCACCGGCAACTGCCTGTCTTCCGGTAATCTAGATCACTATCGGCCGGTGCCTGTGGCGCCGGCCGATTTGGCATGAACGGTGCCGCTTCATGCTGTGTTTTGAGGGAACCTGCCTTCCTTCCGGCAAAGCCGCATCCCCCCTTTCTGATCCGATTACAGGCTCCCCCGAAAACGAGTTTTCGGGGCCTTTCGGTGTCGATTACGGATCTTTTCACGCAGTCGCGTGCTTATGGCGTGTTGCTCCATAATATTGATTTTAAATCATAAATCGTCTCTTGTTTCGCTTCGCAACCAAAATTCAGCACTCGCAAATATAATTCCTATTGCGTGATCTGAGATCACACTATACGTTCCAAAAAATGTCGGAGGACGGACGTGGTTGCGGCATCGCCATGCTGCGGCGAGCGCTCGACTTCGTCGGGAGGAAACATGAAAAACACCACGATATCCGATGACTGTGCGGTCGATATCCGCGCCGTACGCAAAGCCTACGGGGCGGGGGAGAGCGCCTTCGTCGCGCTCGACAACGCAACCGTCTCGGTTCGAGAAAACGAGTTCTTCACGCTTCTCGGTCCATCCGGCTGCGGCAAGACGACGTTGCTGCGCATGATCGCCGGTTTCGACTATCCGACGAGCGGCGAAATCCTGCTCAATGGTTCGGATATCACCAGCCTGCCGCCATTCCAGCGGCCGGTAAACACCGTCTTCCAGAACTATGCGCTGTTTCCGCATATGACGGTGGCCGAGAACGTGGCTTTCGGCCTGGAAGCGCTCGGCAAGCCCCGCACCGAGGTCAAGGCGCGGGTGGCGGAAATGCTGCGGCTCGTGCAGTTGGAGCACCTGGCCGGGCGCCGCACAAACCAGATGTCGGGCGGCCAGCAGCAGCGTGTCGCGCTGGCAAGGGCGCTGGCGCCGCAGCCGAAGGTGCTGCTGCTCGACGAGCCGCTATCGGCGCTGGACTACAAGCTGCGCAAGGAGATGCAGTCCGAGTTGAAGCGGTTGCAGTACGAGACCGGCATCACCTTCATCTTTGTCACCCACGACCAGGAGGAGGCGCTGACCATGTCCGATCGCATCGCGGTGATGTCGGCCGGTCGCATCCTGCAGATCGGCACCCCGCGCGAGATCTACAACAGGCCGGCGGATCGCTTCGTCGCAAGCTTCATCGGCGAGACGAACTTCCTCACCGGAGCGCTTCACGGCGTCGCCAACGGTAAGGCAAAGGTTACGTTGAAATCCGGCCAATCGGTCGTCGTCAACGCTGCGTCGGACGCGCCGGCATCCGGCGACGTGACCTTCATCGTCCGGCCCGAGCACGCCAGCGTCGTCGAAGGCTCAGGTGATCTTAGGGGCATAGTCGAGAAGGTCGTTTATTTCGGCACCGATACGCATCTCCATCTGCGCCTGAGTGGTGGAGAAGCCTTTACGGTGCGGCAACAGAACGGTTCCGTTTCAGGCAGCGCTGTCGAGGCGGGCCAAGCGGTGGCCGTGGCGATTGCCGAGGGAGCAGCACAGGTCGTGAGGGCTTGAGACCCATGACCAGCGCCAACGATCTCACGACGAAACTGGAAGCCGTCGACGCGCGCAGACGCTGGCTTCTTGCCTCGCCCGCATTGCTGACGATCTTTCTCGCGGCCATCGGCCCGCTGTTCATCGTGCTCGCCTATTCGTTCCTGACGCCGGGCGATTACGGCGACGTCAAATGGCAGTTCTCACCCGACGCCTGGATCGGCGTGTTCTTCGAGCGCGACATCTTCGATGACACGTTGTCGCTCGCGACCGCTCATGTCGATATCTTCTGGCGCTCGGTGAAGCTCGCCTTGATCACGACGGTGGCAACGCTCTTCTTCGGCTTTCCGACCGCCTATTTCATGGCGACGCGCAACGAGCGAAGCCGCGATCTCTGGCAGTTCCTGATCACCATTCCGTTCTGGACCAACCTTCTGATCCGGACGCTCGCGATCCTGCAGATCATCCGCAACGAAGGCATCCTGAATACGGTTCTGATCAAGCTCGGCATGATCCAGGAACCCATCCAGATCCTCTTCACCGACACGGCCATCCTGATCGGCATGGTCTATGTCTACCTGCCGCTGATGGTGCTGCCGATCTATGCCAGCCTCGAGCGGCTCGATTTCCGCCTGGTCGAAGCGGGCTACGATCTCTACGCCACACGCTGGCGCGTGTTGCGCAAGATCATCCTGCCGCTCGCCAAGCCGGGCATCATCGCCGGCTCGATCCTCGTCTTCATCCCGGCGATCGGCGCCTTCGTTTCGCCGAGCGTTCTCGGCGGCGGCAAGAACATGATGTTCTCCAACCTGATCGAACTGCAGTTCGGCCAGGGGCGGAACTGGCCGCTCGGCTCGGCGCTTTCGATTACCGTGATGATCATCGTGATGGCGGCGCTGCTCGTCTACGTGCGCAATAACTCGGCGAAGGATGAACGCCATGCGTAAGGGCTTTTCCGTCCGCCATCAGCCCGGCTTCACGGCCATTGCAATCGCCTGCTTTGCGCTGCTCTACCTGCCGGTCGTCACCTTGGTGGTCTACGCCTTCAACAGCGCGCCTTCGGTGGCGGCCTGGGGTGGCTTCTCGCTGCACTGGTTTGAGGTCGCCCTGACGAACAGCGACGTCATCGACGCGTCGGTCCGCTCCTTCCAGATCGCGACTGTCGCGGCGACTTTGGCCACCGTCTTCGCCACCATGGCGGCGCTGGCGACGACGCGGACGCGGCGCTACCGGGGTCAGACCTTCATCTATGCCTTCATCAACCAGCCTCTGATGGTTCCGGAAATCGTCACGGCGGTTGCGTTGCTCATCATCGTCGCGCAACTGAAGGCCGTCACCGGCTATTCCGGGCTCGGCTACCTGATCGCCGCACATACGGCGTTCTGCATCCCCTTTGCCTATCTGCCGATCCGTGCCCGGCTCGAGAACATGGATCTGAGCCTCGAGCGGGCGGCGGCCGATCTCTACGCCAAGCCGCTCTACACGTTCCGCCGGGTGACGCTGCCCCTGCTCTGGCCGGGCATCCTCGGCGCCTTCATGCTCGCCTTCGTGCTCTCGCTCGACGACGTCGTCATCACCGAATTCGTGAAGTCCGGCGGCCAGGACACGCTGCCCACCTACATGCTCGGCCAGATCCGCCGCGGCATCACGCCTGAAATGAATGCGATTTCGACGGCCTTCCTGCTGCTGTCGGTCGTCATCGTCACGCTGTTTTTCGTCGTCAGCCGAAAACGCACCTGATCAAAATGGGAGGAACCAAATGATACGTGCAAACCGCATGACCCTTCTGCTTGCCGCACTCATCGCCTCGACGGGCATTGCGCATGCCGAAGGCGAACTGAACATCTACAACTGGGGCAACTACACCAGCCCGGAGATGGTCAAGAAGTTCGAGCAGGCGTTCGACGTCAAGGTCACCGTCACCGACTATGACTCGAGTGACACCGCGCTTGCCAAGGCAAGGCAGGGCGGCTCCGGCTATGACGTCGTCGTCGTCAACCAGGTCTATGTGCCGATCTGGGTGAAGGAAGGGCTCTTGATGGAGCTCGACCCAGGCCAGATGGAGAACTTCAAGAACGTTGCGCCCGAATGGGTGAATGCCGACTTCGACCCCGGCCGTAAATATACGGTTCCGTGGGCCGTCGGCACCACCGGCGTCGTGGTCAATGGTGACGCCTACAAGGGCGATGCCGACAGCTGGAGCATCGTCTTCAATCCGCCGGAAGAACTGAAGGGCAAGGTCAATGTCGTGCCGGAGCTGAACGACGTGATGGCTGCCGCCATCCAGTATGTCGGCGGCGAACAGTGCACGGCCGACAAGGCGGTGCTGAAGAAGGTCCGCGATCTGCTTGTCAATGCCAAGGCGGACTGGATCGCCATGGAATACAACACCATCGAGAAAATGGCGGCCGGCGACTTCAAGGCCACCCTTGCCTGGAACGGCGCCGGCTTCCGCGCGCGGATGAAAAACCCGGCGATCAGCTTCCACTACCCCAGGGAAGGCTACGGTGTCTGGAGTGACAACGCGGCGGTGCTGAAGGACGCCAAAAACGTCGACAACGCCAAGCTGTTCATCAACTTCGTCATGGATCCCGAGAACGCCGCGATGAACTCGGCCTTCCATGGCTATGCCAACGGCATCGCAGGCTCCGAAAAGTTCATGCCCGACACCATGAAGAACGCGCCGGAAATCGTGATCCCGGCGGAGCGCCGGGAAGGTGGGCAATTGCAGCGCCTCTGCTCGCCGGAGGCGCAGGACCTCTACAAGCGGATCTGGACCGATCTTCGCAAGTAGGCGCGCTTCAGCCTCTGATTTCAGTGCCGGCGGCCCTGTCGCCGGCGCTGCTCGCCAGCGCCGCCATCGCTCCCGCCTGACGGTTCGTCCGGTGCAGGTGCCGTGCGCTGCGTCGATCCATTCAAGAAAGGACATATCCATGACCGGCAAGACCGCGTTCAGCGAAAGATACGGCTTCCGCCGCGACCAGGTAACGCTCGCCAATTGGCGCACGGCGCCCTTCAGCCGTTGGGCGTTCCAGAACGTCGGCGAGCTGGTGCCGAGCGCCCCGGTCGTGGCCGCCTCTACCGCTCCCACGCAAGAGCTGCGTGATTTGTCGTGGCTGCTTTCGGAGACGGTGTCGCTGCCAAGTGGCGAGAAGCGGATCGGCGACTTTCTTGACGGCTCCTATGCGGACGCGCTGACGATCATGAAGGGCGGCAAATTCATCGGCGACTGGGTGGCGCCGACCATGAACTTCGGCGAGAAGCACATCGCCTTTTCCATCAGCAAGTCGATGGTCGCGATCGTTGCCGGCGTCCTTGAGGACGAGGGCCTGCTTGACCCGAACGCACCCGTTTTCGACTACCTTCCGGAAACCGCGGGCTCGGCCTATGCGGATGCCACCGTCCGGCATGTGCTGGACATGACGGTCAGCCTCGATATCGAGGAAGCCTATCTCGATCCGGAAAGCGCTTTCGGGCGCTACAGGCGCGCGATGCTCTGGAACCCTGGTGGCGGCGACGAGGGGCTGTTCGAATTCCTCTGCACGCTGAAGCGGCTGCCGACACCGCATGGCGAGGTTTTCCGCTATCGCTCGCCCAACACCGACCTGCTCGGCATCCTGCTCGAGCGCGTGTCCGGCAGGCGCATCGCCGATCTGATGCGGGAAAAGCTTTGGACGCCGCTTGGCACCACCGGCGAAATCGCGATCACGGTCGATCGCGAGGGAACCAGTCGCGCTTCGGCTGGAATATCCCTGACGCCACGGGATCTTGCGCGCGTCGGCGAGATGATGCGCAACGGCGGTATGGCGCGCGGTCGGCGCGTCGTTTCGGAAAGCTGGGTCGAAGACACGCTCACCAAGGGCAGCCATGAGGCGTGGCAACGCAGCGATTTTGCGCCGCTGTTCCCGAAGGGGCGCTACCGCAACAAATGGTATCAGACCGGCGAGGGCAGCTTCTGCGGCATCGGCATCCATGGCCAATGGCTCTTCGTTGATCCCAAAAACGAACTGGTCGTTGTCAGAATGTCGTGCCAGCCGGATCCGGTGATGGAGGCATTTGACTACGACAACATCGCGTTCATGAAGGCTTTGGGAAAGCTGCTCTGACGCGCCTCGAGCATCCGGAAGGTCTTGCGCTGATGTCGCGGAATCTCCTACCAAGATAAACTCTCTCTTTTAGCGCTGCGCTCCCAATGCAGCCCCAGGTTTCGAGCATGGCGACGAAGAAGACACCAAAAATCACCAGCATCGAAACACCGGTTCCGATGTATGAGCAGGTCTATCAGCAAATCGTGCAGGCGTTGATGGCCGGGCATTTCGAACCGGGCCAGAAGCTCACCTATCGCAAGGTTGCCGAGCAGTTCGGGACGAGCCCGATGCCGGTGCGCACCGCCTTTCAGCGGCTCCAGGCATTGAAGGGCCTCGAACTTCTGCCGAACGGCAGCGTCGAGGTGCCGCTCTTGACCGTCAAATCCTTCATCAGCCTGACGGAGGCGCGCATCGCCATCGAAGGCACGGCAACGGAACTCGCGGCAAGCCGCCTCAACGGCAACAACCTGCGCACGGTGCGCCACCACTGCAATCAGCGCACTGCAGCGGCGAAGGCGGGTGACATCGACCGCTATCTGCAGGCCAATTTCGACTTCAAGTTCTCGATCTACCGCCACTGCGGCAACGAGCACCTGATCTACATCATCGAAATGCTCTGGCTCCAGGCGGGACCGTTCCTGCGCAAGCTCGTCGAGGGTACGCCGTTTACCGCGACCGAAGTGCTGGACGTCGATTTTCACGACAAGATCGTAGCGGCCCTCGAGGCGAAAGACCCGCAGCGGGCACGCGAGGCCGTTGCCCACGATATCCGCGATGCCGCAGACTACATGCTCAAATACGCGAAGTTCCTCTCGGACGAAGACGTACGGACGGCCACATAACGGACTGGGTTTCGTTCGCGCCTGCCCTAGCTTAGTGCATGAAAATGCATGATAATCGCGCTGCACTTGGATCTTTATCAAGGTAAGGGCGGGCCTTGCATGGCTTTGGACTCGTTGGATGTGAGGCTGCTGCGCATCTACGTCACGATCGTGGAGGCGGGCGGCTTTGCGGCCGCGCAGGGAGAGCTCAATCTCTCGCTCTCGACGATTTCCAACCATATCTCCGCGCTGGAGAGCCGGCTCGGCCTAACGCTCTGCCAGCGCGGCCGGTCCGGCTTTCGCCTCACGGAAGAAGGGCGCGCCGTCTACGAGGAGGCCAAGCGCCTCTTCGGCTCGATCGACCAGTTCGACATCCGCATGAAGGGGTTGCAGCACCAGTTGAATGGCACGCTTTGCGTCGGCCTCATCGACAACACGCTGTCTGACCCGTCTTCCCGTCTCAACCGCGTCTTTGCCCGGATGACGGACGAGGCACCGGAAGTGGCGCTTTCGATCGTCACGCGGCCGCCGCATGAACTGCTGCGCGATGTGATAACAGGAGAGCTCCACATCGCGATCGCCAGTTTTCCGCGCACGACGTTGGGGCTGGAATATGTCGATCTCTACGAAGAGACCCAGCGCTTCTATTGCGGCGCCGAGCATCCGCTGTTTTCCCGTGACGACAGCGAGATCGAGGTGGACGATATCCGGCCCTACAATCTGATCGGCCGCTCCTATTGGAACGCCCGTGACCTGAAGATCTTTTCGATCGCCAATCCGCGCGCGACGGTCAGCGACATGGAAGCGGAGGCGCGGCTTATCCTTTCCGGTCGCTACCTCGGTTTTCTGCCCGACCATTTCGCCAGCCGTTATGTGAACGAGGGTTTGCTGCGGCCGATCCGCCCGGATCTCTTCAGTTACAAGGCGCCGTTCCAGGCGGCCTTCGACAAGACGCGTGCAAAGTCGGGTCTGATTCCGTTTTTCGTGAAGCTGCTCGTGAGCGAATTCGGCGTTTCGCAGGTTGGGAAAAGTGCGTCGCGCCTGCGTGCAGGTCGATAAGCCCTTCAATCCTGACCGGCCCAGTGCCAGCTCGCGAAAACAAAGGCAGGGCCGGTATCTCGGCTCTGCCTTTGTCAAACGATAGGTGCCTTTTGGCGAGAGGCGTCAGCTTAAGGGGAAACCCATCGCCGAAACCATTTTCAGCCAGGGTTTGCGCCAACCGCCGGATTTGTCCGCGGTATCGAGCGCATACATGGTGACCTGCGCGCCGAGCCAGCGGAACGGCTCCGGCGGGATGGCATTCGGCAGGCTGGTGGCGAAGTCCAGCCGGCTCTCCGGCGTCTTCGAACCGTCGAGGATATCGAGCGCGATGCGTGCGCCGAAGCGGGAGGCGGAGACGCCGAAGCCGGAATAGCCGCCGGCGTAGACGACCTTTTCGCCGTAATAGCGCTGGAAATGCACGGCCATGCGGGTACTGAGATCGATCGGCCCGCTCCAGGCATGGGTGAAGCGCAGGCCTTCTAGTTGCGGGAAGGTATCGAAGAAGGCGGATGCCAGAGGCTCGTACGTTTCGAGTTCCTTGTCGACCGAAGGGAAGGGGTTGCCGGCAAAGGCGTAAGCCAGGCGACCGCCGAAGATGATCCGGTTGTCCTTGGTGAGCCGCATGTAGTTCATTTGCGTGCGGGTATCGTAGACGCCCTGCCGGTGTCCCCAGCCGATCGACGCCATGCGGTCGGCTGACAGGGGCTCCGTTGCCAGCACCCGGTCGCGAACGGCGACGACCCGGTGCTTGATCTTTTTGTGGCCCGAGGCAAAGGCATTGGTGGCGAGAAGAACCTTGGGCGCGGTGACGCTGCCCGAAGGCGTCGTAGCCTTCATCCGGTCGCCAAGATCTTCAAGGCCGGTCAGTTCGGTGTTCTCGAAGATCTCAACGCCGAGGGTGAGCGCAACCCGCTTCAGCCCGAAGGCAAGCAGCGCCGGATGCACCGTGCCGCAGATGTGCTTCGACCAGACACCGGCCTTGTAGCGTGGCGAATTGATTTCGCTGCGGACGGCGCCCTGGTCGAGGAAGACGGCCTGGTGGCCATATTTGAGATGGAGTTCGTGCTCTTCGTGCAGCGCTTCGATATGGGCATCGTCGACGGCTACTGTCAGCTCTCCACCCCATTCGGCGTGACAGTCGACGGCGTGTTCCTCGAGGGTCTGCAGGAAGCCGTGCATGTTTTCCTGGCCAAGCCGCTCGAGCGCGGCGATGTCCTTGGGGAAGATGCGCACGGCATTCGAAAGTCCGTGCATGACCGACGTCGAGACGACGCCGCCCGGCCGGCCCGAAGCGCCGTTGGCGATCGAACCCTTTTCGATCAGCACGACGTCGATTTCGGGCTGGCGCTGTTTCGCCTGGATGGCTCCCCACAACCCGGTAAAGCCGCCGCCGACGACGAGCAGGTCAGCCTTCAGATGGCGCGTCAGTCGCTCTCGCGGCTCGGGCGCGTCCGGCCGGTCGAGCCAGAAGGGCGCCATCGTCACATCTGCAAGGGCTTTGCTTCTTACCTTGGTCATGGGGACGCCTCACATCACTTCGCGGCTGGTGCGGTGTAGAGGACGTAGACCTTGCGCATAGTCTCGAGCACTTCGAAACGCACCTCGACGCCGGCAGGCAGGACGTAGCTTTCACCGGCCTCGAAGGTCTCGATGGAACCGTCCGGGTTGGTGATTGCGACCTTGCCCGAGAGGATCACACTGTATTCGCTGCCATCGGGGTAGGAGAGCATTTCCGCATAGGGCGTCGACTGCCAGGTGCCGATCACGACGGCCTGGTCGGGGCTTTCGAAATGAACATCGCCGAGTTCGTCTGCAAAACCGGACAGGATCGCCTCCGGCGGGACGACGCTGCATTTCTCAAGCTCGCGCAGGCCGACACCGTTGCGCCCGAGTTTGATGACCTTCGACATGTTCACTCCAGTTCAGAAAGACGAGCGGCAAGTACATCGGCCGCCCTTCAAGGTTTCGTTGCTATATTTTCGCGCAAAGCAGCCTGGTGCCTGAGACCAATGTGTCGTCTCGACAGTCACATGCCGTCTTGCGTGCCGCCGATCTACTATGGGGCTTGCCCCATTTTTCTAGGCGCCCGGGTCAATGTCCGGAATACGCCTTAGGGCTAGGTTTGGAGGACGAGAGCCCGGCTCAGGGGCGGCGTCAGCCCTTGCGGAGCCTGGCTTTCGCTGCCGATGTCGTTGTTTTGGTTGCTCAAATGATAGTTTTGGATTTCCCGTAGTGAAAATCCGTTACTTGCGACGCACTAAACCTTCGCCTAATCTGCGCCTGGAGGAGAACAACATGAACAACGATACGATCGTCAAAGTCTGCGCGGCGACGCAGCGGGTGCCCGGTGTGGGTGATCTGGCGCTATCTCTGATGGAGGGGGTCGGCCGTTCGGATTTCCAGGATCGTCTGGCGCAGTCGCTCAAGCGACACATCGCAATCGATGCCGGTCTGATGCTCCTGTATCGGCGAAACGCAGCGCCGAAGATCCTGTTCAACGACTGGCGTACGGACAGGGGCCTGTCCGATATTCGAGCCTACCTGCAGGGCCCGTATCGGCTCGACCCGTTCTACCGGCTGGCGCTCGACAACGGCGACGATGGTCTTTATCGCCTGAGGCACATCGATCCGTCCTTCGACCGGTCGCAGTATTACCGCGACTACTACCGCCACTCGGGCCTGCACGACGAATTCAACGTCTTCATCGGAATCGATGCCGACACGAAGATCGCGATCTCGCTGGCGCGACGCCACTCCCACGCGGCCTTCAGCGGAGAAGACCAGGATTTCCTGCAGAGCGCGGCGCCGCTGCTCAGCATGGCCGTGCTCCGGCACTATCGCGACCTCAGGCCCGAGAGCCTCGGCGATGACGGCTCGCCGCTCCAGAGCGCATTGGCGCAGGCAATCCGGAACTTTGGCCGCAGCCTGCTCACCGATCGCGAATGCCAGGTCGCGCAGATGATCCTGCGCGGATATTCGGTCAAGGGGGCCGCTGAAAAGCTCGGCATCTCACCGGCGACCGTCAAGCTGCACCGCCGCAACCTCTATGCCAAGCTCGACATCAGCTCGCAAACCGCGCTGTTCTCGCTATTCATCGATGCGGTATCGTCGGCGAGCAATGCCTTCGAAGATCCGCTGGCCACATACCTGTCGCCGGGCGGCGCGCTTCTGCCACACTGATCCAGGGCGTTGAAACGGCGCAATTCCAGGAGAGATGTTTCCTGGATTTGCCCTTTCTGGTCAGGCTGTGGTGGCTCGCTGTTCCGAGCGTCGCGAGACCAGTTGCGCGGCCACCATTCCCAAAACCACGATGCCGAGGATGATCGTCGAGATCGCATTGATTTCGGGCGTCACGCCGAACTTGATTTGCGAATAGATCTTCATCGGCAGAGTCGATGCGCCCGGGCCGGTCGTGAAGCTTGAGATGACCAGATCGTCCAGCGACAGGGTGAAGGACAAGAGCCAGGCGGAAACGATCGCCGGGATCATGTTCGGTAAGGCAACGCTGACGAATGCCTTGGCCGGCGGGCAGCCGAGATCGCGGGCCGCTTCTTCCAGCGACGGGTCGAGTTCGACCAGCCGCGACTGCAGCACGACGGTCGCAAAGCAGAGCGTGAAGGTCGTGTGCGCCAGGGTGATGGTGAGCGGCCCGCGATCGATGCCGAGCGTCACGAACATCAAGAGCATCGAGACGGCCATCACCACTTCCGGCATGACCATGGGCGCCAGCAGCATGCCGTTCAACAGTGCCCGGCCGCGGAAGCGACGCAGCCGCACCATGACGACCGCCGCGAGCGTCCCGAGTATGGTTGCTGCCGCTGCCGAGACCGCAGCGACCAGGAAGCTGACTTTCGCACCCTCGACGATCGAGGGATTGTTGAGAACGGTTGCATACCATTGGGTCGAGAAGCCGCCCCAGACCGTCACGAGCTTCGAGCCGTTGAAGCTGTAGATGACGAGAACGACGATCGGCAGATAGAGGAAGGCGAGGCCGAACAGGATCGAGAGCCGATTGAACCAGCTTGGTTTCGTCATGGCCAGCTCCTCAGGTTCGTTCGCGCGACTGGCGCGATTGGAAGTAGACGATCGGCACGACCAGCAGCGCGAGCAGCACGATCGTCACGGCGGCGGCCATCGGCCAGTCGCGATTGTTGAAGAACTCGAGCCAGATGGCGCGGCCGATCATCTGCGTATCGGCGCCACCGAGCAGATCCGGGATCACGAATTCGCCGACGACCGGGATGAAGACCAGGGCACAGCCGGCCAAAACACCGGGAAGGCTCAAGGGGAAGGTGACCCGCCAGAAGGCGGAGACGCGGGAGCAGCCGAGGTCGCGCGCCGCCTCGATCAGGGTGCGGTCGGCGCTGCTCAAGGTCGAATAGATGGGCAGGACCATGAAGGGCAGGTAGGTGTAGATGATGCCGATATAGATCGCCGTCTCGGTGTTGAGGATGCGCAGCGGCTCACCGATCAGGCCAATCTTCAAGAGCAGCGCGTTCAGAAGTCCGTCGTTCCTGAGGATGCTCATCCAGGAATAGACGCGGATCAGCATCGAGCTCCAGAAGGGCACGATCACCAGGAAGACCAGAAGCGACTGCGACGAGGGCGAGCAGGAAGCGATGCCGTAGGCGAGCGGATAGGCGATAAACAACATGGCGGCCGTCGAAATCGCCGCGATCTTCAGGCTGGTGAGGTAAGCGAGAAGATAGGTGTCGTCGGTGAGGACGTAGAGGAAGTTCTCGAAGTTGAGGCGGAGGTTCAGGATCGATCCGTCCCAGGCCGTCAGCGGCTCGAAGGGCGGCATGCCGAGCCGCACTGTCGAAAGGCTGATGACGGCAACCAGCGCGAAGGGCGCCAGGAACAGGACGAGAAGCCAGGCATAGGGAATGGCGATCAGGAGGCGCTTGCCCCAGTTCGTTTTTGCGGACGGTGTCGCTGCCGTGAGCATGGGAACCTCCTATTCGGCCAGCAGCCGGCTTGCCTGCGGCGACCAGCTTGCGAACACCCGGTCGCCGACGCCAAGATCGTTCTCGGCTCCGAGATTGACCCGGCGTGCGTCGAGCGTCGCACCAGATTTCAGCCGGACGCGGTAGTGCCGCTCGACACCGGTATAGGTGAGCTGTTCAACCGTGCCTTCGAGACCACTGCCCGAAGTCGCGAGTTCCACCCGCTCGGGGCGGACCGAGACCCAGAACGGCGCATCGAGCGCGACGCGGTCGGTAAAGGCCGCATGCAGCCGGCCGCCGGCTTCGTCGCTGTCGATCTGCAGCTCGCTGCCGCTGCGATCTGCCCGGCTACCTGCAAACACGTTCGTTTCGCCAAGGAACTTGGCGACATAACGGGACTGGGGCGTTTCGTAGACTTCCGAAGGCGAGCCGACCTGCAGCACCTGCCCCTGCTTCATGATGGCGATGCGAGTGGAGACTGTCATCGCCTCGTGCTGATCGTGGGTGACGATGATGAAGGTGAGGCCGAGCTCCCGTTGCAGGCGCACGAGTTCGAGCTGCGTTTCGGTGCGCAGGTTCTTGTCGAGCGCCCCGAGCGGCTCGTCGAGCAGCAGAACCTTCGGCCGCTTGACCAGCGCACGGGCGAGCGCCACGCGCTGGCGCTGGCCGCCCGAAAGCTGCGCCGGCTTGCGGTCGAGCAGCGCCGAAAGCTGCAGCTTCTCCGCAACCTCGTCGATACGCTTCCTGATCTCGCTCTTGTCGAGACCATCCTGTTGCAATCCGAATGCGACGTTCCGGCCGACCGTCAGATGCGGGAACAGCGCATAGGACTGGAACATCATGTTGGTCGGTCGCCGGTGCGCCGGAACGTCGGTGACATCGGCCCCTTCCAGTTTGATGGCGCCGGATGTCGGCGTCTCGAAGCCGGCGATCATCCGGAGCAGCGTCGACTTTCCGCAACCCGAGGGGCCAAGAAGCGAGAAGAACTCGCCCTTCTCGATGCCCAGATTGATGTTGTTGACAGCGGTGACGACGCCATAGGACTTCGCCAGGTTCTCGATCGAAATATAGGATTGCACGGTGTTCTGGTCCTGCTATTGACGGATCGCTTACTGGCCGGCCCTGAATGCCGACCAGACGCGGGTGCGTTCGCGCGTCTGGCGCGGTGGCAGCGACTTGTCGACGAAGAGCTTCGAACGGACCTCGGCAGGAGGATAGATGTTCGGGTTGTCGCGGATCCCGGCATCGACTTCGGCGGTCGCCGCGGTATTGGCGTTGGCGTAGAAGACGTGGTTGCTGATGGCCGCGACCGTCTTGGGCTCGAGGATATAGTCGATGAAGGCCAGCGCCTGCTCCGGATCCGGCGCATCGGCCGGCATCGCCATCGTGTCGAAGGAGATGATCGTTCCTTCCTTCGGGATCGAATAGTCGACCTTGACGCCGGTCTCGGCTTCTTCGGCGCGGGCAGCGGCAATGCCGGCATCGCCGCTCCACATCAGCGCCAGGCAGAGCTGGCCCGACGCCATGTCGGCGACAAGCTGCCCGCTCTGCATGTGGCGGATATAGGGGCGAAGCTTGAGCAGCAGCTCCTTCGCCTTGTCGAGGTCGTCTTGCTTGGTGGAGTAAGGATCGAGGCCGAGATAGTTGAGCGCGATCGGGATGACCTCGTTCGGCGCATCGACGATGCCGATGCCGCAATCCTGGAATTTCTGGGCGACCTCCGGCTTGAAGAACATGTCGAGGCTGTTGACCGGCGCGTCCGGCAGACGCTCAGCCACGAGCTTGGCGTTGTAGGCGACGCCTGTCGTCAGCCACATGTAGGGCACCAGATATTTGTTCTCCGGGTCATGCTCGGCGACGAGCTTCAGCAGGTCCTTGTCGAGATTGCCGTAGTTTTTGAGCGCTGTGACATCGATCGGCTTAAGTGCGCCGGATTGGATGAGGCGTTCACCGACCGTGGCGCTTGGAAAGGCGACATCGAAGCCGCTGCCGCCGGCGAGCAGTCGGGTTTCGAGCACTTCGAGCGAATCGTAGAAGTCCACGCGCGTTTCGGTACCGGTGCGGGCCTGGAAGTTCGAGACCGTGTCTTCGGCGAAGTAGTCGGAGAAGTTGTAGATGAAGAGTTTGTCCTGCGCCTGGGCAGTCGTTGAGACCGAGATAGCGGCGAGCGATGCCGCAAACATGGAGCGCAGTGCGGTGCGGGTCAAGTTTTGCATAGTTCCTCCCAAGGACATCGTATTTTTGTTTTCGCCAAAGTGATTGGCGGGTCCTGCGAGGGCAACACTCCCTTTGGCTAGGTGCGGCGAGCCAGGTGTCGACGTAAATGGCAATCGACGCCTGCCTTCGCTGCGTCAAACATGTTGGTTTGATCGCGATCGAAGTAACATTCGATCAATGGGCATTTCTCGGCCTGCAGCGCCTGATAGGGTTCCGGCGAAATCAAAAGGGAGAGCTTCGATGGATGAGAAATTCAATCAGCCGCTGGGCGGCAACGACATGCCCCGCTTCGGTGGGCCGGGCACGATGATGCGCCTTCCCACCGCGACGTCGGCTGAAGGCCTCGATGCCTGCTTTGTCGGGATCCCGATGGATATCGGCGCATCCAACCGTTCCGGCACGCGTTACGGGCCGCGGCAGATCCGTGCCGAATCCGTGATGATCCGCCCCTACAACATGGCGACGGGGGCAGCACCCTTCGAAAGCCTGCAGGTGGCCGATATCGGCGACATCGCCATCAACACCTTCAACCTGCCGGCCAACATGGAGATCATCACCCGCAACATCGGCGAGATCCTCAAGCATGATTGCATCCCGCTGACGCTTGGCGGCGATCACACGATCAGCTACCCGATCCTGAAGGCGATTGCCGAAAAGCACGCGCCGGTCGCCCTCATCCATGTCGACGCGCACGCGGATATCAACGACACGATGTTCGGCGAAAAGATCGCGCACGGCACGCCGTTCCGGCGCGCCTACGAGGATGGTTGTCTCAATCCCAATCTTGTGTTCCAGATCGGTCTGCGCGGCACCGGCTATGCGTCCGATGACTTCGACTGGTCGCGCGACAAGGGCTTCACCGTCGTCCCAGCCGAGGAATGCTGGCACAAGTCACTCGTGCCGCTGATCGACGGCATCCGTGCGAAGATCGGCAACCACAAGACCTATCTGACCTTTGATATCGACAGCCTCGACCCGGCCTATGCTCCGGGCACCGGCACGCCCGAGATCGGGGGGCTGACCGTCATCCAGGCGATCGAAATCATCCGCGGCTGCCGCGGTCTCAATCTCGTCGGCGCCGATCTCGTCGAGGTCAGCCCGCCTTTCGATACGACGGGAACGACGGCGATCACGGCGGCGAATCTGCTTTACGAAATGCTCTGCGTGCTGCCGGGCGTGAAGTACAAGCGGTAGGCCGCCGAAGAGATCGGAAATCAATTATCAGGAGGCCGCGGGCGGCCTCCTTCCCGATCCATGTTTGCGAAAGTATCTAGCTCTTTGCCGGCCGCAGGCGGCTCCAGATCGGCGCGACGACGTTGCCCATGACGACGATGGTTGCGGCGCCGACGGCGATGGCAAGCAGGGCCTGGAGCGCCGAGGTCGTGAACCAGCCGACGACCGCCGGGGCGACCGTCAGCGTGTGGGCAACGCTTTCGGAGACATCGTGGATGAAATGTTCCGGCCCGGCCTGGCCCAGTTGCGCCATGCCATGCACGAGGATGCTGCCGCCGACCCAGAGCATGGCCGCGGTGCCGATCGCGGCAAGAACTTTCAGGAATGCGGGCATGCCGAGAACGAGGCCGCGGCCGAGAACGCGCAGGGCGGACAGCGGGTTCTTCGCCAGCGCGACGCCGGCGTCGTCGGCTTTGACGATCAGGGCGACGACCCCATAGACGGCGAGCGTGATCAGGATGCCGACGCCGGCGAGTACAGTGCCCTGCATGTAGATGCCGGCATCGGCGACGGTCGACAAGGTCAGCGCCATGATCTCGGCCGAGAGAATGAAGTCGGTGCGGATCGCGCCGGCAACCTTCTCGTTTTCAAGCGCCACCGGATCGCTCTTTTCGCCGAGCACCGCTTCCTCGTGCGCGTGGGCCGCATGCGGAAAAATTGCGCCGTAAAGCTTCTCGGCGCCCTCGTAGCAGAGATAGATGCCGCCGAGCATCAGCAGCGGCGTGATCGCCCAGGGCGCGAAATAGCCGAGCAGCAGTGCGCCGGGCAGCAGGAATAGCAACTTGTTCTTCAGCGAACCAAGGGCGATCCGCGCAATGATCGGCAGTTCCCGTTCAGGCGTCAGCCCCACCACGTATCGCGGCGTCACCGCGGCGTCGTCGATCACGACGCCGGCCGCCTTGGCGCTGGCCTTCGCGGTCTGGGCCGCCACGTCGTCCAGCGAAGCGGCCGCCATCTTGGCGATGGCTGCGATGTCGTCGAGGAGGGCGATGAGACCTGTGGCCATAAGTAGCTAACCCCTTGAGAAGAATCCGAGAAACGCGGCTCCAGAAGCGCCAGTAACCACCATAGCGTGTCGAGTCAACGACAGCCGGGTGACATTGAAAGGTCGTCGGCCTCTCGCGGCGAGCTCAATGTTGGTTATCAAATCGTGAACGTGCGAGCGCATTCTTTCGTTGACGAGTGTCTCATTTCGATTTACGACTGACGAAATACAAAATTCGTCAGTCGTAAATCGAAAGGCAAACGATGCCGGTGAGCAATGATAACGTCGTGGATCAGACGCGCCAGGACAACATCACGCGGATCCTCGACGCAGCGGAGCGGTTGTTCCGGCATTTCGGCTACAGCAAGACCAATGTCGCCGACATCGCAAAGGAACTCGGCATGTCGCCGGCGAACATCTACCGCTTCTTCGCCTCGAAGACGGAGATCCATCAGGCGATCTGCGGCCGCATGCTGGCGGCCAGCTACCAGATGGCCCGGGAGATCTGCGCCTTGCCATTGAGTGCGAGCGAGCGGCTGCGCCGTTACGTACACGCGCAGCATCAGATGACCGTCGAGCTCATGCTCGACGATACCAAGGTGCATGAAATGGTGGTCGTTGCCATCGAACGCGAGTGGCACGTCATCGACAAGCATATCGACAGGCTCGACGCGCTTCTCGCCGACGTCATTCGCGAAGGCATCGCCGCCGGCGAGTTCCCGGAACAGGACGCCGATGCGGCGTCGCGCTGTTTCGGTGCGGCGACCGTCACGCTCTGTCATCCGCAAATGGTTGCGCAGTGTCTCAGCAAGACAAACCGCGCGGCACCGGAAGAGCTGGTCGAATTCGCGATCAAGGGACTGAAGGTCTAGAGCATCCCGCTCTCAAGTGGAAACACTCGAAGCGGAAAGATGCTCTAGAATCAAAGTGCTAGAGCGTCCTTTGCGCGTTCATCTGAACGCACGGCGCTCTAGCCGGACTGCTTCCGGCGCCAATGCGGCGTCGGCCTATTTTTCAGGAGTGCGACTATGTTTATGCCGATTGAATTTCGCCGCCGTATTTCATTCATTGCCACCGTTGCGCTGATTTCGACCCTCTCGGCGGCGCTTGCCGGCTGCTCGGAAGAAAAGTCCGAAACTGCTGAAGTCGTGCGCCCGGTCAAGGTCGTCGAGATCGCCCAGGCCGACAATGTACGCCAGCTCAGCTATTCCGGCGCCGTGCGGGCACGGACCGAGATGAATCTCGGCTTCCGCGTCAGTGGCAAGATCGTCGAGCGCGTCGTCAATGTCGGTGACCGCGTCAAGGTTGGCGATCTTCTCGCCCGCATCGACCCGACCGACTACGAGCTCGCGGTGCGCAGCGCGTCCGCCAATCTGGATGCGGCCGAGCGTCAGGTCGAAACGGTCGAGCTGGTGCGCGACCGCGCCAAGCAGCTGCTTGCCAGGAAATTCGCCTCGCAGGCCCAGTTCGACCAGGCGGTGCTGGGTTACAACCAGGCTGTCGCCACGCGCGATGCAGCGAAGTCGGCACTGTCACAGGCGAAAAACCAGGTGGTCTATACCAGCCTCGTCGCCGACCGGCCGGGCATCGTGACCTCGATCAACGCCGATGTCGGCCAGGTCGTCGGTTCTGGCACGCCGGTCGCCACCGTTGCCGTCGAAGGCGAAAAGGAAGTCCAGGTCGCAGTACCCGAAACGGAAATCAGCAATTTCAAGGCTGGCTTGCCGGTGAAGGTCGGGATCTGGTCCGATGCGGGCCTGTCGCTCGATGGCACGGTGCGCGAGGTTGCCGGCAGCGCCGACCAGCAATCGCGCACCTTCTCGGTGCGTGTCAGTCTGCCAAACGACCAACGCGTCCTGCTCGGCATGACCGCGACCATCGAAGCTTCTGCCGGCAATGGCGTGTCGTTCGTCTCGGTACCCTTGAGCGCGCTGGCTGAGAAGGATGGCTATCCGATCGTCTGGGTCGTCGACCGCGGTACGGAAACCGTCCGCAGCCGCCCGGTCACGCTTGCAGACTTCACCACCAATGGTGTGCGGGTCACCGAAGGCCTCAAAGTCGGCGATCTCGTTGTTGCCGCCGGAACGCAGTTCATGACGGACGATCTCAAGGTGACGATCTCCAACGATACGACGCACCAGGCTGCTGCCGCAGCCGAAACCGTCGTGCGCTGACGTCACCAAGATAGCGGAACCGAGCCGATGATGACCTCCTCTTCCGAAGAAAAGCGGCCTTTCAACCTTTCGCGCTGGGCGATCGCGCATCCGAGCATGGCGCGGTTCCTGTTCGGCCTCATTATTCTCGCCGGCGCCTTCGGCCTGATGCGCATGGGGCAGAAGGAGGATCCGGACTTCACTTTCCGCGTCATGGTGGTGCAAGCCTTCTGGCCTGGCGCCTCGATCGA
Organism: Ensifer sp. 22521; assembly: GCF_052044795.1. Lineage (NCBI taxonomy): Bacteria > Pseudomonadati > Pseudomonadota > Alphaproteobacteria > Hyphomicrobiales > Rhizobiaceae > Ensifer > Ensifer sp. 22521. The sequence goes on from NZ_JBQENM010000011.1 coordinate 241,724, forward strand.
GGAAATGCAGGACCAGGTCGTCAACAAGATCGAGCGCAAGTTACAGGAAACGCCGCACCTCGACTTCGTGCGCTCCTACACCCGCGCCGGCAGTGCGATCATCACGCTGCAGGTCGAGGGCGATACCAATGCCGAGCAGGTGGCGGACGCATTCTACCAGGTGCGCAAGAAGGTCGGCGACATCTCCAACGAACTGCCCGAAAGCTTGCTCGGCCCCTATTTCAACGATGAGTTCGGCGACACCTTCATCACGCTCAATTCACTAAGCGGCGAGGGCTACAGCTATCCGGAGCTGAAGAAATTCGCGATCCAGGCGCGCGATATGCTGCTGACGACGCCGGGCGTCGAGAAGGCTGTGATCATCGGCGACCAGCCGGAGAAGATCTATATCGACGTCTCCTCGAAGGTGCTGGCCGAACGCGGCCTGACGCTCAACGATCTGCGCAGCACCATTGCGGGCCAGAACAATATCGATCCTGCAGGCTCCGTCGACACCGGCACGCGCTCGGTGCGCATCTCGGTCGAAGGCGGCCTGGACAAGGTCGAGGACCTGAAGAACCTCCGGCTTCGTGCCGGCGGCCAGGTCACGCGCCTCGGCGATATCGCCACGGTGACCTCGGGGCTCGAGGATCCCTATTCGCGCAAATTCCGCTTCAACGGCCAGGACAGCGTCCAGATCGGCGTCGTCATGGCCAAGGGCTTCAAGGTGACGGATGTCGGCAAGGCGGTCGAAGAGACCTATCAGCGCTTCGAGACGTCGCTGCCCTATGGGGTCAGTGTCGACCAGGTCTCCAACCAGCCTGAGGTCGTCAAGGAAGCAGTCGGCGAGTTCATGAAGGCGCTCGGCGAAGCGCTGGCGATCGTGCTCATCGTATCGTTCCTGTCGATCGGCTGGCGCTCGGGCCTGGTGATCGCGATCACCATCCCGCTGGTGCTCGCCGCGACCTTCGCCATCATGTACGAGCTTGGCATCGATCTGCAGCGCATCTCGCTCGGCGCCCTCATCATTGCGCTCGGCCTCCTGGTCGACGACGCCATGATCGTCGTCGAGATGATGGAAAGAAAACTGGAGGAGGGACTGGTCAAGGTCGAAGCCGCGAGCTTCGCCTATACCTCCACCGCCTTCCCGATGCTGACCGGCACGCTGATCACCACCGCCGGCTTCATTCCTGTTGGCTTTGCCGCCTCGACCGCCGGCGAATATGTACGTTCGCTGTTTTATGTGGTCGGCATCGCGCTGGTCGTCTCCTGGTTCGTTGCGGTCTATTTCACGCCCTGGCTCGGCAACATGCTCTTGAAGCAGCGCAGCCACGCCGGAAACCATCACGACGTCTTCGACACGCGCTTCTATCGTCATCTGCATTCGACCGTTGCCTGGGCGGTGCGCCATCGCATCATCGTGCTTTCGACCACGCTCGCCATCTTCTTCGTCAGCCTCTGGGCCTTCCAGTTCATTCCGAAGAACTTCTTCCCGCAGTCGTCGCGGCCGGAAATCCTGGTCGATCTGTGGCTGCCCGAGGGCACGAGCATTAAGGAGGTCGAAAAGCAGGCCAAGGCGCTTGAAGCCCGGATGATGGATGATGAGGACAAGCGCTTCATCGCCACCTATATCGGCGAGGGAGCCCCGCGCTTCTTCCTGCCGCTCGACCAGCAACTGCGTAATCCGAACTTCGCCCAGCTTCTTATCATGGCCAAGGACGAACCGGCGCGCGAGCGGCTGATTGCCAAGATGCGTGCGATCCTTGCCGCCGACTTCCCGTCGATCCGTTCCAAGGTCGACCGCCTGTTCCTGGGGCCGCCGACCGGCTGGCCGGTACAGATGCGCGTCATGGGTCCGGACCGCGAAGAGGTCAGGCGCATTGCCGACCGGGTAACGGCGAAGTTCCACGAGAACCCACTTCTGGGCGCCGTTCACGACGATTGGCTGGAGCCGGTAGCGGGCATGAAGCTGGTCATCGACCAGGATCGCGCCCGCGCGCTTGGCGTCACATCCCAGCGCATCCGCCAGATGCTGCAGGCGAGCGTCACCGGCGCGCCGCTCGACAACTTCCGCGACGGCGAGGAGACGGTGGCGATCGTCGCCCGCGAGCCGGCCGAAAGCCGCAAATTGCTGAGCTCGGTCGATTCCATCTACATCCCGACCGATTTCGGCGGCTTCGTGCCGCTCTCGCAGGTCGCCAAGGTCGTACCGGTACTCGAGCAGGGCATCGAATGGCGCCGTGACCGCCTGCCGACGATCACCGTGCGGGGAACCTTGCCGGACGGCGTGCAGCCGAACGACGTGGCGATGAAGATGTTCGGTGAGATGCAACCGCTGCGCGACAGCCTGCCTGCCGGCTATTCGATCGCCATTCAGGGTGGGGCCGAAGATTCAGCCGAAAGCCAGGCCTCGATCGCCGCCAAGGCGCCAATCATGCTCGGCGTCATCGTCGTGCTGTTGATGATCCAGCTCCAGCATTTCGGCAAGGCGATGCTGGTTCTCGCCACCGGACCGCTCGGCATCATCGGTGCGGCGGCGGCCCTGCTCATCAGCGGTGCCCCTTTCGGCTTCGTCGCGATCCTCGGCGTCATCGCTTTGCTCGGCATCATCATGCGCAACTCGATCATCCTGGTCGACCAGATCGACCAGGACATTGCCGCCGGCATGGATCGCGCCGAGGCGATCATCGGATCTGCCGTCCGACGCTTCCGCCCGATCACGTTGACGGCGCTGACGGCGGTGCTGGCACTGATCCCGATCTCCCGCGGGGTCTTCTGGGGACCGCTTGCCTACGCCATGATGGGCGGCATCCTGGTCGCGACGGTGCTGACCATTCTGGTATTGCCCGCTGGCTACGCGCTCTTCTTCGGCCGGGAGCCAAAGAAGAGCACCGCGGAACCGGAGAAGGCGGACGAGGTCAATGCGGATGCCGAGGTCGAGGAGTCGATCGTCTATCCCCCGGCCGTGGCGGCGGAATAACGCCACGGCACTCTCAAACAAACCGCTAGAGTCATTTGGGGTTAGGCCGTGACATACATGGCCTGGCCCTGAGCCAGATATTGGAACAGCTCATAGCTCATCCAGATGTAGCCGCGACGTCCGTTCCACTCGCAGCCCCAGTCCTGTCCGAAGCTGTTTTGGATGAGGATCGCCTGCTGCTCGTCGTCGTAGCCGATAATCAGCATGCAATGGCCGACATTCGGGACCTTGTTGAGGGGGCCGGTCATCGGGCCGGGGCCTTCGTATTTCATGAAGCCTTCGTTGAGCGACGTGCCGTAACATAGCGCACCGCCGGCGGCGATGACCGCCTTGATCGCGTCGAGATCGCTGGTTTCGACGATGGCCCAGCCGGGAATCTGGAAGCTGCCATCGGTGGCGGCGTTGGGATCGTAGCTCGACCAGAGCTCGGGGCAGTTCGGATAATAGGGGGCCGTCTGCCAGTTCGGCGTTCCGCTCTGCTTGAGCAGGTTGAGGTAGGATGCAAGCCGCGATCCCGCACAGCCCTTTTGCCCGTAGCTCTTCATGACTTCGATATAAATGTGGGCTGGGCTTGCCTGCAGCGCCGTGCTCGATGGGGACTGGCTCGCCGCTGCGGCCGCCGTGTAGGTGGCGAGCCCATAGGTCGAAGCCCATGCGGCGCAGCTCCCGGGACTGCCGACATGGCGTGGCGTCCCCTGCGCCTTCGGGGGCGGGAGGTATTGCGGGTCGACGGTCGCCGCGGTCGGCAGCGCCGCGGGCACCTGCGGCCGGATGAGTGGGCCATCCTCTCGGATGGTGGGATCATAGCCGAGATCGAGAATTGCTTCATGCACCGACATGTAGGCCTCCTGTCAGCAGCTCCAGCTGCGTAGGTTGAAGGAATGATGTCACTGGGCAGGTTCCGGCAGTCCGCCGGTATTTCGAGGCGTGCTCAGGCTAAACCACGCTCCGGCCAAGGATCGCAGTTCGCCATGTTTCGAATTGATACACGCAGGGGTAGAGTATATCATGATCGTGCACGTTAGGTATCCTGAGTTTTAATGGGGTAACTCCGGAAGTTCTCCAGTTTCGCGGGCAGCATCTCGGCGGCAAGGGCGTCAGTCTTCATGTGCCGTGAACCGGTCTGGGTGCTGCTTTTCACGCTGGTATTTCTTGGGACGCCGCTGAGCCTTTCGCCGATCCTGGGCTGCGCCGTGATTCTCTTTGCGATGCTGAGCCAGGTTGTTTTGCGATCAAAATCGGGCGGCTGAACCGATCCCCGAGGCTCGATTTCCGCAATTGGTATTGCAATGAGAAATACCACTCACCCTCTTTTCCCGAAACTTTAGGCAGGGCGAATTAGCCCGATTGACAGCGCCTCTTTGGCAGACTTATCGTTAAGTCAAATTACTTGACTTAATAGATCGATCAACGAAACCTGAGGGGGAATTCGTCATGACGGCAGTCGAGGAAATGCGGCTTTTGGGCACTGCGCCGGGAGCTGGGAGGAGGCGGGCGACAGCGGCGCGATGGCGCCTGGGAGCGGTCGCCGCAGCGCTGATGATGCTCGCGGCCGCCGAGGCCCGGGCCGAAGCGGTGCTCACCATGCACATCGAGGAACAAACGAGCTGGGTGCAGAATTTCAACCCGTTCGACCTTGGTGGCCGTCGCCAGAGCACGATGGATTTCGTCTACGAACCGCTGGTGATCTTCAACGATTACGACGGCGGAAAACCGGTCTTTCGGCTGGCGACCGCTTACAAGTTTGCCGACGACCTGAAGTCGATCACCTACACGCTGCGAGACGGCGTCAAATGGTCGGACGGCAAGCCGCTGACCTCGGCGGACATGAAATTCACGCTCGAGATGATGCTGGAGAACCCGGCTGTCGACACGGTCGGCGTTGGCGAAACGGTTGCCTCGGTGGAAGCACTATCGCCGACCGAAGTGAAGATCAATCTCAAGGACGTCGACACGCATTTCCCGGAATCGCTTGCCGATTTTCCCGTCGTGCCCGAGCACATCTGGAAAGACGTGAAGGACCCGCTCGCCTTCAAAAACGAGACGCCGGTCGGTTCCGGCCCGATGACCGAGATCCGCCGCTTTACGCCGCAGGTCTATGAGCAGTGCCGCAATCCCAACTACTGGGACGCCGCGACGCTGAAGGTCGATTGCCTCAAGCTGCCGCAGATCTCCGGCAACGACCAGATGCTGGCGCTTTTGCCGGAAGGCGCGATCGACTGGTTCGGCTCGTTCCTGCCGCAGATTGACAAGACCTATGTCGGCCTCGACGCCGAGCACAACGGCTACTGGCAGCCGCCGGCCGAAACCGTCGCCTTCCAGATGAACTTCAAGTCGTCGAACCCCGGCAATGCCGAGGCCTTCAACGACATGACCTTCCGGCGCGCCTTCAGCCTCGCGATGGATCGCACCGCGATGGTCGATATCGCCGGCTTTGGCTATCCCGTCGTCAACACCCTTGCGAGCGGCCTGCCGCCGCGCTTCGACAGTTGGCGCAACAAGGCAGCCGAGGGCGCGCAGGACGAGTGGCTCGCCTATGACATCGACAAGGCCAACAAGCTGCTCGACGATGCCGGCTACAAAAAGGACGGCGACGGCTTCCGCACCACGCCGAGCGGCAAGCCGATCGCTTTCCCGATCATCGTTCCGAACGGTTGGACCGACTGGATCGACGCGGTGCAGATCGCGACCGAAGGCCTGCGCAAGATCGGCATCAATGCGTCCGTTGCCACGCCCGAATACGAGCAGTGGCAGAAGCAGATCCTTGACGGCAGCTTCGAAGCGGTGATGAATTCACGCGCCGACGGGCCGACGCCCTTCCGCGGCTACTTCCAGTCGCTGTCGACCGGCTTCGGCGGGCGCATCACCAGCGCGCCGTCGCGCTATTCCAACCCCGAGCTCGACAAGGTGTTCGATGAATACCGCCGCGCCGCGACGGACGAGGAGCGCAAGAAGCTGTTCGACCAGGTGCAGGTGATCGTTGCCGACAACCTGCCTGTCGTTCCCGTCTTCAACGGCCCGACCTGGTACCAATTCTCGACCAAGCGCTTTACCGGCTGGGTCACCAAGGACGAACCTGTCATGAACCCGGAGGACCACGACAACAACCGGATGCGGCTGGTGCACCTGCTCCGCCTCAAGCCTGTGCAATAAGCAACGACGGGCTCCAACGATGCGACTTTCCCGTCGACGGCTTGCCGTCTATTGCGTGGCGTTCCTATTCGCGATCGTCATGAATTTCGCGGTTCCCCGGCTGATGCCGGGGAGCCCCGTCGACAGCATGATCGCCCGACTCGGACCGCGGGCAACGCCCGCGGCCATCGAGGCGATCAAGGCGCGCTTCGGCGCGATCGAACGGCCGATCTGGCAGCAATTCGTCGACTATGTCGTCGGGCTCGCCCATTTCGATCTCGGTGTCTCCGTCAAATATTACCCGCAGACGGTGCTCGAGGTTCTCGGCCGTTCGGCCGGCTGGACCGCATTCCTGGTCGTTACCGCCATCGTCTTTTCGCTCTCGATCGGCGTGCTCTTAGGCGCCATTGCCGCCTGGCGTCGCGGGGGTCGTTTCGACAGTTTCGTTTCGCCTTTCTCGGTCGTGCTGATCGCCGTGCCGCCGGTGATCATCGCGCTCGCGACGTTGTTCACCTTTGGCGTCACGCTGCGGCTGCTGCCGGTCGGCTACGCCTATGATCCGAGCCTTGATCCCGGGCTGAACTTTACCTTCTTCTGCAGCGTCTTCCTGCATGCGATCTTGCCAGTGCTGACGCTCTCGCCCTATCTCATCGGCGAGTTCCAGACGACGATGCGCTCCAGCATGATCTCGGTGTTGGGCGAGGACTACGTCACGATGGGACGGGCCAAGGGACTTTCGGAAACGGCCGTGATGTTCGGCTATGCGGCGCGCAATGCCATGCTGCCGGTTTTGACCAACCTCGCGCTGATGCTGGGGGCGGTCTTCGGCGGTTCGATCGTCACCGAGATCGTCTTCAACTATCCCGGCCTCGGCCTGACGCTTTATACCGCGAGCGTCGCCCGCGATTATCCGGTCATCCAGGGACAGTTGCTCTTGATGACGATCGCCACGCTCGGGGCCAATCTCCTGGTCGATATCATCTATGGCGTGGTCGATCCGCGCATAAGGGAGGGCAGGGCATGAATGCGGGCGTCTCCTTGTTCCGGCGGCAGAAGAAAGCCGTTGCCGGACTTGTCATCATTCTCACGCTTTGCCTGATGGCGCTGTTTGCGCCGGTGCTGGCGCCCGGCGACCCGAGCGAACGCGTCGGCCGCTCGCACCAGCCGCCGACGGTCGAGCACTATTTCGGCACGACGAAGATGGGGCGCGACGTCTTTTCGCAATTTGTCTGGGGCGCTCGGCCGTCGCTTGCCGTCGGCTTTGCCACCGGCCTTGCCATTACCGCGCTCGGCACCATCGTCGGCCTCGTTGCTGGCTATTTCGGCGGGCGCACCGACGCGACGCTCGACCTCGCGACCAATGCCGTGCTGGTCATCCCCAACATCCCGTTGCTGATCCTGCTGGCGTCCTTTGCCGGCACGGTCGGGCCGCTTGCGATCATGGCGATCATCGCGCTCACCTCCTGGCCCTGGGGCGCGCGCATGACCCGGTCGCAGACCATGGCGCTTCGGCAGCGCGAATTCGTAGTGGCGGCGCGTATGGTCGGCGAGCCGCATTGGCGAGTGATCTTCGTGGAAATCCTGCCCAATCTGGTGCCGCTGATCGGCATCAACGTTGTCGGCAGCATCATCTACGCGATCGTCGCCCAGACGACGCTCGAATATCTCGGCTTCGGCGATCCGCTGCGGGTGACCTGGGGCACCATGCTCTACAACGCCCAGAATTCCTCGGCGATCATCGTCGGCGCCTGGTGGGACATCGCCGTACCGGCCGCAGGCATTGCCCTTGTCGGTCTCGGTCTCGCGCTCATCAACTTCACCTTCGACGAGATCGCCAATCCGCAACTTCGCTCCGGTCCGGCCTTGAGCCGCTGGCTGCGTCTCACGCGGATGCGCCGCCGCGAACTGGAGGCTGCCCGATGAGCGACGCACTGCTTGAAATCCGTAACCTCAATGTCGATTACCTGCTCGATGACGGTGCTTTCCGCGCCGTCAATGAGGTCTCTTTCGAGGTCAGGCGCGGCGAGCTCTTCGGCCTTGCCGGCGAGTCCGGCTGCGGCAAGAGCACGATCGCCTACGCGATCACCCGGTTGTCGAAAGCCCCGGCCTGGGTCGCCGGCGGCGAAATCCTGCTCGATGGGCAAGACCTTCTCAAGATGCCGGAATCCGCCTTGCAGAATGTCCGCTGGCGGCGGATCGGCATGGTGTTCCAAAGCGCGATGAATTCGCTGAACCCGCTGATGCGGGTCGAGGCGCAATTCTTCGACGTGCTGCGCAAGCACACCGGCGCGACGCGGCCACAGGCGCGGACGCGGGCGGAAGAAATGTTCCGGCTCGTCGGCATTCCGGCGGGTCGTCTCGACGACTATCCGCACCAGTTCAGCGGCGGCATGCGCCAGCGCATCGTCATCGCGATCTGCCTGGCGCTGAAGCCGGAGCTCATCATCATGGACGAGCCGACGACGGCGCTCGATGTGGTGGTGCAGCGGGAAATCCTGGAGCAACTCGTCGATCTGCAGCGCAGCCTTGGCTTCTCCGTGTTGTTCATCACCCACGACCTGCATCTGATGGCGCAACTCTGCCACCGGATCGGTGTTATGCTGAAGGGGCAACTGGTCGAGGTCGGCGACACCCAACAGATCAGCCGTGCGGCGATCCACGACTACACGCGCAAACTCTGGGGCGCGATCCCGCAGCTGCCGCGTTCCGCCCGCAGCTTGGGGGTCGTCGAATGAACGTAATGCCGGTATCGAGCACAATCCTTGACCATCAGACCGACATCGTCCGTCTGAAGGATATCAGGCGCAGCTTCGGCGCGGTCGAAGCGCTCAGAGGGATTTCTCTGGCGCTTAGGCCCGGGCGTGCGCTGGCACTGGTCGGCGAGTCCGGTTGCGGCAAGACGACCTGCGCCCGCATCGTCGCGCGGCTCGATGCGCCGAGTAGCGGGGCCCTGCAGTTTCGCGGCGCCGACGTGACCGAGCCGGGTGACCGCGCCGCCGAGAAGCTGCGCCGCCGCGCGATCCAGATGGTTTTTCAGGACCCCTTCGCGTCACTCAATCCGGTGTTCTCCGTCTTCCATCACCTCGCGCGGCCGCTGCTTTTGCATGGCCATGCCAAGAACGCCGGCGAAGCGAAGGCCGCGGTCGCGCGGCTGCTAGCCGACGTCGGCCTTGATCCAAACATCACGGCGCGGAAGTTTCCTCATGAGCTCTCCGGTGGCCAGCGCCAGCGCGTCAACATCGCCCGGGCACTTGCTGTTGCGCCGGACGTGCTGGTCGCCGACGAGCCGACGTCGATGCTCGACGTTTCGATCAGGCTCGATATCCTCGAGCTGCTCGCGCGGATCAAGCGTGAACGGAACCTCGCCATGCTCTACATCACCCACGATATCGCCACCGCTGCGCACATCGCCGAGGAGGTGGTTGTGATGTTTGCCGGCCAGATGGTCGAGTGGGGCGAGACCAATGCCGTCATCGGTAGTCCCCGCCATCCCTATACCCAGCTTCTGTTGTCAGCCGTGCCTGATCCGGATCGCCCGTTCGTGCCGGGGCAGAGCGCCCGCTTCCTTGCCCATGCCGAAGAGGTGCGGCGCCTCAGCCGTCCGGCATCGGACACGGTAGAGGAGGTCGCCGAAAACCATTTCGTCCGCGCCCTTGGCCAAGCTCCGGCGTGAGCTATGTGAACCGAGGACAGCCCCCGAGAACTCCGCCGGCCTTCGGCCGGCTGCAAAGATCAACATTTCATGGAGCCGTTTGATGACGTTTGCCGCCAAATCTGAATTCCTGCTGGAAACCCTCTGGGTGCCGGTCGGGACAGCCGACAGGTCCGTCTATGCACTGACCTTGACCAACAACTCGGATCGAGTGCTCAAGGGTTTTCGGCTCGGCGTTTCCGGCCCGGCTCGTATCGACCCTGCGGCCGAGATCGAGGGTGGCAAGCTGCTCGTCCGCCTATCCAACTATGCCGAGTTCGCAGCGCCGGAAGACCTCGAAGTGCCGCCGGGCGCAATCTGGACGCTGAAGGCACATGGAATGAGCTATGAGCCGCGTCACTGGACCGATGGTGCCAACGCCGCCTTCCTGGTGCTCTCCGACGGCACGATGGCGCCGGTGGCGGTGCTTGCCTCGCGGGCGCACGGAGACAATGCCGAGCTGAAGCGTGGTGCTGCCGTCTATCCGGTGCCGAAGGTGGCGCCGGTCCCGGTCTCGATTGTACCGTGGCCGCAAGCCGTTTCCGTTTCCGGGCAACTGGTGGCGCCTCCGGGGCTCGACCTCAAACCCGAGGGCGAGGAAGCTCACAGCGCTGCAAGGGCGTTTGCCGATCTCACCGCAAGCCTGTTCCCGGTCGAGGGCATCGTTCGCCCGGCGTCGGAGGGCGGTTATCCGGTATCGCTGGCGAAGACTGGTGACCTCGGCCCGGAAGCCTATGCCATCCGCTTCTCTCCCGCTGGCGTCGCCGTTTCCGGTAGCACGGCGACCGGCATCCTCTATGGCCTGATCACGCTTGGGCAGATCCTGCGCGGCGCGCGGCTGTATCCGGGCACCTTCGTGTTTCCGACCGGCGGTGAGATCAAGGACGAGCCGGCGCTCGGATGGCGCGGCACCCACCTCGATGTCGCCCGGCAATTCTACAGCACCGCCGAGGTTGAGCGCTTCCTGCAGCTGATGGCGTGGAACAAGCTCAACCGTTTCCACTGGCACCTGACTGACGACGAGGCTTGGCGCGTCGAGATCGACGCCTATCCGGCGCTGACGGAAATCGGGGCCTGGCGCGGCCACGGCCGCAAGATCCCGCCGCTGCTCGGCTCCGGACCGCAGCCGACCGGCGGTTACTATACTAAGGCCGCGATCCGCCAGATCGTGGCGCTGGCGGCAAGCCTCGGCATCGAGGTGATGCCGGAGATCGACATTCCCGGCCATTCCTTTGCGATGCTGCAGGCGATCCCGGAACTGCGTGACCCCGAGGAGCAGGGCAGCTATTTTTCGGTCCAGGGCTTTCCGGACAATTGCCTCAATCCGGCACGAGAAGAAACCTACCGGGTGCTCGAGATCATCTTCGACGAACTGATCGAACTGTTCCCGATGCGGGCCATTCATGTCGGCGCCGACGAGGTACCGCTCGGCGCCTGGTCGGGCTCGCCCGAGGCGCTCACACGGCTTCGGGCGCTTGCCGGAGACGAGGTTGCCGAAACCCATGCCAAGCGGCTGAATGTCGTCACCAACACCCACGGCGCCGACGAGATCGACGGATCGGGTGCTGCGGTACTGCAGGGCGAATTCCTGGCGCGCGTGCAGGCGTTTCTCGCGAGCCGCGATTGCGTCACCGGCGGCTGGCAGGAGGCGGCGCACGGCAACGTCATCGATAAGAAAAAGTCGCTGCTTTTCGGCTGGCGCACGGTCGAGGCGTCGGCAGCACTCGCCGAAGAAGGCTACGACATCGTCGTCTGCCCCGGTCAGGTCTACTATCTCGACATGGCCAACAGCCCGGCCTGGTCGGAGCCTGGCGCCAGCTGGGCCGGCTGGTCGGATCCGGAAAGGCTCTACACCTTTGATCCGGTCGAGGGCTGGACGGACGCGCAGAAGAAGCACCTACTCGGCGTGCAATGCTGCATCTGGTCCGAGCCGATGACCGACCGCGCCGTCTTCGACCGCCTCGTCTTCCCGCGGCTTTCGGCGCTGGCGGAAACCGGCTGGACGCGGCCGGAGCGCAAGTCCTTCAAGCGTTTCGCGGCGCTCGTCGGGCTGATGCCGGTGCTCTACGGCTTCTATGCCGCGGAGTAGGGGGCGAATGAGTTTCCAGTTTTCGTCTGGGCTTGGCCAGTCGATGGATTGGATAGGTAAACGGCGGCGAAAGCCGCCGTTTGTCGTTTGGAGAGTGCCGGACGCGCGTGCTTGCGGTCAGCCGTGTGCGATTTGGATTTTCGTGCTTGTGCGCCAATGTGTGCCACGCAAAAGTGCATCGATGCCGTGACGACACCCGGTGTCGATGTTGTTGTCCCCTATCCTGAGGCCAAAGTACCAATGCGAAGACTTCCTGGATTGTCAGCGATGAAGGCCTTCGAAGTGGTTGGGCAAACCCGCAGCTTCACGCGCGCGGCCGAACGCCTCAATCTGACGCAGAGCGCCGTCAGCCGGCAGGTCCGCAACCTTGAGGACGAACTTGGCGAGGATTTGCTCATCCGGCGCCACCATCATCTGGAACTGACGCCGGCCGGCGCCGAGTTGCTGGCGACCATTCAGGAGGCGTTTCACAGCATCGAAGTGTCGCTGCGCAGTATCACCGAGAAGAGCAACCAGAACAGACTGAGGGTCAACGTGCCGCCGACCTTTGCCAAGCGCTGGCTGCTGCCACGCCTTGCCCGGTTGCGCGAGGCATTGCCGGATGTGGACATCAGTATCAGCACCGAGGCTTCCGATACGCTTGCCGAGCGCGGGCTTCTCGATTGCGCCATCCGCTTCGGTGATGGCGAGTGGCCGATGCTCGATGCCAGCATTCTGATGACGGAAAGGCATGTCGTCGTCTGCGCACCGTCGCTTCTGGAGGGGGCGGAGGTCGACGGCCCATCCGATCTTCAGCGCTTCGCCTTCCTGCATGTGCTCGCCTCGCCCGATCGGCGCTACCTCACCTGGCGTCACTGGCTGGACGCGGCAGGCTTCCAGGACGTCGATACCCGCGGCGGGTTGGAATTCGACCTGCTCGACCTCGCGATCGAAGCGGCGTGCGCCGGGCTCGGCGTGACCGTTGCGGATCGCTCGATGGTTCGCGGCCAGTTGCAATCGGGACAATTGGTGCAGCTCTTTGACGTCGAGGTGGAGGGCCACGAATCCTACTGGTTCGTGACGCGACCTCAGTCCGGAAGCAATTCGAAGGTGGAAGCGTTCCGCCTATGGCTCCTGTCGGAGGTCGCAGCCGACCGTGCTGCCTGAGCCAAGCATTCCATTTTGGAATGCTCTCACGGAAAATTACTCGCTTGTGCCCTGGTCTGCATCGTCGCATCAATTTTCCTGACGGTTGCGGCCAGGGAGAGAGGTCGGATCGTCGCTCGTGATGCTCTCTCCCAACCATTCCGAGATGCCATGAGCCCCTATCGTAACTTTTCCGGCGGCCGCTTCATCGAGAGCGCATCCGCGGCCCTAATCGACGTCCGCAATCCGGCAACCGGTGAGGTTTTCGCGTCGGTACCGGCGGCAACAGACGAAGAGGCGACAGCTGCGGTCGAAGCCGCGGTGAAGGCGCAACGCGCCTGGGGCGCCTTGCCTGCCATTCAGCGTGGAGACGCCTTGCGCCGGCTTGCGGCTGTGTTGGAGAGCCGGGCCGAGCGCATCGGCGCTGCGCTGGCACTGGAGTCCGGCAAGAGCCTCGCTGACGCGACCGGCGAAGTGATCTACGGCGCCGAACTGATGCGCTACCACGCCGAGTGGGCCCGCCGCATCGAAGGAGAGGTGATCGAGAGCGACAATCCCGGCGAAACGCTGATCCTGAAGCGCACGCCGATCGGTGTCGCCGCCTGTCTGATCCCGTTCAACTATCCGATCTACACGCTGGTCAGGAAGATCGCACCGGCGCTCATTGCCGGAAATGCGGTTGTCGTGCGGCCGAGCAACAATACGCCGACCTCGGCCTTTGCGGTGGCCGAAGCCATTGTCGAGGCTGGTCTGCCCGATGGCCTCGTCAATATCCTCACGATGTCGCACGATGTTGCGCGTACGCTCTGCACCCATCCCGGCATCGGCATGATCACACTGACCGGCAGCGTCTCGGCCGGCCGCATCGTGCTCGAATACTGCAAGCAAAACATCGCCAAGCCGTCGCTCGAACTGGGCGGCAAGACGCCTGTGATCGTCGAGCCGGATGCGGATCTTGATGCCGTTGCCGAGATGATCATCGCTGCCAAGACCGCCCATTGCGGCCAGGTCTGCACCAGCGCCGAACGGCTTTATGTCCATGAAAGTGTCCACGACCGGCTGCTCGCCAAACTGCGCGAAGGCTTTGCCGCCCGCACATTCGGCAACCGCGCCGAGGACGCGAGCCGTATGGGGCCGCTTGCCAACGCTGCCGCGCAGAAGCGCGTTCACGGGATGGTGGAGCAGGCGCGGGCGGAAGGTGGGACCGTTGAAGTCGGTGGCTATCTGCCGGAAGGCCCGGGCTACTTCTATCCGCCGACGCTGATTTCCGGCTGCGCCCAGGAGATGGAGATCGTGCGCGAGGAGGTCTTTGGTCCGGTGCTTGCCGTGCTGCGTTACGCGACGTTCGAGGAAGCGCTTGCCATGGCGAGCGACCATCAGTTCGGGTTGAGCTCGGTGCTCTTCACTGAGAACTACCGCACCGTTATGCGGGCCAGCGACGCGATCGAGGCCGGCGAACTCTATGTCAACCGCTTTCCGGCCGATCCCTATCAGGGCTTCCATGCCGGCTGGAAACGTTCCGGCCTCGGTGGCGACGACGGCAAGCACGGCATGATGGAATTCACCCAGACGCGCCTCGTCGTCCTGAAACACTAGACCATGAGAAACTGAGCATTCCCGGCCAAAGCCGGAACTGCTCCGACGCCAATATCAATACCGGGCCGATAGCAGAGCTCCCGCCGTCGGCCGGGGGAGGAGACTACCTGTGAGCTTGATTGCCGAAACCGAAATCGCCGCACCAACCGTGTCGGCCCGCAGCCGCTATCTTCAGTTAGCGCTGATCGTGATCGCCGCCGGTGCGATCTACCCGATCCTCTACCTGCGCCAGTCCTATCAGACGACGATGCTGGACGTGCTGAAGCTTAGCAACACCGAGCTTGGCGTCCTCTACTCCATCCTCGGAACCAGCTTCCTGCTTGGCTACCTGCCCAGCGGCTGGCTCGCCGACCGTGTCCAGCCGCGCGTCCTGATCCTCCTGTCAATGGTCGGTACGGGGCTTCTGGGTCTCTGGTATGCGACGCTGCCTGGCTACTCCGCCCTTCTCGTCATCTATTGCGGCTTCGGCGTCACGACCGGGTTGACGTTCTGGGCGGCGACGCTGAAGCAGGTGAACCTGATTGCCGGTGCCGACGAACAGGGACGCTTCTTCGGTATTCTCGACGGCGGCCGTGGCCTGGTCGAGGCACTCCTTGCAAGCGTCGCCATCGCGCTGTTCGTGTTCACGACGGAAACGCGCGGCGCCGGGCTTGCCACCGGTTTCCGCGACGTCGTGCTTCTCTACGCCATTTTCTGCATCGTCGTCGGCATTGCCTATTTCGCCGTGTCGCAGCCGATCGCTGCGAACAGGTCATCAAAGAGGCGCGAAGGCAACCTTCTCGTCGACATCAAGACACTGTTGCGCATCCCCGAGGTCTGGCTCGTCGCCGCCATCATCTTCTGCGGCTACCACGTCTTCCTCGCCACCTACAGCTTCTCGGCCTATCTGCAGGAAGGCGGGTTCGGCATCTCGGCCGCCATGGCCGGCCTGATCGTGACGATCAAGCTGTGGCTGCGTCCGGTCGGCGGCATCGGTGGTGGACTGCTCGGCGACCGTTACGGCAAATGCGGCATGCTGCTCCTGAGCTTCGTCGTCGCAGCGGCAAGCCTCGTGGCAATGATCACGTTGCCGGGCATCGGCTCCACCATGCCCTTCGTCGGGCTGGTGCTGCTCGTCGGCCTGATCACCTATACGATCCGAGGGCTCTACTGGGCGATCCTGGACGATTGCCATGTGCCGGCAAACATCACGGGTCTCGCCATCGGAATCATCTCGCTGGTCGGCTACGCGCCGGACACCTATCTGCCGCTCGTCAACGGTTACCTGTCGGACCGCAATCCGGGCATTACCGGCTACCAGCTCTATTTCGGCTACATCGCCGCCATCTGCGTTCTCGGAGCCATCGCCACTCTGGTGCTGATGGCTCGCCTCAAGAAAAAGGGATGACACCCATGAAGATCGCGTCTCTCGGGACCTATGCCGTCGCCGTCCCGCCACCGCATGTGGGCGGCATGTACTGGATCTTCGTTCGCCTCACGACTGCCTGCGGCATCGAGGGCATCGGCGAGATCTATGCGACGTCGTTCCATCCAAGCGCCTTGACGCCGCTGATCGAGGATGTCTTCGAACGGCATCTGCTCGGCCATGATCCGCACCAGATCGAGCGCTTCTGGCGCTCGGCCTATTCCAGTGGCTTCACCCAGCGCCCCGACCCGACGATGATGGGCATAGTCTCGGGCCTGGAGATCGCCTGCTGGGACATCATTGGCAAGGCGGCAGGCCGTCCGGTCGCCGATTTCTTGGGCGGTACGGTGCACGAGAAGCTTCGGGCCTACACCTATCTCTACCCGAAGAATGCGGCCGGCGAGTTCGATTTCAACGATCCGGACCTCGCGGCCGAATGCGCCGTCGAGATGGTCGAGATGGGCTTCACCGCGGTGAAGTTCGATCCCGCCGGTCCCTACACCAACTATTCCGGCCACCAGCTTTCGCTCGGCGTCATGGATCGCTGCGAAGAGTTCTGCCGCAAGATCCGCGACGCGGTCGGCAGCAGCGCCGACCTGCTCTTCGGCACCCACGGCCAGATGGTTCCGTCCTCCGCCATCCGCCTTGCCAAGCGCCTGGAGAAGTACGATCCGCTCTGGTTCGAAGAGCCGGTGCCGCCGGGACAGGAAGCGGCCATGGCCGAGGTCGCGCGCGCAACCTCGATTCCGGTTTCGACCGGCGAGCGCCTGACGACGAAATACGAGTTCCAGCGTGTGCTCGAGCTCAAGGCCGCATCGATCCTGCAGATGAACGTCGCACGTGTCGGCGGCTTGCTCGAGGCGAAGAAGATCGCCGGCATGGCCGAGGCCTATTACGCCCAGATCGCGCCGCATCTCTACAACGGCCCGGTCGGGGCTGCCGCCAGCATCCAGCTTTCGGCCGCCACGCCGAACTTCCTCATCCACGAGGCGATCCTCGACTTCTCCGGCTTCCACGCCGACGTGCTGAAGACCAAGCTTACCGTCGAGGACGGCTACCTCATCCCGTCGCGCGAGCCCGGCCTCGGCATCGAGCTCAACATGGATGTGGTTGAAAAGCACACGCCCTATACCGGTGAGCGCCTGCACCTGCAGATGGACGGTCGGCCGGCGGACGTGAAGGCCTTTGCGCCCGCGCGCGGGTGAACACGGATATCAGGGACACGAGATGATCTACGATTACATCATCGTCGGCGCCGGGTCGGCGGGCTGCATCCTTGCGAGCCGGCTCAGCGAGAACGGTCGCCACAAGGTGCTTTTGATCGAGGCCGGCGGCAACGACAATTCCTTCTGGTTCAAGATCCCGGTCGGCTACGCCCGCAGTTACTATAACCCTCAGGTGAACTGGATGTATTCGAGCGAGCCGGAAGCCGAGCTTCAGGATCGCAGCATCTACGTGCCGCGCGGCAAGGTCCAGGGCGGCTCCGGATCGATCAACGCGATGATCTACGTGCGCGGCGCGCGCGACGATTTCGACGACTGGAAAGCCGCCGGCAATGCGGGCTGGGGCTATGACGACGTGCTTCCCTATTTCCGCCGGCTCGAAACCCATGCGCGCGGATCGTCCGAATGGCATGGCGGCGAAGGCCCGATCCACATCACCCCGATGCGCGGCATGACGCATCCGATCACCGACGCCTTTCTCGAGAGCTGCGGATCGTTGCAACTGCCACTGAACGATGATTTCAACGGAGCCTCGCTCGAAGGCGCCGGCGTCTACGACGTCAACACCAACAATGGCCGCCGCTCGCATTCGAGCGCCGAGTATTTGCGCCCAGCGCTCAAGCGGCCCAACCTGACGATCGAGCGCTACGCCCAGGCCGAGCGGCTGGTCTTTGCGGATGACGGGCGCGTAACCGGGGTCGATGTCGTCCAGAACGGGGCCCGCCGGCGCTTTACCGCGGGGCGCGAAGTCATCCTGGCGGCCGGCGCCGTCGGCAGCCCGCAACTGCTGCAGGTTTCGGGTATCGGGGACGGCAAGGCGCTGTCTTCGCTCGGGGTCAAGACGCAGCGGCATTTGCCGGCCGTGGGGCAGAACCTCCAGGATCATCTCTGCGCCAGCTTCTACTATCGGGCCACTATCCCGACGCTCAACGACGAGTTCGGCAGCCTGTTCGGCCAGATGCGGCTCGGTCTGCAATATCTGCTCACAGGCAAGGGGCCGTTCTCGATGAGCGTCAATCAGGCCGGTGGCTTCTTCCGCGGCAGACCTGACGAAGAGCGGCCGAATATCCAGCTTTACTTCAATCCCCTGTCTTATCGGATCCCGAATGATCCGAAGGCTGGGCTGAAACCGGAGCCCTATCCGGGCTACCTGATCTGTTTCAACTCCTGCCGGCCGACCAGCCGCGGCAGCATCCAGATCGCATCCCGCGACCCCGCGCAAAAGCCGCTGATCCGGCCGAACTACCTGACGACCGACCGCGACATCGACGAAGTGCTGCAGGGAAGCCGGCTGGTGCGGCGGATCGCATCCGCCACGGCGCTCTCCTCGCTAACCGCGGAAGAAATCTCGCCAGCGCCGCGCGTTCAGAGCGACGATGAGCTGATGGGTTATTTTCGCGAAAACTCAGGCTCGATCTACCACCTCTGCGGCACCTGCGCGATGGGGCCGGACCAGGCGAGCTCCGTCGTCGACAGCAGCCTGCGGGTCCATGGCGTTCCGGCTCTGCGCGTCGTCGACGCCTCCATCTTCCCGAACATTACGGCTGGCAACATCAACGCTCCGACGATGATGGTTGCGGAAAAGGGCGCGGCTCTCATCCTGGCGGATGCCGCCTGACGAGAGCCGTATGGTTCCCCCCGTTGCCTGCGGGGGGAGCCCGCCCCAGGACAGCCCCCCGCGTTCAAGCGTTGCCATCGGTCCGGTGTGAATTGCCATCGCCGACCGGGCATGGCTATACTCCTCGGACTTCATAGCTGCCCACAATCAGTGCTTGCCTGACCAAAAGATTGTTGCTGGCGCGTTTAGCGCGATGGCGGGCGTCCGCTTCGCGGTCGCCGGCAAGGCACTGCGAGCAACGCCTGCGAGGGAGAGACGCATGCTGAGATTTCGCTTGAAGAGCCTGCCCGTCACCTTGTTTCTTGCGCTGAGTCTGGCTCCGCCAGAGGGCCGAGCCGCCTCGCCGGAACCGGTCAAGGCCGAGCATGGCATGGTGGTGACTGCCCAGCACCTGGCCTCGGATGTAGGTGTCGCCGTCTTGAAGAGCGGTGGCAACGCCGTCGACGCAGCCGTTGCCGTCGGCTACGCACTCGCCGTCACCTATCCGACCGCCGGCAATATCGGCGGTGGCGGGTTCATGACCATCCGCTTCAAGGACGGCAGGACGACCTTCCTCGATTTCCGCGAGCGGGCGCCGCAGGCGGCAACCAAGACCATGTATCTCGACGGGAAGGGAGATGTCATCAAAGGGTTGAGCACCGATGGTTATCTCGCCGTCGGTGTGCCGGGGCCTGTCATGGGTTTCGAGGTCGCGCGGAGCCGCTATGGCACGAAGCCGCTTGCCGAACTGATCGCGCCGGCGATCGCGCTAGCCAAGGATGGCTTCGTGCTGGAGGAGGGCGATGTCAGTACCTTCGAGGGCAGGGCCGAAAGGCTGGCGAAAGATCCGGCGGCGGCCGCAATCTTCCTCAATGACGGTAAGCCCTTCGTGATCGGCGAGAAGCTGGTTCAGACGGACCTTGCCGCATCGCTTTCGAGCATTGCCGAAAGAGGCCCGGACGCCTTCTACAAGGGCGCGATCGCCGATCAGATCGTCAAGGCGAGCTCGGAGAAGGGCGGCGTGCTCGCCAAGGCGGACTTCGAGCGCTATGCGGTGCGCGAACTGGAGCCGGTCAAGTGCAACTATCGCGGCTATGACATCGTCTCCTCGCCGCCGCCGTCTTCCGGTGGCGTGATCATCTGTGAAATCCTCAACGTGCTCGAAGGTTATCCGCTTTCCTACATGGGCTATGGCGCCGCGGACACGGTTCACGCGATGATCGAGGCGATGCGCCATGCCTATGTCGACCGCAACACGTCGCTCGGCGATCCTGATTTCGTCGAAAACCCGGTCGCCAAGCTCACCGACAAGGCCTATGCGAAGGAAATCCGCGCCAAGATCGATCCGTTCCGCGCCGGCGTCTCCGCTACGCTGATCCCGAAGGGCTTCGGCGAAAGCAAGGAGACGACCCACTATTCGATCATCGACGACGAGGGCAACGCGGTCGCCGTTACCTATACGTTGAACGGCTCCTTCGGCGCCGGCGTGGTGGCGCCTGGAACCGGTATCCTGCTCAACAACGAGATGGACGATTTCACCTCGAAGCCGGGCGTGCCCAATCTCTATGGGCTGATCCAGGGCGAGGCCAATGCGATCGCGCCCGGCAAGACGCCGCTGTCGTCGATGAGCCCGACGATCATCTCCAAGGACGGCAAGCCCTTCATGGTGATCGGCAGCCCCGGTGGCGCCCGCATCATTACGATTACGCTCGAGGCGATCCTCAACGTCATCGATCACGGCATGAACATCCAGGAAGCCGTCGATGCGCCGCGCATCCATCACCAGTGGCTGCCGGACAAGGTGTTCATGGAGCCCTATGCGCTCTCGCCCGACACCCGCAAGCTGCTGTCGGCGATGGGCCATAACGTTCAGATCGACGAAAGCTGGACGATCTGGGGGCAGGCGACCGGCATCCTCGTCGGCGGCGAGAGCCTCTCCGACATCGAGGCCGGCGGCGGCGCCCGCTACAATGGCGCCGTCGACAGCCGCATCGGCGCAGGTGCTGCGCGCGGTTACTAGAGCAATTCCAGGAAAAGTGCGAAACGGTTTTCCGTCCGGAATTGCGTAATTTCAAAGACTTAGATCACTTCAGTGTTTCGATGAGTGAAATGATCTAGGGCCCGAGATAGCGGGTGGCCAGTCGGTGCTTTGACACCCTTTGAAAGCAGCGGATCGCCGGTTCGCTGCGCGCTTTCGCATGTGCGATCACCGGGTGCTCGCGCGAAAAAGATTTGAAAGCGTTTTCGGTTGAATTTATTATGGTTTCCAGAGCGTGCCCCGCACGCGGTCGTACGCTTTGGTCAAACTTCATTCGTGGAGGTTGTCATGGCACTGATGGAAGGAAAGAAAGCGCAGGACTGGATCAATCTGGTTCTCGCCGTCTGCCTGTTCATCTCCCCGTGGATCATGGGCTTCGTTGTCGAGAGCGTTCCGGCTTGGAACGCTTGGGCCGCCGGCGTCGTGCTCGGCGTTCTGGCGATCGCAACACTTGCCATGTTTGCGGAATGGGAGGAATGGGCAAGCCTCGTCGTCGGGCTCTGGCTGATCGCTTCCCCCTGGCTGCTCGGCTTCTCGACCAGCGCCAATCCCATGTGGACGCATGTCGTCCTCGGGGCACTGGTGACTGCGCTCGCGATCTGGTCGGTCTGGGACGAACGGCAGCACCCGCATGCGCATGCATGATGACGAGCAGTGAAGGTCGCGGCCCGGCGCCGCAGCTCCGGGCCGCGAACAGCCGGCGGAATGTCGGTGCAATCTCGAGTTTGCAGCTTCACCCGGATTGAGAGCAAATCCTGAAAACGTATAGAACGATCCTCTTTCAGATTTGCGTGATTTCAAAAGCTAGATCCCTACGAACGTGTCCGAGCGAGCCTCGACGATGCACCGCGCATTCAAGCCAGCCCTATGGTGCCGCCGGTGAAAAAACTGTGGCCCCGATCTCTCAAACAGCGGCTGATCGCCCAGCTTCTCGTTCTCCAGTTGGCGATACTGCTGGCTTTCGGACTTTCTTCGTAAGCCTCCTGGTCCTTGCCGACGAAGGTGGCGTGTTGGTCAGCCCAGCGCCGGGCGAGGCGGCATTTGATGCGATTCAGAGAGGTCCGGATGGCAAGCTCGTGCTGGCAAAGACCGAGGAAATGGGGGACGTCCATGCCAGGCATCCGGATTTTTGGTTCATCGCGCGCAACGACCATGGAGAGGTCGTTCAGGTGGGTGACATCCCAGCGATCTACCGGGGCATGAGCGAGAATCTCGGCAGGATGACCTATTCGGACATTCGCGATGCCGGTGATCCATCGCCCTATCTAGCCGTTCTCCGGCGCCGGTCGAATGCGGACGGAGACTTCACGGTGTTTGGGCAAGGCGAGTTGATGAGCCAGTCAGCCCTTATCCTGCAGTTTTCGCGCTTTTTCCTCGCGCCGATGCTGGTCTTGCTGGCCCTGGTGACGGTCGCCGGCGTGCCATGTATCGTCAATCGGGCGAGCCGGGACATTTCACCGCTGGCGATCGATGAAGACTACGAGTTTTCATATGAGCCGGCGGTGCAGCGCTCGCTCGTTCAGGCGGGCTCGCCTTCTCTCAGGCGTGCCGTCATCAACCTGGTAAGGGGAGCGATTGTCGTTCGGGTCGAGCGTAACGGCGTGATCGAGATCTGCGACGATGGTCCCGGCGTTCCCGAGGCAGAGCGCGAGCGAATATTCGAGCCATTTTACCGGCTGAAGCCGCGGCATCGAGGCGCGGGCCACGGTCTCAATCTCGTGCTGCAGATTACGCGAAGGCATGGTGCGCAAATGACCGTTCTGAATTCGCCAGGCGGCGGCGCATGCTTCCGCATGGACTTCGGTAGCGAGGCCGCCGAATAGGCTTTGCCTTCCCATAAGCCGCAGAACTCCCCGCAGGCAAAAGCTGATTGCCCATGACATTGGCGTTCACGGAACGACCGCGCACCGCCCGGTGCGCGCGTGCCGGTGCACAATTGGATAATACCAATATCATACCAACTAGCAACTGTCTCTGAATGCTGACGCAACTTGTGTGCGCTATCTGTAAGAAATGTAATATGAATTATTCCGAATCTGGTCGCAGTCGCGGTCCGTTTTGACATCGCGCACTAGACAGGTGGTCATGTTTTGGTATTGCTAATGCTGGCCGCATATAGATTGGGCCAGATCGGAAGTGATTACGGAACGCTTATCGGCCCGAGGGCGAGCAAGCCTGTGGGCAACCGGAAAACTGGGAGATATCAAATGAAGCCGAGTTCCATTCTTGCCCTTTTGACGGGCTCGATCGTGTTTGCGTCGGATGTTCCGCATCGGACGAAGGCGGGCGGCGCGAGACGCCGACTCCTGGCAGTGTTGACAGCAACAGCGTGTCTTATCTCGGTCGCTCCAGCCGTGGCCTTCGATCAGACCAGCGCTGGCCGTATCAAGCAGCTGGTGGACACTGGCATGCAGTATTACTGGTCGGGAGGCGACGTCAAAAAAGCAGAAGCCGAAGTCTTCAAGGGCATTACCTTGCACGGCAAGTACGATGTCGTGGAAGCGGCCTTCAAGGAAGCGTCGACGTTAGCACCAGAGCGGCTGGATTTTCAGTATGCCGTCGCCTCAACGCAGATCATCCAGAAGAAGCTCGACGAGGCGCAGACGACGTTCCAGGGTATCCTTGACAAGGAGCCGACCGCATTTGACGCTCAAAGCTGGTTGGAAGCGATTGCCCGCATCCGTGGCGATGAGACCGGCGCGGCACTCGCCCATCAAGCGCTCGCAGGGCTCGATCGCGAACGCGCGGAGGAGTATCGCAAGCGCTTTGTTCGCGCAGAACAGATCATGGCCGAAAAGCCCAACTTCGATGTCCCAACGGTGCCCGGCAAGGTCGTGGTCGTCGCCTTGGGCTACGCGCTGGCGGATGACGGCACGGCGCAGCAGACTTTGCTCGACCGCCTCGACGTGACGTTGAAGGCTGCAGAGGCGAACCCGACAGCACTGGTGATGGTGAGTGGCGGCGTGCCGAAGAATGGCGTTACTGAAGGCGACGTGATGTCCAAGTGGCTGGTCGACAAGGGTGTCAGCCGCGATCGCATCATCATTGAAGACAAGTCGAAAGACACGATCGGCAATGTGATCAATGCTGCCAATCTGTTGGTGCGGCATCAGGCCGACACTGTGATCCTGGTGACCAGCTCAAGCCACATGCGCCGAGCTCGCACAGTAATGGAAGACGCATTGAAACAGCGCGACCTGCTGACGGCAGTGGTGCCGCTGAATGCGCTGGACGCACCATCCCAGGATGAGGCGGCAAAGGTCGGGTCTGACGAGAGGTTGGTAATTTACCGCGATCTGATGCGTGTTTCGGGCGTATGGGCGTATCCGGGGCTTCAGCAGTAGCCACTGACGCATCTCAAGAATCATCGAAACCCGCGCGCCCAGTTCCGCCATTATGGGCGCGCGAGCTATTGACCAATGCATCGGCGACCTTCACGCCGCAACGTTTGCAGACGCTTCCCGTTCCCCTTGGTGATCGAAAATTTCTCTATGGCCTTATGCCACAGCGCCGATGTTCGGTCGTCGAAACAGTATTTGTTCGCCACAATCTCCGACATTAAGCTTCCCATCGCCCCTGCTTTGTCCTAGAAGGCACCCCGTAATCCGGTCGCAGCCTACCCGGTCAAAACAAGGACACCTATCATGAAGACGATTGTCATCTGCTCCGGCGGATTAGACTCGGTATCGCTTGCCCACAAGGTCGCAGCCGAGCAGGAGCTTATAGGCCTGCTCTCCTTCGACTATGGACAACGACACCGCAAGGAACTGGACTTTGCCGCCGCCTGTGCGAGACGGCTTGGCGTTCCACATCAGATCATCGACATTCGCGCCATCGGCGCCCACCTCACCGGATCGGCGCTGACGGACGATGTCGACGTGCCCGACGGCCACTATGCCGAGGAAACCATGAAGGCGACGGTGGTTCCGAACCGCAACGCCATCATGCTCGCGATTGCCTTCGGGCTTGCGGCGGCGCAGAAGGCGGACGCGGTTGCGGTCGCCGTGCATGGCGGCGATCATTTCATCTATCCCGATTGCCGTCCCGGTTTCATCGATGCGTTTCAGGCGATGCAGAACCAGGCGCTCGACGACTATGCCAACGTTGCACTCTACGCGCCCTATGTGACCGTATCGAAGGCGGATATCGTCACCGACGGCGCAAGCCATGCGACACCCTTCGAAGAGACCTGGTCCTGCTACAAGGGTGGCGCACGCCATTGCGGCCGCTGCGGCACCTGCGTCGAGCGGCGCGAGGCCTTTCATCTTGCCGGTGTTGCGGACCCGACCGATTATGAGGATCCGGATTTCTGGGTGGCGGCGACGTCTGCTTTTTCAGCCGAGGAGGTGAAGTGATGTTCCGGATCACCAAGGAGTTCCATTTCTCCGCCTCGCACCAGTTGAAGAGCCTGCCGGCGGACCACCAGTGCGCCCGGCTGCACGGGCATAACTACGTCGTTGAAGTCGAGCTTGCCGGTGCGGAACTCAACGAACACGGCTTCGTGCGCGACTATCACGAGCTGGCGCCACTGAAGCGCTACATTGACGAGAGCTTCGACCATCGTCACCTCAATGACGTCCTCGGCCATGACCAGGTGACGGCCGAATGTCTGGCAAAGCATTTCTACGATTGGTGCAAGGTGAGGCTCCCTGAAACCTCGGCCGTGCGCGTCAGCGAGACGCCGAAGACCTGGGCGGAATACCGGCCATGACCGGGCCTGGCGAAACGCGCATCCGGGTCAGCGAAGTCTTCGGGCCGACGATCCAGGGTGAGGGCATCCTGATCGGTCTGCCGACCGTGTTCGTTCGCACGGGCGGCTGCGATTATCGCTGCAGCTGGTGCGATACGCTA
This sequence comes from Ensifer sp. 22521, assembly GCF_052044795.1. NCBI lineage: Bacteria > Pseudomonadati > Pseudomonadota > Alphaproteobacteria > Hyphomicrobiales > Rhizobiaceae > Ensifer > Ensifer sp. 22521. The sequence continues at coordinate 267,430 of NZ_JBQENM010000011.1, forward strand.
CATGCAGTCGACAGCGAATACCGCGACCAATGGCTGCCGATGACGGTGGAGGAGATCTGGAGCGAAGTCAGCCGGCTATCCGGCGGCAAGCCGCTCACGGTCTCGCTATCCGGCGGCAATCCGGCGATCCAGCCGCTCGGGCCTCTGATCGCGCGTGGGCGAGAGGAAGGCTACCGGTTTGCCCTGGAGACGCAGGGCAGTATCGCCAAGGACTGGTTCGCCGATCTCGACGTGCTGGTCTTGAGCCCGAAGCCGCCGTCGAGCGGCATGGAGACCGACTGGAACACCTTCGACGACTGTCTTCGTATGGCGGCAGGCCGGCCCGAGGTGGCGCTGAAGATCGTCGTCTTCGACGAGCGCGATTATGCCTATGCCCGCGATGCGGCGGCCCGTTATCCGCATCTGCCGCTCTACCTGCAGCCCGGAAACCACACGCCGCCACCGCCGGATGACGACGATGCCACTGTTGATATCGACGGCATCATCGACCGCATGCTCTGGCTTGTCGGCAAGGTGACGGAGGACCGCTGGTTCGAGGCTCGGGTACTGCCGCAACTGCATGTTCTGCTCTGGGGCAACAGACGCGGGGTATAGTGGTCGCACCCTTGGTGTCCCGCAAATCCTCCGGGCTTGGTCGGATAGCGGCGGGCGGCTATGGTCCAAGCAATGAGACCGGGTGAGGGACGTTCATGCAACTGAAGACGAAACGTGTCTACGAGCCGAAGGCGGATGGCGACGGCATGCGCATCCTCGTCGATCGCCTGTGGCCGCGTGGACTGACCAAGGCGGACGCGGCGGTCGACCTGTGGCTCAAGGAGATCGCGCCGACAACGGAACTGCGTCGCTGGTTTCACGGGGATCAAGGCACCTGGGGAGAGTTTCGCGAGCGCTACATTGGCGAGCTCGACAACAATCCGGCGGCAGTTGACGTGTTGCGGCAGCGCATTGCTGAAGGCGCCGTGACCTTGCTTTACAGCGTGAAGGATGAGGCCCGCAATCATGCGCAGATACTCAGGGACTACATCCTGGCACACCGATAGACGAAGCGTCGGGTTCACGTCATGTCGTTGTGGTGGATGCCTCGAATGCGCTGCCGAAGCGCGCAGTGATCGGATGCCAATCGTCCGGGAAGGGTAATCCGAAGACGTCGGTGAGGGCACTTTCGATTGCAGGCGCATCGAGTTCGTGGCGTGTGACGGTGCCATTCTCGGATCGTCAGCCGGTTTGCGAACAGGATCGTGCGCGCCTGCTCGGAGGTCAGGGTCACCAACAGGTTCTGGCGGAAAAGCGACTGCGGATGGGTGGATGCCGCGATGTTCGCGATCCGATAGGCGTCCTCTCCGCAAATCCTCGGCGATCCCTCATAGACCGGCACCCAATCGCGACCAAGTTCCGCTTCCAGCAAATAGCCATCGAGCGTCCGGCTGAGGCGGAACGGCTCATGCGGCGTCGGCTGCGCTGTGGTCCTGTCGAAACGGAGCGGCGCGGTCGGCACGCAACTGCCAAAGCCGACATCGACGAGATAGCCGCCACCGTCCACGAAGACGCGGAGCACCATGTGCGACCAAGCCGGCGGCGGCGCCTCGGGTTCGCGCATCCACAGGACGCGGGCCATCAAGGGCTCCACCCGATAGCCGAACGCGCCGAGTACACGCTGCAAAAGGCTGTTCTGTTCGAAGCAATAGCCGCCACGCCTGCGGTCGATGAGCTTGGCGTCGACCGTCTCAGGCGACAGATCGATCCGTCGTCCGAGCAGCACGTCGATGGCTTCGAAATGGCATGACCTGCGATGATCGCGCCAAGGGTTGCCAAATCCGGCGAGAGCGGCCCGACATGACCGATGCGGGCGAAATAGCCGTCAAGATTGACGGAAAACAAGGCGTTCCGCATGTCCTACAGGCTCCGGTAGATGATGGCGTCGCGAAGATCGACCGGGAAGCGTCCGTTCATGCCCTCAAAGGCGGTGTTGGTGAGCGCGACGACGGTGAGACCGCGGGCCGGGTCGATGGACCACTTGTGCCCGTAGGCGCCGTCCCATTGCAGCGTGCCGGGCGATTGCGGCGTGCCGGCCATTTCGGACTCGACAAGGACCGAACCGCCGAAACCGAACTCCCATCCGGGGCCGGCGGCCAATCCGCCGGTCCTTGCCTGAATGTCGAACATCGAGCGGGTGGTAGGGGCGTCGAGCACCGCGGACTGCCCGGTCCTGAGGCTTTCGAGAAGGCGAATTACATCCCCGGCCGTGCCTGCCATGCCGGTCCCACCAGAGTGAAAGGCCCGTGCGTTGAAGATTCGGCCGGGCGAGAGGCGCATGGGATTGCCGAAGAAGGGAACCGCGTCGTCGCCAACGAGCCGCCGCGGCC
>NZ_JBQENM010000011.1:269814-306812 GCF_052044795.1 Ensifer sp. 22521
GGGCCACGAGCCTGCGTGGATCGGCCACGGAGAAGGCGGTGTCGTTCATCGCCATCGGGCCGGTCACGAGTGCAGCGATCGCCTCCGGCAGCGTTGATCCCGACGCCTGCTCGATAACCGCGCTGAGCACGTCGAGGCTCATCGAATAGCCCCAGCCGTGTCCGGGCGGATAGGACAGCGGGATGTCGGTGAGCTTGGCGATGAGGGCGGGGAAATCATCGTCGGTGTCATCGAGGCCGCTGCTGATGGCGTGCCGATGGTAGGGGCCGTCGCCTTGCTCCATGAACACGTAGCTCAAGCCGGCGCTGTGCGTCAGGAGTTGGCGGACGGTGATCCGAGGCTCGGTGCCGTCCGGTAGCCGCGGCCTGAACGCGGGCAGCCATTCTGACACGGTATCGTCGAGACCGATGGTGCCGCTTTGCACCAGATTGAGAGCGGCGACCGTGATGATCGGCTTTGCGACCGAGGAGAGCAAGAAGATGCTGTCCTCGGTCATTGGCCGGTCGGCTTCGCGGTCCGCGAGCCCGGCGGCCCGTTTGTAGGCGGGCTCACCGTCGACGAGGATCTCGACGACCTTCCGACGATACGCTGTTCATCCAGAGCCTCAGCAATCACCCGGTCGAGTTCGGCCTTCAGCCGCTTCCGCCGCTCCGATCTTCCTTGCCGTGCCGCGGTTGTATCCATGATTGCCTCTGCGTCTCCAAACTGCGGCCCGATCGGCGCTTCAGGGCGAAAGACGGGCTCCCGGACAAAGGCAATCCCATTCGCACCGAAAGTCGATTGTCTGTCCACGTATGGGAGGCATACGCGCCTGCACGAAGTAGCAGTCGTCGTCCGGCGCTAGAAACGGTGCGACAGCATCAGATGGAGTCGGGTTGATGAACACAAACGATCTTGGATTCGCAGGAAAGGTTGCTTTGGTCGCAGGCGCCAGCAAGGGTATCGGCGCGGCCACTGCCCGCGCCTTTGCGCAGGCCGGCGCATCCGTTGTCCTTCTTTCCCGTTCGCAGACGGCGGTCGAGGCGTTGGCGATTTCCATCCGCGAGGCGGGCGGGGACGCACTGGCGATCGCCACGGATGTCGGCGACGAGATTGCCATGAAGCAGGCGCTTGCAAGCGTGGTGCAACACTATGGCCGGCTCGACGCCGCCTTCAATAATGCGACGGATGGAACCATGCCGGCGCCGCTTGCCAATCTCGATATCGAAGGTTTCGATCGTGGCATTCGCACCAATGTTCGTGGCACCTTTCTCGGCATGCGTTATCAGATCGAAGCGATGGCGCGTGGCGGCGGCGGTGCGATCGTCAACATGGCCTCCGTCGCCGGCATCAACGGCACCTCCGGGCTTTCCGCCTATGTGAGTGCAAAGGCAGGGATCATCGGGCTGACCAAGGCCGCGGCGCTCGATTACGCCGACCAGGGAATCCGGATCAATGTCGTCGCGCCCGGGCCGATCCTCACCCACCATCTCGAAGCTGCAGGCGCGGAAATCCAGCGGCACGCAGCACTTTCGACGCCGATGCGTCGGCTTGGTAGCGTCGAGGAGGTGGCCGCAAGCGTCCTCTGGCTCTGTTCCGATGAGGCGAGCTACATTACCGGCGTGGTTCTGCCGATCGATGGGGGCATGACGGCGGGCACGAAAGTGCCTATGAATTACCGCCGAGGCGAACCGCCTCGGCCAGCTGAACCCTGAGGTGCCTGTGGACTGGGAAGAACTCCATCTTGTTCAGCTGCTGGCATGCCACGGCTCGCTGAGCGCGGCGGCGCGGGCTCTGGGCACGACCCAGCCGACACTCAGCCGCCGCCTCGATGTGTTCGAGCAAAAGGCACAGCAAAAGTTGTTCGAACGACAGCCAGGCGGCCTTGTGCCGACGGCGGCGTGCCTGTCCATTCTGTCGGCGCTTGAGCAGATGGAGGCGAATGCGCTGGCGGTCGAGCGACGCCTGGCGGCACAGGACGACGCGCTGGCGGGCACCATCACCGTGACCAGCCTCGACTGGCTCGGAGATTATCTGCTCGCTCCGATGCTCACGAGATTTGCCGCTGCCCATCCCGGCGTCGCCATTCATCTGTTGAACGACGCTCGGCGCTTCAACCTGTCCCGGCGGGATGCCGATATCGCCTTCCGTTTCGGCGGCTTCGACCAGAGCGATACCGTCGAGCGCAAGGTTTCCGATATCCGCTACGGCCTGTTTGCAACGCAGGCCTACCTCGATCGTTTAGGCCATCCGAACGCGACGGGGCACGGTCACGCCATCGTCGAACTGGCCGAGGTGCCGGTGCGGGTGTCGCTCTCGACCTGGCTGAAAGATCGTTTGCCGGATGCGAGGGTAATCTTGCGCGCGAACTCGATCCGCTCGCAACTGAGTGCGGTCGAAACCGGCGCGGCGCTCGCGACGCTTCCGCATTTCCTGGCGGTCGGTCGGGACGGCCTTGTACCCGTGGACCTCGGCATTGCTGCACCGATCCTGCCGCTGAAGCTCGGTGTTCACCCGGAGATACGTGATCTGCCGCGTGTGCGAAAACTCATAGACTTCGCCGTCCTAGAGTTCGCCGCGCTGCGGTCGAAACTCAACCCACACAGCTGAACCGTGCGCAACGCCGGGCGACCGCGGCGCGAAGTGCCTTCGGCGCGCCGCAACGAAAACGCGAAAATTTCTTCGCCGTCGATGTCGGGCCGGGAAACCGCCGCACGTCTTAATCTCGACAGCGGTGCCCAGCCGCACTGACAACAAGGAGATTGAGAATGTTGCGTACCGCTTTGATCGCTGGCGTTCTGCTGATGTCCGGCACCGCATTTGCCGAGGCTGAGACCGTCGAAGTCAACGGCATGAAGATGTATTACGAGGTCTCGGGCGAGGGAGAGCCGCTGGTCGTGCTGCACGGCGCCTATATGAACATTCCGTCGATGGGCGCGATCATTCCGAAGCTGGCCGAGACCCACAAGGTCTATGCGATCGAGCTCCAGGGTCATGGTCGCACCACCGATATCGATCGCCCGATCACCTATCCGAACCTCGCGGACGACGTCGCCGCCTTCATGGATGCCGTCGATCTCAAGAAGGCCGATGTCTTCGGCTACTCGATGGGTGCGGCTGCCGGCCTGCAGCTGGCGATCCGTCATCCGGAGAAGGTGAACAAGCTTGCGGCCGCGTCCGTCGGCTACGATGCCGAGGGCTGGCAGCCGGAATTCAAAGCATTCATCCCGCAGATGACCGTCGAGATGTTCGTCGGCATGCCCTTTGCCGAAGACTACCGCAAGCTCGCCGCCAATCCGGATGGCTTTCCAGATTTGGTCAAGAAGCTTATCCAGCTCGAAAAAGAACCGATGGCCTGGGAGGCGGACGTCAAGGCGCTGAAGGCGCCGGTTCTTGTCATCGCCGGCGATGCCGATGTGGCGACGTTGGAGCACACGCTGGCATTGTTCCGCCTGCTCGGCGGCGGCGCGATGGGCGACATGGGCAAGCCTCTGGCTGCCTCGCGCCTCGCCATCCTGCCGGCAACGTCGCACACCGCAGTCATCAACCAGACGGACCTGCTCTACGCTTTCATCGAACCCTTCCTGAAGGGTGAGACGCCGAAGGGCATGTTCCAGTAGGATTCGACCGGCGCCATCTCCAGAGGGATGGCGCCAGCGCAACAACACTCGTGGCCGCCTAGATCACTTCATTGTTTCATCCGGACGGAAAACCGTTTCGCACTTTTCCTGGAATTGCTCTAACGCAGACGCCTTCCGTCTGCGTCGAACACCAAAACGGCGGCCGGATCGAAGCGGGCGGCGATGCTGTCGCCGGATTTGAGACCGCGGCCGTTCTTCGTTTCGATGATGATCAATTCGCCGTCGCCATGGCGGGCATAGGCGAAGGTCTCGCCGCCGAGGTGTTCCAGCATGTCGATCGTCAGATCGAGGCTTGCCGAGCCGCTGTCGCCGAAATGTTCGGGCCGGATGCCTATGGTCACGGAGCTCCCAGGCGTAGCCTCCTTGATGGCCACTGGAATAGTCGCGTTGCCGAAGTCGGGCAGACGTACCTGCGTTCCGCCAGCGTCGACGATCCCCTTCAAGAAGTTCATTTTCGGTGAGCCGATGAAGCCGGCGACGAAGAGATTGGCGGGATCGTCGTAAAGGTCGAGCGGCGAGCCGACCTGTTCGACCACGCCGCCGCGCATGACGACGATCTTGTCGGCAAGTGTCATTGCCTCGACCTGGTCATGGGTGACGTAGATGATCGTGGTCGCGAGCTTCTTGTGCAGCCTGGCGATCTCGATGCGCATGTGGACGCGCAGTTCGGCATCGAGATTGGAGAGCGGCTCGTCGAAGAGGAAAATCTTCGGGTGCCGCACGATTGCCCGACCAATCGCCACCCGCTGGCGCTGGCCGCCGGAAAGCTGTTTCGGCTTGCGATCGAGCAGCGGACCCAGCTCCAGGATGTTCGCAGCCTCACCGACCCGTTGTTCGATCTCGGCCTTCGGCACGCCGGCAAAACGCAGCGCGAAGCCCATGTTTTCCCGCACAGTCATATGCGGGTAGAGCGCATAGGACTGGAACACCATCGCGATGCCGCGCTTTGACGGATCGACATCGTTCATCCGCTCGCCGTCGATCGTGAGATCACCGGATGTGATCTCTTCGAGACCGGCGATCATCCGAAGCAGGGTCGACTTGCCGCAGCCGGACGGACCGACGAAGACGACGAACTCGCCGGTCTTGATGTCGAGGTCGACCCCCTTGATGACCTCGAAGTTGCCGTAGGACTTTCTAACGTCGCTGAGTTGGAGTTCGCTCATGCAGCCGCTGCCTCGCTTGCCACTGCCGAAAGTTCCAGTCTTACGGATCCAAGCCGTGTCGAGGTTACCGCGACGGCGATGCCGCCAGTAGCCCCCGTCGTCTCCAGCCAGAAGCCCGTCGAACCACCCTGGAAGACCAGGCGCTCAGGCCCAAGCAATCGGGCAGGGCCGGTGACGGTGACGTCGACCGCATCGTTGAGGAACGGCAGGACGTTGCCAGCCTGGTCGAGCGCGCGCACGATCACGCGAACACTGTCACGCCCTTCGGTCCGCAGTGTGGTGTTGTCTGCCACGACCTCGAGCGTTGTCGGTACCGGATCGGCGACCATGCGGAGGCTGGCAACGGCCTTGCCGTCGATGAAGCCGGTGAACGCGGCGTCTTCCCACTTCATGCCCCAGACGCCGAGTTCGTCCTTGGTGAAGTGGCGGTGGTCGATGACCACAGGCGGATGCGGCAGATGCGGGAAATTTTCGCGGTCCGGACCAACGCGCTTCACCAGCGAGCCGTATTTCAGCTCGACCTCGTCGCAATTGGTGAGCACGATCAAAGGCAGCACGCCGCCGATATTGCGCTCACCGCGCGCCCAGAAAGTGACCGGCTTCATCACCACTTCCTCCGACGGCTCGCATTGGCTGGCGTAGACATAGGCTGCAAACTTCGGCTGGCGGAACATGTCCATGACGCCGTGATAGCAGATCCGGTCGCCGGAGCCGAAATCCTTGTGGGTGTTGTAGTCGAACATGCACCAGCCGATGGCGCCGGAGATGCTGGGGTCACCATGCGCGGCGTTCAGCACCTCCAGGTGCCGGCGCACATGCTCGGCCTGTCGCTGCTCCTGATCGTAAATCTTCGTCGGGTACATGTGGCCGCCGAATTCGGTGATGAGGTAGGGCACCTTGCGATTGAGCCCGGTGCACTCCTGCTGTGGGCGCAGCGCCGTGCGCGGGCGGTTTGCCCCCGGCAGTTCCTCGTTGCCGAGGATGAAGTCGTTCATCGTGTAGACGTCTTCGAGGAACTCGCTGTCGGTGATGTAGCGCACGCCGCCGGTTTGCCGCGTCAGGTCGAGTTCACGCGCCAGCCGGTTGGTCTCGACGTAGAAATCGTGGGAATCCTGCGACTCGTTGATGCGCACGCCCCAGATGATGATCGACGGGTGGTTCCAGTCGCGCTCGATCATGCGGCGGACGTTTTGGATCGCCTCCTGCTTCCAGGCCTCACCGCCGATATGCTGCCAGCCGGGGATTTCCTCGAAGACGAGCAGGCCGATGCGGTCGCAATGGTCGAGAAACCATTTGGATTGCGGATAGTGCGAGGTGCGGACAAGGTTGCAATGTAGCGTGTTCTTCAGGATCTCGGCGTCGCGCTCCTGGGCCGTCCGGCCCATGGCATAGCCGACATAGGGGAAGGCCTGGTGGCGGTTGAGACCACGGATCTTCAGCGGCCGGCCGTTGAGCTTGAAACCTTCCGTGGTGAATTCCGCGGTGCGGAAACCGAAGCGCGACGAGAGCCGGTCGCTGCCGCGATCGCTGCGCAGTTGCACCTCCGCCTCGTAGAGGACGGGACTGTCGATATCCCAGAGCGAAAGTCCCTTGAGGCCGGTGATGTCAAGTGTGACGCTCTCGCCGCGGGTCTCGCCGATGGCTTCCGCCAGCACCTTGCCGTCCTTGTCCTTGAGCAGTGCCGTGACAGTTCCGGTGAGCGTCAAGCTTTGCGGATTGGCGAGATCGCAACGGACAGAGACGGACTTGGCGTCGCTGAGGACATCGCGGGTCTCGATCTTGATGTTGGCGACCGAAACCGCGTCGGTGACCTTCAGCCAGACGTCGCGATAGATGCCGGCATAGGTCAGATAATCGATGCGGCCGCCGAAGGGCGGGATCTCCGGGTTCTCGCTGCCGTCGATCTTGACAGTGATCAGGTTATCGCCCTCCCGCAGCCTGTCGGTCAGGCGCGCTTCGAAGGGCGTATAGCCGTCCTTGTGGGCAACGATCTCTTCGCCGTTGAGATAGACGACGGCATCGGCCATCGCAGCGTCGAAGACGAGCGAGACCTCGCGGCCATGGAACTCCCGACGCCAGGCGAGCGGCTTTTGATAGGTGAAAGCGCGCTGATAGGAGGCCTCGTCGAAGTAATTGAACGGCAGTTCCACCGCATTGTGCGGCAGGCTCACGGGCCTGCCCGCCTGCAGGCGGCCGGCTTCAGTGGCGGCGAAGCCTTCGGAGAAGACCCAGGAATCGTTGAAAGAGGTAACAGAACGCATCATCATTCCTATTTGACTGAGCCCAGCATTCCCTGGACGAATTGGCGTTGCATGAAGAAGAAGACCGCGAGGGTGGGAAGCGTTGCGAGGATGGTGCCGACCATGACGACGCCGTAATCGGGGTAGTAGGCGGAGGCGAGCGAGGAGACGACGAGTGTGATTGTCTTCGTCTCGTTCGACTGCAGCACGATTAGCGGCCAGAGATAGTTGTTCCAGGCCGTCATGAAGACGATGATGAAGGCGGCCGCATAGGTCGAGCGCATCACCGGCACGTAGATGTAGAGAAAGATCTGCCATTCCTTCAGCCCGTCGACCTTGGCTGCATCGCGCAGCTCCGAAGGGAACGCCTTGGTGCACTGGCGGAAGTAAAAGACGATGAAGGCCGAGCCGATCGACGGCAAGACGACCGCGAGGTGGGTGTTGATCAGCCCCGCCTTGCCCATCATGATGAAGAGCGGGATCATCAGCGCCGCAAACGGGATCATCATCGTCAACAATAACGCGCTGTAGATGCGGTCGCGGCTGCGCGAGCGGAACATCTCGAAGCCATAGCCGGCAAGCGACGAGACGGCGAGCGTCAACGCTGTCGCCAGAATGGCGATCTTGGCCGAATTCCAGAAGACCAGCGGTGCATTCACCTGGGTGAAGAAAGTGGCGATGTTGGTGGCAAGCGCGCTGCCCGGCATCATCCTGCCCTTGATGATGTCGATCGACGAATTGGTGGCGCCGAGCAGCATCCAGACGAAGGGAAAGATCGAGAGAAAGGCCATCAGCCCGACGAAGCCGTAGGTGACGATGGTGCCGACGATGCGTGTGGTTCCATTGTTCATCGGTCGCGCTCCCGTGCCGCGAAGAATTGCAGGCAGGCGAGCAGGGCGACGAGCACCACGATCACATAGGAGACCGTCGCCGCGTAGCCGAAATTCGGCATGAAGCGGAAGGTCAGGTTGTAGATATAGAGCGACAGGGTCAGCGTGGCGTTGGACGGTCCGCCTTTGCCTTCGGTGAGGTTATAGACCTCGTCGAAGAGCTGGATCGTGCCGATCGTCGAGATGATCGTGGTGAACAGGATGACGGGCTTCAACAGCGGGATAGTGATGTGGGTGAAACGCGCCCAGGCAGGCACCCCGTCGATCCGCGCGACCTCATAGATCGACTTGTCGATGTTCTGCATCGCCGCGAGATAGAAGATCATGTTGTAGCCGGTCCAGCGCCAGGTGATGGCGAGGATGACGAGCACCTTCGCCCAGAAGGGATGGGTCAGCCACGGGATCGGCGAGGCGATGATGCCGATCGCCTCAAGCGTCGAGTTGACGACGCCATCGAGCGCGAACATGCCCTTGAACAGCACCGAATAGGCGACGAGCGAGGTGACGCAGGGCAGGAAGATGGCGGTGCGGAAGAACCCTCGCCCGACGAGCCTCGGATTGTTGAGCAATGACGCCAGGATTAGCGCCAGCAAGATCATGATCGGCACCTGCACGACGAAATAGGTCAGCGTGTTGGTGAGCGCCTTGATGAAGACCGGGTCGTTCCAGAGACGGACGATGTTGGCGAAGCCGGCGAATTTCAGCATCATGCCGCGGCCGGACTGGAACGACATCCAGAGCGACCAGACGATCGGATAGATCATGAAAAGGGCGATCAGCCCGAGCGCCGGCGCGACGAAGAGCCAGCCATTGACGTTGTAATATCGGCCGATGCCGCCGCGACGCGCGAGAGCCATCATCATCCCCATGGATAGCAGGAGCCGTTGGCCGCGGCGCAATCGCCGCGGCCTACAGCGCCGCGCGTCTTCAAGACGCGCCAAGAACGCTGTAACACTTTGAATTGCTGCATAATTTTTCCCTCAAATCGACTTCGACTTGAGGAATTATGCAGTTGTGGTGCAGACAATCGCCGTAGCGATTACTGGACCTGTGCGCTGACCTCGGCGTCGATCGCCTTCAGCACATCGTCGACCGGTGTTCCCTGCTGCAGCGCCGGCAATTGCGCGGTGACGGCGGTGTCCGCCTCGTTGGTGAAGACGCCGTAGTTGACCGAGGGAACCTTCGCGAGCCAGTCGGAGAAGTTCTGCCAGACCTTTTCACCGCCGAAGAAGGCATCGGCCTCGCCATAGGCGGCTCCGCCGCGGGCGGCGAGCAGCGAACCGACGGCGCCGCGGTCTTGCAGGATCGTCTGGTAGAAATCGACGTCCTTGGCGTAGACCGCGTTCAGGAAGTCGACCGCCTCGGCTTTCTCGGCCGAACTTTCGAGCACGTACCAGCTCGATCCGCCGAGGTTCGAGGCGTGCGTCGCGCCGTCGATCGAAAGGGCCGGGATCGGTGCTACGCCCCACTTGCCCGCTTGGTCCGGCTGCGCCTTGACGGTACCGGTGATCCAGACGCCGGTGATGACGGTGGCGACGTCACCGGACGTGAAGGTTCCGACCCAATCGGCCCAGCCGGCGGCGGGTTTGTAGATGTTGGAAGACATGATCTTGCCGACCGTCTCCAACGCTCCCTTCAGCGCGGCGTTGCCGGTGATGTTCGCCTTGCCTTCCTTGTCGAAGTACCATTGCCCGGCCGATTGCATGATGATGCGCACGAGGCCGGCGTCGGTCGGGTCGAGACCCATCATCTTCTTGCCGGTCTTGGCTTCGACCTGCTGGCCGATCTCGATGAAACGGTCCCAGGTGATGCCCTGCATGTCCTCCGGCTTGAAGCCTGCCTGCTCCAGATAGTCCTTGCGATAATAGAGGCCGGTGACGCCGGAATCGAAGGGCATGCCGTAGACCTGGCCATCCAGCGTCATCAGCTCGACCTTATAGGGAGCAAAGCCGGAGTAATCGACAGTGCCGGACAGCGGCGCAAAGGCGCCGGGGAAGGACTGCAGATACTTCTGTGCGCCATAATCCTCGATCAGCACGATATCGGGCAGGGCATCCGCCGTGCCGGACGAAAGGCCGGTCTGCAGCTTCTGCTCGACGTCGGCCTTGGCGAAATCGACGATGTTGAAGGTGACGTCCGGATGCGTCTTGGTATAGCGCGCGCCGGCCTCCTTCATGATCGCGACGTTGAAGTTCGGATCCCAGCACCAGACGGTGATTTCCTTGGCTTGCGCCGCAGTCACCGCCAAGAGGCTGGCGCCGGCGAGCGCGATGGCGCTAAAGCGCGGCAGATAGATACGCATGTCCATTGTTTTCCTCCCTCGAATTTCGTTCCCCGAGACGTTCCTCCTGGTCTCGGCGCGGAGTATTTCGCAAAATTCTGAAGAAGGCAATATTTCAGTAAATTTTTACCACCGTGTTTTTTACCGGCTGTATTACGGGCCAGCAACGGAGCCCGTCGTGGCCGTGCTGCCGCGCCAGACCATCTCTGTTCCGAGGATCACCTTTTTGGCGACGTCGCGTCCGGTCAGGCGCTCGATCAATAGGTCGACGGCCGTCTCGCCGATCATTTCGGCCGGGATCTTGACCGTCGAAAGCGGCGGGCCGAGAAACTGCGCGACCGGGATGTCGTTGAAGCTTGCCACGGCGACATCGTCAGGGATTCGAAGGCCCATCTCGTGAATGGCCCGGTAGGCGCCGATCGCCATGTTGTCGTTGCAGGTGACCAGGATCTTGGGCGGGTTGGGTTTCGACAGCATCGCCTTGGCGAGCGTATAGCCGCTGTCCGGCGTCAGCTTCTCGACCATACAGAGTTCCGGATCGTAGAGGCCGGCCTTCGTCATCCAGTGGATGAACGCGCGGCAGCGGCGCTCCGAATGGATGTCGTCCTTGTCGCGGAAGGCGTCGATCCAGCCGAGAAAGCCGATTCGGCGGTAACCCATGCCGTATATGCCTTGAAGCAGGCGGTTCATGGCCACGGACACGTCGCTCATCACGCTGTCGTCGACATCGTCGTCGGGGGCGAAATCGGCAAAGACCAGGTGGCGGCTGTGCCGCCGCAGCCAGTGAACCTCTTCGCCGTAATGGTGGCCGACGGCAACGACGCCGTTGGCGCCCTGCAGGATCGCCGCCTCCGGCAGGTTGCCGTTGTGGAAGACCTTGACCACCTCGATCTTCAGCGCCTGGCAGCGGTTTTCGATGCCGAGCCTGACGCCGACATAATAAGGATCGATCAGTTCCTGGGCGGGCTGGAGGAAATGCACCAGCGCGAATTTCAGGCCCTGCATCGGTCCCGCGCCGCGCCCGCGGTTGCGGGGCGTCGCATAGTTCAGCGCCTCGGCCGTTTCGATGATCGCCTGCCGCTTCTTGGTGGAGATCGAAAGCGTTGGATCGTAATTCAGCACCCGTGAGACGGTCGCCGAAGAGACCCCGACAGCCGAAGCGATTTCCTTGATTGTTACCATGTCCAACGTCCTGCCCGCCGCCGCAACCCAGGCTTCGGGCGCGGCGCAATCTTTATTTAGTAAAATTTTGCTCGGGTTTTTTCAATCTCTGGGCGTTGTATTTCGTTCGTCGAGCGTGACGCAACCGCGCTTGAGATCACGCAGCGCGGCCGGTTGCCAGTGCCTGCGCCTGAAGCTCTTCGGAAAGGAACGCCCACAGTGCTGAGACCGGGCGGGATGACAGGCCCTGGTGATCGGCCGCGAAAAGCCCGAGTTCGATCACCGGGGCGGGCGGCAGGCCCTCTTCGGTCCCGAGGACCCGCATCGTGTTGGCGCGGATATTGAGATCCAGCAGAACGGCGATGCCGAGCCCCGCCTCGATCATCGACTGGATCGAGGAGAGGCTGGCGCTCGTCAGCACCGTGCGCCAAGGCCGACCCCCGCCCTTTAGCGCTTCAATCATCTTGTGGCGCCAGGTGCAGACCCCGTCGAAGGTGACGAGCGGCAAAGGCCCTTCCTCCGGGAGCACAAAGCCGCGCGCCGCGACCCAGCGCAGCGGCAGCCGCCAGGTGAGGATCGGCTCACCACGGATCAGGGCCGGATCGCCGATCGCGACATCGAGCTGACCCTGCGACAGCTTCTCCGACAACACGGTGCTTTCGGTGACCGTCAGTTCGAGCGCCACGTTCGGATGACATTCGGCGAAGCGCTGCAGTGCCCTTGGCAGCGAGCCGACGGCGATGTCCTCGATCATGCCGAAGCGGATCGGGCCCTGGAGCGCCTGCCCGNGGCTCCTTCGCTCAGCCCCAGCATCTTCTGGGCATAGGGAAACAGCACATGCCCGGCTTCGGTCAGGTCCATGCCTCTGGTGCTGCGGTTCAAAAGCCTGGCGCCGAGATCGTCCTCCAGCCGGCGCAACTGCATGCTGACGGCGGCTTGAGTCCGGGCCAGCCGCTGGGCAGCACCGCTGACGCTGCCGCATTCGGCGATCACGACGAAGGCGCGCAGCAGGACGATGTCCAGATCATGCATATAACGATCCCTTATGGCGACATCACAACTATTAGCGTTCATTATTGTGCCGGGATTGCTATGTCTTTTCAAGCGCAACGGGAGAATGGACATGGCGGAAACGGAGACGACGGCGGATAGCGGGTGGAGCGGGCAGGGTACGACGGACGATTCCACAGGGCGTGTCTCTGTCGCGATCGTTTTTTGTTTGCTCTCCATGTCGAGTGTGCAGTTCGGCGCTGCACTCTCCAAGCCGGCGATGGAAAGCGTCGGGGCTTTTGGCGCGACCTGGCTGCGGCTCTCCTGGGCGGCGGCATTCCTGCTGCTCCTCGTCCGCCCACCCTTCCTCAGCTACACCCGGGCGCAGTGGCTTTCGGCGCTCTCGCTCGGCGCCACGATGGCCGTGATGACGCTCTGTTTCTTTGCAGCCATCGCGCGCATCCCGCTCGGGCTTGCGGTGGCGATCGAGTTTCTCGGTCCGTTGACGGTCGCTGCGATTTTCGGCGGCCGTGGCTGGCGCCTGCTTTGCCCCGTTATCGCCGCCGCCGGCGTACTCTGCCTCTCCTGGGACGGTACCGCCTGGGTGGCGGATACGCGCGGGCTGCTTTTCGCCTTCGGCGCGGCGATCGGCTGGGGCGGTTACATCGTGTTGATGAAAAATGCCGGCCAACGCTTCAGGGGATTGGAGGGACTTGCTGTTTCGCTGCTGTTTGCAGCAGTCTTCGCGATGCCGTTCGGGCTGCATCAGGTTCAATCCGGTTTCTCCTTCGACATGCTGCTGATGACGGCTGGGCTCGCCATTCTGGTGCCGTTGCTCCCCTACGCGCTCGAGTTCATGGCGCTCCGTCGCATGCAGCCGTCGGCCTTCGGCATCCTGATGAGCCTTGAGCCGGCCATCGGCGCCGGCGCCGGCTTCCTCGTTCTCGGGCAGGCGCTCTCCCTCAATCAGATCTTCGGCGTGGTTCTCGTGATGACCGCCAGCGCCGCCGGCACATTGCTGGCGAGGGCCTAGCGCGTAGCGGAAGGCGCCTGTTTTCGCCCGCTAGTCCTCTGAACGTTCCGACGCTCCCGCGTCGGGGTCGGCCGGCCCGCGTTCAGCCTTCTGCGACCTCCGATGAATTTCATCGACGTCTTGCGCGTTAGATGAAAAGTGCCCGTTTACAAAAGTAATATTATATGATTTTTTCTCGATGGCTGCTTGGAGGCAGCTTTCTTTGGGAGGAAATCATGAAAATCGCCAAGGCACTTGCGAGTGCAACGATCCTTGCTGCCTGCACGCTCGGCAGTGCTTCCGCGGCCGATCTGGTCGTCGGCTTTTCGCAGATCGGCTCGGAGTCCGGCTGGCGCGCCGCCGAGACGACGCTGACCAAGCAGCAGGCAGAGCAGCGCGGCATCGACCTCAAATTCGCTGATGCGCAGCAGAAACAGGAAAACCAGATCAAGGCGATCCGCTCCTTCATCGCGCAGGGCGTGAACGCCATCCTCGTCGCCCCGGTCGTCGCTACCGGCTGGGACGAGGTGCTGCAGGAAGCAAAGGACGCGGAAATTCCGGTCATCCTGCTCGACCGCACCGTCGATGCCTCGAAGGATCTCTATCTGACCGCGGTAACTTCCGACCTCGTGCACGAAGGCAATGTTGCCGGCAAGTGGCTCGTCGACGCCACGGCAGGCAAGCCCTGCAACGTCGTCGAGCTTCAGGGCACGACCGGCTCCTCGCCGGCAATCGACCGCAAGAAGGGCTTTGAGCAGGCGCTTTCCGGCCACGACAACCTGAAAATCGTCCGCAGCCAGACCGGCGACTTCACCCGCACCAAGGGCAAGGAAGTCATGGAAAGCTTCCTCAAGGCGGAGGACGGCGGCAAGAACATCTGCGCGCTCTATGCCCACAACGACGACATGGCGGTCGGCGCCATCCAGGCGATCAAGGAAGCCGGCCTGAAGCCGGGCAAGGATATACTTGTCGTTTCGATCGATGCCGTTCCGGACATCTTCCAGGCGATGGCCGCCGGTGAAGCCAATGCCACGGTCGAGCTGACGCCGAACATGGCCGGCCCCGCCTTCGATGCGCTTGCCGCGTACCAGAAGGATGGCACGGCACCGCCGAAGTGGATCCAGACGGAATCGAAACTTTACACTCAGGCCGACGAGCCGCTGAAGGTCTACGAGGAAAAGAAGGGCCTCGGCTACTGATGTCGGCCGTGGCCCGCGCTGCTTCTCGCGCGGGCCACGCTCTTTTCCAAGTTTCCGGCTGAAGAGCGCTGCTTGTCGCAGACAGGCGCCGTGCTTCTCGTCCGACAGATACCAGCATCGCGGAGACGGTACCGATGCAGACCAATGACCACATTCTCCAGGCGATCCGGATCGAAAAGACCTTCCCGGGCACAAGGGCCCTCGACAAGGTCGATTTTCACCTGCGGCGCGGAGAAGTTCATGCGCTGCTTGGCGAAAACGGCGCCGGCAAGTCTACTCTTATCAAATGCCTGACCGGCGCCTACCGCCGCGACGGCGGCGCCATCCTGCTCGATGACGCGGAGGTCGATCCGCGCGACACGTTCGAGGCCCAGACGCTCGGTATCGGCACGGTCTACCAGGAGGTCAACCTGCTGGCGAACCTGACCGTTGCCGAAAATCTCTTTCTCGGGCGCCAGCCCCGGCGCTTCGGCATGGTCGACGTTAGCGCCATGAACCGTCGTGCGCAGGAGCTGCTCGCCGACTATGAACTCGACATCGACGTCACCCGCGATCTTGCAAGCTATTCGGTCGCGATCCAGCAGGTCGTCGCCATCGCCCGCGCGGTCGATCTCTCAGGCAAGGTGTTGATTCTCGACGAGCCGACGGCAAGCCTCGACGCGCACGAGGTGGCGATGCTGTTTCGCATTGTCCGGCGCCTCAAGGCGCGTGGGCTCGGCATCATCTTCGTCACCCACTTCCTTGAACAGGTCTACGAGGTTTCAGACCGGATAACGGTGCTCAGGAACGGGCAACTCGTCGGGACCCGTGAAACTGCCAATCTTGATCGGCGCGAACTGATCGCGATGATGATCGGCCGTGAACTGGCGGCGGAAATCCACGCACCGCGCGCGCAGGCCCAGGAAGGACCGTTGCGCTACCGGTTTCGCAATTACGGTCGCAAGGGTCGCGTCCGTCCCTTCGACCTCGATGTCCGCGCTGGTGAAGTCGTCGGCATGGCGGGCCTGCTCGGCTCCGGTCGCACGGAAACGGCGGAGCTTCTCTTCGGGGCCCATCGTGCCGACAGCGGCGAGGCCGAGATCGACGGCCGCGCGGTCGACCTCTCATCACCGCGTACCGCCATCCGCCATCGCTTCGGCTTCTGCCCGGAGGACCGCAAGACATCAGGCATCATCGGCGACCTCTCGGTACGCGAGAACATCGTGCTCGCCCTGCAGGCGCGCCGTGGCTGGACACGGCCGATCGCCCGGGCGGAACAGAACCGGCTGGCGGACCACTACATCCGCGCGCTCGATATCCGCACGGCCGATCGCGAAAAGCCAATCAAGCTCTTGTCCGGCGGCAACCAGCAGAAGGCGATCCTGGCGCGCTGGCTCGCGACCGAGCCCGAATTCCTGATTCTCGACGAGCCGACGCGCGGTATCGACGTCGGCGCCCATGCGGAGATCGTCAAGCTCATCGAGGCGCTGCGCGAGAAGGGGCTGTCGCTGATCGTCGTCTCGTCAGAGATCGAGGAACTGGTCGCCTACAGCACGCGGATCATCGTGCTTCGGGATCGCGCCCATGTCGCCGAACTCGACGGCAACCGGATTACCGCCCACCAGATCGTCGAAGCGATCGCCGCAACCAATGAAAGAAGGACGTCGTGATCGCGACCATCAGGCTCTACTTCAACCGGTTGCTACCGCAACTGATCGCGCTTGGCGTCATCATCGTGGCGGTTTCGCTCGTGTTTCCCGGCTTCCTCAACCTGGAAATCCAGAACGACCGGCTTTATGGCAGCCTCATCGACATCCTTAATCGCGGCGCCCCTGTGGTGCTGCTGGCAATCGGCATGACGGTCGTCATTGCCACCAAGGGCATCGACCTCTCGGTCGGCGCGGTCATGGCGATCTGCGGCGCTACCGCGGCTGCTTGTATCACGTCGGGACATTCGGTCGCCGCAACCCTGCTGATCACGCTTGCCGTCGGTATCCTTTGCGGTCTGTGGAACGGGGTGCTGGTGGCGGTGCTCGACATCCAGCCGATCATTGCGACACTGGTCCTGATGGTCGCCGGGCGCGGTATTGCCCAGCTCATCACCGAGGGCGCGATCCTGACCTTCAATGATCCCGGCCTCGCCTTCATCGGCAGCGGTTCCTTCGCGGGCCTGCCGATGCCGGTCGTGATCTGGCTGGTCTTCGGCGTGCTGATCGCCATGCTCGTCCGACGGACGGCGCTCGGCATGCTGATCGAAGCGATCGGCGTCAATCGTCAGGCGAGTACGCTGTCCGGCGTGCTAACGCCCGTGCTGCTGATCGCCGCCTATGTTCTTTCCGGCCTTTGTGCGGCCATCGCCGGCATCATTGCCGCCGCCGATATTCGTGGCGCTGATGCCAACAACGCCGGGCTCTGGCTGGAGCTCGACGCCATCCTCTCGGTCGTGGTCGGCGGCACATCCCTGCTCGGCGGCCGCTTCAGCATTGCCGCATCGGTGCTCGGTGCGATCATCAT
The DNA here is from genome assembly GCF_052044795.1 of Ensifer sp. 22521. Lineage (NCBI taxonomy): Bacteria > Pseudomonadati > Pseudomonadota > Alphaproteobacteria > Hyphomicrobiales > Rhizobiaceae > Ensifer > Ensifer sp. 22521. The sequence continues at coordinate 286,867 of NZ_JBQENM010000011.1, forward strand.
CCAGGCGATCAACACCGGCATTCTTCTTTCCGGCTTCCCGCCGGAGTTCAACCTGATCATCAAGGCCGCGATCATTGTCTTCATCCTGGTGCTTCAGTCGCCGCGGTTCCGCACCGCCTTTTCCTTCTTGGTGCCGGCGCGTGGCGCGAGCAAACCGAGCGAACGAGCTGCAAAATGAAGCCGAAATATCTTCCGCTGATCGCGACGCTCGTGATCTTTCTTCTCGGCTATGCGCTTTGCGTCGCGCAGTATCCGAACATCCTCTCCACGCGGGTGATTGGAAACCTTTTGACCGACAATGCCTTCCTCGGCATCGCGGCCGTCGGGATGACCTTCGTCATCCTCTCGGGCGGCATTGATCTCTCCATCGGTTCGGTCATCGCGTTCACCGGCGTTTTCCTGGCCGTCGTGCTGGAACACACGAGCATCCACCCACTCGTCGCCTTCGCGATGGTTCTAACGATCGCGACGCTGTTCGGCGCGGCGATGGGGGCGATCATCCACTATCTGGAGATGCCCGCCTTCATCGTCACGCTTGCGGGCATGTTTCTCGCGCGCGGCGTTGCCTTTGTGCTGTCGATCGATTCCATTCCGATCAAGCATCCATTCTACGCGACGCTGAAAAGCCTCTACTTCAAGCTGCCTGGCGGCGGGCGCATCACGCTGATCGGCGGGTTGATGCTGTTCGTCTTCGCCATCGGCATCGTGCTGGCGCATCGCACCCGTTTCGGCACCAACGTCTACGCGCTCGGCGGTGGCACGGCGACCGCGCGGCTGATGGGCGTTCCGGTCGCGGCGACGACGATCCGCATCTACGCCTTTTCGGGCCTGTTGGCGGGGCTGTCCGGCATCGTCTTTTCGCTCTACACGTCGGCCGGCTACTCGCTGGCCGCCGTCGGCGTCGAACTGGACGCGATCACTGCGGTCGTCATCGGCGGGACGCTCCTGACCGGCGGTTCGGGGTTCGTCGCCGGCACGCTGGTGGGCATCCTCATCCAGGGTCTGATCCAGACCTACATCACTTTCGACGGATCGCTGTCGAGCTGGTGGACGAAGATCCTGATCGGCCTTCTGCTGTTTGCTTTCATCCTCTTGCAGAAGGGCATCATCTACGTCTCGCGTCATCGCCGACAGCCGGCGTGATCTGGCAAGGACCGTGCGATGTGGCCATTCTTCCAGCCGCCGCGCAAAAGGACGAGCCACCGGCTCGTCGTCGAAGAGCTCGGCCAGGCGGTTGTCGCAGGGGAATTCGCCGTCGGCGCCATCCTGCCCGGAGACGTGGAGCTTGCGGCACGATTCAACGTCTCCCGCACGGTTCTGCGGGAAGCAATGAAGACGCTCGCCGCCAAGGGGCTCGTCGTCGCGCGCGCCCGCATCGGCACACGCGTGATGCCGCGGGCGAGCTGGAACCTCTTCGACGGCGACGTGCTTACCTGGCATTTCCGGGCCGGTGTCGATGAGGAGTTCCTGCGCCATGTCACCGAGGTCCGTCTCGCTCTGGAACCCTATGCGGCTGGGCTGGCTGCGCGCCGCGCCACGGACGCCGATATCTCCCATATGATGCGGCTGGCGGTCGCCATGGGCGATGCCGGGCACAGCGCGCAAACGCTGGCGCGCGCCGATCTCGAATTCCACCTCCGCCTGCTCGAGGCTTCGCTCAATCCGTTCATGCAGACCGTCGGCAGCCTGATCGAGGCGGCGCTGATGGGCGTTTTCCGGTTGAGCAACGCGGCGGCCGATGGCGCCGAGATCGATCGTGTCGCAGTAGCGCATATCCGCATCGTCGAGGAAATCCGGCTTCGCAACGAGGAAGGTGCACGAAGCGCGATGGAGCATGTGATAGGCGTGGGGCAGCAACAGTTGATCGCACATTTGAGGGCGCGCGGCTGATCCGGAGGTGAGCGCCGGACGCTCCGCAGACGAGTTGTCACAAAGCATTTTCTGCGCAGCTTGGCTTTGTCCGTCGCGTGGGCGTAGGGTCGGCGAAGATGCCGGCGCAACTTTTGCCGCCGGCGAAGGCGAGCGGAGAGCAGGGTGACGGAACAGGACGTTCTGATCGTCGGTGCGGGACCGACGGGGCTGGTGCTTGCTCTCTGGCTGACCGCCCAGGGGGTGAAGGTGCGCATCGTCGACAAGAATACCGGTCCTGGCCCGACGTCGCGGGCGATGGTGGTGCATGCGCGCACGCTTGAACTCTATCGCCAGCTCGATCTCGCGACAGCGGTGATCGCGGCCGGACACCGCAACCCGTCCGTCAACCTTTGGGCGAAAGGCAGGATCAGGGCGCATATCCCGTTTGGCCCCACCGGTGCGGAGCTGACGCCCTACCCCTTTGTCCTGGTCTATCCGCAGGATCATCATGAGCGCTTGCTGACCGAGCGATTGGAAACCATGGGCGTCACCGTCGAGCGGCAGACCGAGCTGGTCGACTTCGAAGACGCGGGCGGCGCGGTCCGCGCGTGCCTTCGGCTGCCTGACGGCAGCGAGGAGGTCTGTGCCGCGCGATACCTCGCCGGCTGCGACGGAGCCCGTTCAGCGGTGCGGCACAAGCTCGCGGTCGGGTTCGAGGGCGGCACCTATCATCAGACTTTCTACGTCGCCGACGTCGAGGTGAGCGGCCCGACGGCCAATGGTGAGGCGCATATTTCGCTCGAAAGCAGCGACTTCGTAGCACTCCTCGCCTATGCCGAGGGGCGGGGACGCCTAATTGGCCTGGTCCGTGACGAGCGCGAAGACGTGAGCAAGCTCACCTTCAAGGACGTCGGGCACCGCGCCATCGAGGGGCTGCAGCTCACCATCGACAAGGTCAACTGGTTCTCGACCTATCGCGTCCATCATCGTGTGGCTGACCGCTTTCGGGAGGGGCGTGCCTTCCTGCTGGGGGACGCGGCGCATGTGCACAGCCCAGTCGGCGGCCAGGGCATGAACACCGGGATCGGCGACGCGATCAATCTTGCGTGGAAGCTCGCGGCGGTGCTGAGGGGACGAGCGCCCGATGGTCTTCTCGACAGCTATGAGCGCGAACGCGCCGGCTTCGCGCACCAGCTCGTGGAGACCACCGATCGCCTGTTCACCTTCGTGACGGCAGAGGGCCGCTTCGCGGACTTTTTGCGGGTCGAGATCGCGCCGGTTCTGGCAGGTGTCGCCTACCGCATCGGCGGCATCAGGGCATTTCTGTTCCGGATCCTCTCGCAAACCCAGCTGAACTATCGTGGCGGACCTTTAAGCCGCGGCAAGGCCGGCAGGGTGGACGGCGGAGATCGGCTTCCCTGGGTCTTGGTCAATGGTCTCGACAACTACCCGCCCCTTGCCGCCATCACCTGGCAAGTTCATGTCTATGGAGCGGCGTCCGGGGAATTGAAACAATGGTGCGCGACGCGCCATGTGCCGCTCCATGTATTTCCCTGGACGGAGGAACACACGGCGGCAGGGCTGGCCATCGATGCCGCCTATCTCTTGCGCCCCGATACCTACGTGGCGGTTGCCGCTTTGGAGCAGGCGCCCGATGTGTTCGACGCCTATCTGGCGGACGTGGAGATCACCCTCTGCTGACGCGCGCCGTCGCAACAGGGGCCTGGCAACCCCGAAGGCAGTTCCTGTTGGGATTGCGGGGCAGGCGGATCCAACGCCGATTGGCGGAAAGGGTCGAATGGAAAAGGGGCCGGACCGGCCCCGTTGTCGATGTTGCCGTCGGGTCGTCAAGCCTATCCATGGCTGGTTGGTGTCTGGGCGCCGCTCTCCGCCGCGTCGCTTTCTGCCGACGCGCCGTGCGCTCCGACCGGGTGCATGGAAATGCCGGCGAGTTTGTGGCCGCGCTCGCGCAGCCACTGGAAGGCGACGTAGAGCGCCGGGATGACGAAGATGCCGACGAGTGCTGCGGCAAGCATGCCGCCGGCAACGCCGGTGCCGACCGCGCGACGGCTAAGTTCGCCGGCGCCCTTGGCGACCACCAGCGGCACCAGGCCGACGATGAAGGCGAAGCTCGTCATCATCACGGCGCGGAAGCGGGCGCGCGCCCCTTCGATCGCCGCATCGACGATCGAAGCGCCGGCTTCGCGGTGCGCCTTGGCGAACTCGACGATCAGGATCGCGTTCTTCGATGCGAGCGCGATCAAAACGACGAGGCCGATCTGGGCATAGATGTCGAAGGAAAGCCCGGCGACGAGCACCGACAGCAGCGCACCTGATACGCCGAAGGCGACCGACAGCAGCACCGGTACCGGGATCGTCCAGCTTTCATAAAGCGCCACGAGGAAGAGGTAGGCGAAGAGCACGGCCATCGCCAGGATGGCGGTGGTCTTGCCGGCCGCTTCCAGTTCCTGCAGCGCCGTTCCGGTCCATTCGTAGCTGTATCCGGGCGGCAATGTCGAAGCGGAGAGCGCCTCCATCGCGGCAAGCGCCTCACCGGACGAATGTCCCGCGGACGGCTGGCCGTTCAGCGTGATCGAGCGATAGTTGTTGTAGCGCACGATCGATTGCGGGCCGACGATATAGTCGACCTTGGCGACCGAAGCGACCGGCACCATGTCGCCGTTTGCGTTGCGCACGTGCAGACGCTGAATGTCGTCGACGGCGTTTCGGTCCGCCTGAGAAGCCTGCATCGTCACCTTCCAGGTGCGGCCGAAGAGGTTGAAGTCGTTGACATAGTAGCTGCCGAGCGTGCCCTGCAGCGTGGTGAAGAGATCGCTCACCGAGACGCCGAGCGATTGTAGCCGGTCGCGGTCGATATCGAGATAGAGCTGCGGCGAGCTCGCCGAATAGGTTGTAAAGGTGGGGCCAAGCGCCGGGTTCTGGTTGGCGGCGATGATCAGGCCGCCCGCCGTTGCCGAAAGATCGGCGACCGAACGACCCTGCAGATCGAGCAGCTGATATTCGAAGCCCGATCCGGTGCCGAGGCCCATGATCGGCGGCAGGTTGAAGGCGAAGATCTGTGCGCCGCGGATCGCCTGACCCTTGGCCATGGTCGTGCGGATCGCCGCTTCGACGCCGGCCGCATCACTTAGGCGCTCTGCGAAGGGCTTCATGGTGACGATCGCGAAAGCCGAGTTGGACTTCGACAGGCCATCGAGGAAGGAGTAGCCGGTGACGGTGATCACATTGGCGACCCCCTCGATGTCGCCAAGCATCGTCTCCACCTGTTTCACCACCGCGTCGGTACGGTTGTACGAGGCGCCTTCCGGCAGGCGGATTTCGGTAAAGAAGGCGCCCTGGTCTTCCGCCGGCAGGAAGCCGGTCGGCACGACACGGAAGAGGACGCCGGTGGCGACGAAGGCGACGGCCAGCAACGCAAGCCCGATGATCGCGCGGCGGGCGATGTGGCCGGCGACAAAGGCATAACCGTCGCGCCCCTTGTCGATGGTGCGCGAAATGTAGCCGAGAATGCCGCGCTTCGGCCCATGATGCGGCTTCAGAAGCACGGCGCAGAGCGCCGGGCTGAGCGTCAGCGCGTTGATCGCCGAGATCACCATCGACACCGAGACCGCGACGGCGAACTGCTGGAACAGCTGGCCGCTCAAGCCCGGGATGAAGGCGACGGGGACGAAGACCGACAGCAGCACGAGCGTGATCGCGACGATGGCGCCGGTGATTTCACCCATCGCACGACGCGCGGCTTCCGCTGCTGAGAGGCCGGGATTTTCCTCCATCACCCGCTCGACGTTTTCGACGACCACGATGGCGTCGTCGACGACGATACCGATCGCCAGAACCAATGCCAGCAACGACACGGTGTTGAGCGAAAAGCCCATGGCGAGCAGCACCGCGAAAGTGCCGATCAGGGCGACCGGAACGGCGACGAGCGGGATCAGCGTTGCCCGCCAGTTCCCGAGGAACAGGAAGACGATGATAATGACGAGGACGAAGGCCTCGAACAACGTTTCCTCGACATTGTCGACGCTGGCTTCGACGAACTGCGCCGTGTCATAGGACACCGAATAGGTGAGGCCCGGCGGGAACGATTTCGACAAGCGTTCCATCGCCTCCTGCACGCCCTTGGCGGCGGCAAGCGCGTTGGCGCCCGGCGCCTGATAGGTGCCGATCATGGCAACAGGCTTGCCATTGATCCGGGCGTTGGAGTCCGAACTGGCCGCCCCGAGCTCGACACGAGCAACGTCGCGGATGCGCACATAGGAACCATCGGGCCGCGCGCGCAACACCACATCCTCAAACTGCTTGGGATCGGTCAGACGGCCTTGGGTCTGGAGATTCAGCTGGAACAGCGGATCGTCGGTCATCGGCTGGGCGCCGATGCGACCGATCGCGGCCTGAACGTTCTGCGCCTTCAACGCATTGATCACGTCGGTCGGCGTCAGGTCCAGGCTCGTCATGCGGTCGATGTCGAGGACGACGCGCATGGAGTAGTCCTGAGCGCCGAAGAGCTGAGCATCGCCGACGCCGGGCACGCGCTTGACCGTGTCGAGCACGTTGATCGTGGCGTAGTTGGACAGGAACAGGGAATCGAAGTTCTGCTTCTCGTCCGCAGCAAAGATGGTGATCACCTGCATCAGCGCGGACGACTTCTTGCGCACGCTGACGCCGCTCTGCTTGACCTCGGACGGTAGACCCGCTTCGGCCAGCGACACGCGGTTCTGCACGTTGACGGTGGCGATGTCAGGGTCGGTCCCGACGGCGAAGGTGACGGTCAATGTATAGGAGCCGTCGGCGCCGCTCGTCGATTTCATGTAGAGCATGTCGTCGACGCCGACGACCTTGCTCTCGATCGGCTGGGCAACGGTGGTTTCCACCACGTCGGCGCCGGCGCCTGGATAGCTTGCCGTGACGCTGACCTGCGGCGGCACGATGTCGGGGAACTGCGCGATCGGCAGACGGGTGAGCGCCAGCAGGCCCGCCAGCGTCAGCACGATGGAAATGACCGTGGCGAAGCGCGGGCGATCGATGAAGATCTCTGAAATCATCGCTTAGCCACCTGCTGCCGTGGCGGCATCGACGGTGATGCCCGGCCGGACCTTGCCCGCCCCCTCGGTGATGACGTTCTCGCCTTCTTTCAGGCCCTTGCTGATCACCGCTTGGCCGCGGGTGTTGCGTGCCACATCGACGCGGCGGAGCTCCACCTTGGAGCTGGCGTCGACCACCAGCACGAAGGCCCCCTGCTGATCGCGCTGGATCGCCTGCTGCGGCACCGCCAGCACATCCTGTTTGTCCGACTGCTCGAGCACGACGCGCACCAGGGCGCCGTCGAGCAGTATGCTGTCCGGATTGGGGAATTCGGCGCGCACGGTCACCGTGTCGGTGCCTTGCGAGACGTTGCTGGCGATGAAGTTGATCGTGCCCTTCTGCTTGTATTCCGTACCGTTCGGAAGCCCAAGCCCGACATTGGCGCCGCCGCTGATCTCGCCCTTCAGCACGCGCTCGCGATAGGTGAGGTAGAGCGCGGTCGCTACCGGAAACTGAACATAGATGGGATCAAGCCGGGTCAGCGTGACCAGCGACCCGCTGTCCGGGCCGACGAGCGCGCCGACATCCGCGGCGGTCAGGCCGACGATGCCGTCGAAGGGGGCCACGATCTTCGTGTAGGAAAGGTTGAGGTCGGCATTGTCCTTGCTGCCCTTGAGCCGCACGAGATCGCCGTCTGCCTTGCGGACCGCGGCATTAGCCTCGTCCACCTTGGCCTGGGAGACGGTCTTGGTGGTGAGGAGCTGGTCGGCGCGATCGCGCTCAAGGACAGCGAGATCCTTGGAGGCTTCGGCCGCTTCGATCTGTCCCTGGATTTCCTGGACGGCGGCGCGATAGGCGCCGTCTTCGACCTGGTAGAGCACCGTGCCAGCGGTGACCTTCTGTCCCTCGATGAAGTTGACGGCTTCGAGGAAGCCCGGCACGCGGGCGCGAATATCGACCTTCTGGATGGCGGTGACCTTGCCGGTCAGGTCGACGCTTTCGCGCAGGTCCATGATTGCTGCCGGCGCCACGACAACGGCCGGAGCCTGCTGGGCAAGAGCCGTCTGCGCCGTCAGACCAATTGCGACCAGAAGCGTTGATGTGATTGAAGCTGCACGGATTCTCGTATGACGCATGCAACGTTCCCCCTGAACGAAACAGCTTGAGATGACTTCAGCGCGCCTGGGCAGGCGCCCTCGTTGCGTTGAAAGCAGAACACGTTCTCTGCCTCAAGTCACGCAACTAATGGTTGATAAGACGTCGACCACATAAATGGGATGGGTTTGCCGGAGCTGGACGGTACGAAGGAGAACTTGTCACAAAAGCAATGGCTTGCACCCCTTGTCCCGTCCGAGGCGGAAGTGCTTGCTGGCGCGAGGTTCAGGATGGTTCGGTTGAACCCGTCACCCGAGGGCGACCGTTTAACGTGTGTTGCGCCGTGGCGGCCGCAGGGCCGGCCTTGCAACCTTAGGTGACGCATTTCGCGCGGATGCTCTAAAAACAGGTCCCGGCTTTATGCCGGGACCTGCGGTCGATGGTGGCGTCAGGCCGGAACGTCAGGTGAGATCGAAGCGATCGGCGTCCATCACCTTGTTCCAGGCGGCCACGAAGTCGCGCACGAACTTCTTCTTGGCATCGGCCTGTCCATAGACTTCCGCGACGGCCCGAAGCTGCGAGTTCGAGCCGAAGACGAGATCGACGCGGGTCGCCGTCCACTTGACGTCGCCGGTCTTGCGGTCACGACCTTCGAAGACGTCCTTGGCATCCGACGTCGCCGTCCACGCGGTGGCCATATCGAGCAGGTTGACGAAGAAGTCGTTGCTGAGCGTTTCCGGGCGATCGGTGAAGACGCCGTGCTTCGTCGCATCGTGGTTCGCGCCGAGGACACGAAGGCCGCCGACGAGAACGGTCATTTCCGGCGCGGTTAGCGTCAGCAACTGTGCCCTGTCGATCAGCAGCTCTTCCGGCGAAACCGCATATTGGGTCCGCTGGTAGTTGCGGAAACCATCGGCGATTGGTTCGAGCACCTCGAAGGATTCGACATCGGTCTGCTCCTGGCTGGCATCTGCGCGACCTGGTGCGAAGGCAACCTCAACGTCGTGACCCGCCGCTTTCGCTGCCTTCTCGATTGCGGCCGCACCGCCAAGCACGATCAAGTCGGCGAGCGACACCTTCTTGCCGCCGGACTGCGCGTCGTTGAAGGCGCGCTGGATGCCTTCGAGGGTTTCGAGCACCTTGGCCAGCTGTGCCGGCTGGTTGACCTGCCAGTCCTTCTGCGGAGCAAGGCGGATGCGGGCACCGTTGGCACCGCCGCGCTTGTCCGAACCGCGGAAGGTCGAGGCGGACGCCCAGGCGGTCGAGACCAGTTCGGAGACCGAAAGGCCCGAAGCGAGGATCTTGGCCTTGAGGTCGGCGATATCCTTTGCGTCGACGAGCGGATGATCGACGGCGGGGATCGGATCCTGCCAGATCAGGTCTTCGGTCGGCACTTCCGGGCCGAGATAGCGGGCGCGTGGGCCCATGTCGCGGTGCGTCAGCTTGTACCAGGCGCGAGCGAAGGCGTCTGCGAAGGCGTCCGGGTTCTCGTAGAAGTGCCGTGCGACCTTTTCATAGGCGGGGTCGACGCGCAGCGCGAGGTCGGTCGTCAGCATCGACGGGGCGTGACGCTTGGACTTGTCATGCGCATCCGGGACGGTGCCGGCGCCCATGCCATGCTTCGGCGTCCACTGGTGCGCACCGGCCGGGCTCTTCGTCAGTTCCCATTCGTAGCCGAAGAGGTTCCAGAAGAAGTTGTTGCTCCACTTGGTCGGCGTCGTCGTCCAGGTGACTTCGAGACCGCTGGTGATGGCGTCGCCACCACGGCCGCTGCCGTAGGTGCTTGCCCAGCCGAGGCCCTGTTCTTCGATGCCGGCGCCTTCCGGCTCGCGGCCGACATTGGCGGCATCACCGGCGCCATGGGTCTTGCCGAAGGTGTGGCCGCCGGCGATCAGCGCGACGGTTTCCTCGTCGTTCATGGCCATGCGCGCGAAGGTCTCGCGGATGTCACGGGCCGCAGCGACCGGGTCCGGGTTGCCGTTCGGGCCTTCCGGATTGACGTAGATCAGGCCCATCTGCACCGCTGCGAGCGGATTTTCGAGGTCGCGGTCGCCGGAATAGCGCTTGTCGTCAAGCCAGGTCTTTTCCGTACCCCAGTAGATGTCCTCTTCCGGTTCCCACACGTCCGGACGGCCGCCGGCGAAGCCGAAGGTCTTGAAGCCCATCGACTCGAGCGCACAGTTGCCCGCGAGGATCATCAGGTCGGCCCAGGAGATGCTGTTGCCGTACTTCTGCTTGATGGGCCAGAGGAGGCGGCGCGCCTTGTCGAGGTTGGCGTTGTCCGGCCAGCTGTTGAGCGGCGCAAAGCGCTGCTGCCCGGCGCCTGCGCCCCCGCGGCCGTCGCCGGTGCGGTAGGTGCCGGCGCTGTGCCAGGCCATGCGGATGAAGAGCGGGCCGTAGTGACCGAAGTCGGCCGGCCACCAATCCTGCGAATCGGTCATCAGCGCGAAGAGGTCATTCTTCACCGCTGGCAGATCAAGCTTTTTGAATTCCTCGGCATAGTTGAAGGCTTCGCCCATTGGGTCGGAAAGGGAGGAATTCTGGTGCAAGATCTTCAGGTTGAGCTGGTTTGGCCACCAGTCACGGTTCGAGGTGCCGGCGGATTGAGCGCTCGTCTGAGCTCCGTGCATGACGGGACATTTGCCCGTTTTGTCGGCTTTCGCGTCCATTTCTATCTCCCTTTGCGATAACGTGAATTGTGCGGATCAGAGGAAAGGCAGGCTGTGCGGGCCAGCGATGCGCCGGGCCCGGCTCGCGGCATTCTTTGTGCCGTCGGTGGTTGTCGTTCCGCGAAGCGGTCTCGCCACTGGCTGCGTCTCCCTCATTGCACCGGCGACTCTATCAAAGTGGTTCCATTAATTTAAGTTGGATTTCCTGATGGTGACGATAAGACGATCCTATGGCTAATGGACGGCAGGGCAACAAGCGCATGCTTGCAGCCCTGTATGCATCTTTGATGACGCGCGAACGCTTTGCCGATTGCAGCCCACACAAGAATATTGGTGCACTGTACTCCCGCCAAACTTGCGTAAGAAAGCGCCAATGGTTAGTCACATCCGCAAAGACTCAAAGAGCTTCTCCATTTTTCGCGTGGTGAAAGGACAGACATCGTGGCTGAGACAGAAACTGGGGCCGGCAAGGACCGTCGCAAAGCACTTTGGGCGGCCGTCGCGGTGGTCGCGATCGCAGCCGCCGGCGTGGTCGGCGGCAAGTTCATGCTCGAAAGGACAGTCGACAAGTTCATCGCCGAGCGTGGCGGCAAGGCGGGCTCCGTCGAGGCGGATTTCCTCGGGCGCATTCATCTGCGTGACGTGACGCTGCCCTTCGCCAATGGTGCCCGTGTGCAGGTCGCCGCGATCGATGGCCGGCCAAAGATCTTCTTCCTGAGCGGCAGGCTTGATGTGAAGGGTCTCGAGCTCGATATCGCCGCAGGCAAGTTCTCCGTGCCGCATGCGATCCTCGAAGAACCGGACTTCTTCGCTGGCGCGCTTTCCAAGGCAGGCGATCAGGGTGAGCTGACGACGCTGAAACGCATCGAGCGCTTTGCCGCAAAACGGATCTCGGCGCCGGAGGCGACGATCAGCCAGGATGTGGCCGGCACCGAGCAGAAGACGGTCTACAAGGACCTCGCGCTCGAAGACATCGCCGGCGGCCGCGTTGCTCGTTATTCGGCGAGCGGTGCAAGCTTCGCCTTCGCCATGGATGTTCCAGACGGAGAAGGCGCAACGAAGCGCGAGCAGATGAACGGCTCGATCGGGGCTGTCGCAGGCGAGAACTTCGACGCGGCCTATATGGTGCGGATCTACACGGAAAAGGCCGGCCCGGACGACAAGGAGCCGAAGCCGCTTTACGGTCCGATGTCGGCAAAGAACCTTTCCTTCTCCGACGGCGAGGCGCAGTTCGGTTATGACGAAGTGCGCAGCAAGGGCTTCAGCGCGCGCATGCCGGCCGAGCCGCTGCTGGAGACCTTGAAGAAGTTGCAAGGGGTGACGGACCCCGAAACGTTGCCGCCGGCTGAGCGGCAGGCGTTCTTCAAGCGCATCCTTTCAGTTGTCGACATGATCGGCAGCGGCGACATCGAATTGCTCGGTCTCAAGATGGAAGTGCCGGACAAAAGCAGCGAAGAGGAAGGCAAGACGATCAAGCTCGCCGTCGACAAAATGGCGATGCAGCTCAATGGCCGCAGCTTCGACGGTGCCCTGCACGGTCTTTCCGCCGGAGAAGGCGCAGACTACGTCAAGCTCGCCGAAGCAAGCATCAAGGGCTTCTCCTGGGCTCCGACCATGGACGCGCTCACGAAGCTGGCGGGCCTGAAAGAGGAAGAGTTTGAAACCTTCCCCTTCACCACCCTGATGCCGGAATTCGGAACGATCCGCATCGCCGGGCTGGACGTGGACATGCCCGGCAGCGCGCCGACAAGCGTGACCGACAGCGAAACTGGTGAAGACGACCAGAGCGCCACCGAAAGCGAGGCCGATCCGTCGGTCAGCGCCGAGCAGGCGCCGGATGAGGCAACCGATGGCGACGCCTCATCCGAGGCAGAGGTCCCCGGCGATGCCCAGGACGATCCGATGGCCGAAGCGCCGGCCGAGCAGGCGGCCGTGCCTTCCGTTCCGGAGCGCGTCCGTTTCACGCTCGACAACTACGAGCTGGCCCTGACCAAGCTGCACAACGGCATCCCGACGGATGTGCGCGTCAGCTATCGCGATCTCAGCGTGCCGATTCCGGCCGACACGCAGGAGGAAGGCTTCGCGACGCTGCGCAAGCTGGGCTTCGACAAGCTGGTGTTCTCTTCCAACGTCGAACTGACCTGGGATGAGCCGAACGAGAACCTCGTCATCAAGGATATCTCCTTGAGCGGCAAGGACATGGGCAGCTTCTCCTTCTCCGGCCTGATGGGCGGCGCGAGCAAGGACTTCTTCTCCGGCGACATGACCGCTGCGCAGGTGGCGCTCTTCGGCCTCACGGCCCGGGAAGCCACGCTCAAGCTCGAAGACAAGGGCATCGTGGCCAAGGGCATCAAGCTCTATGCCGAGGATAACCACATGACCGAGGACAGCGTTCGCGGTCTCCTCGTTCTGATGACGAGCGCGGGCGTGCAGCATTTTGCTGCCACACAGCCGAAGCTGCAGGATGTGGCAAGTGCGTTTACCCAGTTCATCAGCAAGCCCGGCGCCTTCACCCTGAAGGTCAAGGCCAAGGAAGAAGCCGGGATTGGTGCACTCGAGCTGATGGGCGCCGCCGAAAATCCAGCTCTTCTGCTCGACAAGGTCGATCTCGAAGCCGCCGCACAGTAATCGATCGCGGGCCGCGTCAGCCGACACGGCCCGCATCATTTCTGCCTGCGGGCCCCGGAAGGAATTCCCGCAGTACCTTCAATGCCTCCTGTCCGATTTCATGCCCGCCACGACTGTAGAGGGGCTCGGGTATCGGCCCTTTACCTCACAAGATAATCGACCAGGAGCCCCGCGAGCACTGCGCGATCGGCTCACGCACAACGGGCTTCCGTCAAAACAGAGTCGTTTGCGGCTAAATGTGAGCAAAGGATACAAGAAATTGGTGGCAGCATCCTGCATTTTTCCCTGACATGACGGCAAAAGCGAGATGATTCCGTGTGTGTTCGTCATCGGATCGATCAGGCATCCAGGCAGGTTTCCACGCGAAGAATGAACTCCAGCGCCAGGAGGCGAAGGTGGACGGCAGGCTATGAAACAACCGAATGGCATTGGAGCGTGTTTTGGCGAGCCGAAGGCGCCGTTTCTCAGGGTTCGGCCCGTTCGCGACGCCCGCTTTTCGGTCACGCGTCTGCAATGCCGGCTGAATGGAGCAATGAGCCGCGTCGTGTCCCTTCCCGCCGACGACGCCTATTTCCTGATGTTCTATTTCAAGGACGTCATGCATCGCGACGTGGTGCCGGGCGGAGGCGAGAGTGAAACTCGCCGCTACCGGCAGGGGTCGGTCTGCCTCGTCGATCTCGTTCAGGGCGCCAGTATCCGGCTTGTCAGCGATCTCGATTCACTCGCCTTCCACCTGCCGCGGGCTTTGTTCCGCGAAGTCTCCGAGTTCGCTCACGCTCCGGCCGCCGCCGGTCTCAGGTGCCGCCGCGGAGAGATCGACGACGTCATACACAATCTTGCCTTGGCGCTGCTGCCGCTTCTCGCCAAGAGCGAGAAGGAACCGGGTCCCGTGCTGCAGCATATCGCTGTCGCAATCTGCGCGCATCTCCTGCACTCCTATCCGGATCGAGCCAACGCATCCGCCAGCCCCGATCTGTCCGTGTGGCAGGAGAAGGCGGCCAAGGACTTCATGATCGACCATTGGGCCAAGGACTTTTCGTTTGCGGCTGCCGCGTCGGCCGCAAACCTGTCTGAGAGCGTTTTTGCCGCGGCCTTTGCATCCGTGACCGGGCAAACGCCGGAGGCGTGGCTGATGCGGTACAGGATCGGCCGAGCCAAACGCTATCTGATCGAGGGGGGGTGGTCGGTGGCCAAAACCGCCGCCAGTTGCGGTTATGCCGACGAAGCGCGGTTCATCGAAGCCTTTCGCGAGGTGACGGGAGTGGCGCCGGCCGTGTGGCGCGCGCGCTGGCGGCAGTGAGGGGAGCGCCCGTTGACCTGTGAAGCTCTGCGATGTCCCCTGAGATTTGCCTCTGTAATGCGGCCGCCAACCGTTGTAGCATCTGCCCCGCCGCCGAAGCAGGCGGCTGAGCTCGATAATGGGAGACCCTGACCGATGGCCTTACAAGCGGGACTGGGCGCAAGCGAGCCCACACCACGCCCCACTGTCAGAAGGATCAGCGCGGGCGATATCACCGTGACGAGAACGTTTTCGGATCGCTTCGATCTGGACCTCGGGCCGCTGATCCCGGTCGCCGACGCCTTCAACGTCATCGTCCAGATGCGTGATTTCGAGGCGCATCGTCTGTGGCGGCGCGGCGAACTCGTCTATGAGGGAGGGCACTCCAAGGCATCGCTCGCGATCACCGATCTTCGGGACCAATGGCAGTGCCACCATCTGTCGCCCTTCGACAATATCCGCTTCCACATCCCATTCGCCTGCATGCGGGCCTTCACCGAAAAGGCGGGACGCGGCGAGTATGTGTCATTGTCTTCCGTGCAGGGATGCGTGGATCCGGTGATGTTCGGCCTCGCCCAGGCGCTGCTGCCCTCGCTCGAAGAGCCGAACCGGGCCAATCTGCTTTTCGTCGAACAGATCAACCTTGCCGCACTGGCTCATCTCAGCCAGACCTATGGCGGTTTGCATTTCCCTGTCGACAAGAAGGGTACGCTCGCGCCATGGCAGGAGAGGCTGGCGACGGATTTTCTGGTCGCACACTTCAACAAGGCGTTTTCGATCGGCGATCTCGCCGCCCAGTGCGAGCTCTCGCGCAGCTATTTCAACAAAGCCTTCAAGGAGAGCTTCGGGCGCACGCCGTCCAGGTGGCTGACCGAATACCGGATTGCGCGGGTCAAAGAGTGTCTGCTTCAGGACACCCCCCTTGCCGAAATCGCGATCCACTGCGGATTTGCCGACCAGAGCCACATGACCCGGGTGTTCACCAGCCAGACGGCGGAAACGCCGGCGCGCTTCAGGAAAAAGAACCGCTCCGTCGGGGTGGCGGTAGATCTCAGTAATAGCGCGGAGAGAGGGCGCGCCCTCATGTAGATTGTTCAAAACACATGAAAAGCGTGCAAGAATGACGCGGCGGCCGGGGCCATCATAGGCCGCTCCTGCAGATGATGATGAGAATGAACTGCGTGCACACGTCCCAGGCGCACAGCAATCCGGGCGTCGGTTGGTTCCGCGCGTTTCGTTTTCATTAGCGCTGCGGGAGTTTTTGGCAGGTGGAATCGATAAACAGGAGCGAAGACGATGACGAATGCCTCCGCTGCCTCGGTCGGAATGCGCCCGCGCGACAGCCTCGGATGTTCGCTGGACCAGCTCGATGACGACAGGACGATCGAAGGCCGCGATATGGTCTTTTATCGCAAGCGATCGGCAGCGGGTCCGCCGGGCAGGGTCGCGACCCCTGGCAATGGGCGGGGATATCTGATCGGCCTGTCGCTCGCAGGCGGTCATAGCCGCCGGGTTTTCGGGGAGCATCACTCCGCGATCCAGGAGTTCGGCCAGAATTCCATCTACGTCAGGAACTTCGCCGACGACTACAAAGCGGATCTGGAAGGCTCCTTCGACTTCACTTTGCTTGAAATCGGCTACGGTGCGCTCCAGAGGATTGCGGATGCAGCAAATGCCACGGGAGTCAGCGAGCTGAGGTCCATTTCCGGCTCGCCCGATCCTGTTCTCGGCGGCATGCTCGGTGCCTTGTTTGCGTCGGTGGACGGTTACACCGATCGCAGCGCGCTGTTCGTCGATCAGCTTTCCGTCGCAATCGGCGTGCATATGGTGCGACAGTACGGCAACGGCCGCGGCGAAAGTTTGGCTGGAGGACGCAGGCTCTCGCAGCGCTGCCAGGCAAGTATTCGCGAACTCGTGCAAGCCCGTCTCGACGGCGAGCTTACCGTCGAAGAACTGGCCTCGACCTGCAACCTGTCGCAGGCAGCTTTTCTCCGCGCCTTCCGCGAGACCATGGGCAGCACGCCCTTCCGCTGGCTGCTGCAGCAAAGGATCGAAAAGGCCAAGGACCTGCTGCAGTTCTCTCCCACATCGCTGAGCGAGATCGCCACCGCCTGCGGTTTTTCGGATCAGAGCCATTTTACCCGTGCCTTCGTGCAGGCGGTGGGGGCCACGCCGCGCCAATGGCGACGCAGCCGGCAGTCGTAGGGCTTACCGCAGTTATAGTTGTGCGGCGAAGCGGCCCGGATCAGACTAACAGTCTCCGGTATGACGAGCGAAATTTTCAAAAATCCACCTTTGGCGACAAGAACGGGACCGCCATCGGCGGCATAGTTGGGCCTCTCCAATCGGAGCCAGTTTCAATAGAAAGAGGCCACGACCATGTCCGCGGCAGCGACCCCCGGCAAACTCCTCGTCTCGCCCAAGGACCACACCCTGATCATGATCGATTTCCAGTCGCAGATGTCGTTTGCGACCAAGTCGATCGATGCGGTGCTCTTGCGCAACAACGCCGCACTGGTCGCCCATGCGGCCGCCGGCTTCGGCGTTTCGACCATTCTCACCACCGTTGCCGAGAAGACCTTCTCCGGTCCGATGTTCTCTGAGATCATCGACGCCTTCCCCGGCCAGACGCTTTTGGACCGCACTTCGATGAACACCTGGGAAGACGCCGCCGTGATCGCGGAGATCAACCGCCTCGGCAAGAAGCGCCTGGTGATGTGCGGGCTCTGGACCTCGGTCTGCATCGTCGGCCCGACGCTGTCGGCGCTCGACCAGGGCTTCGAAGTCTATGTCATCGCCGACGCCTGCGGCGACGTCTCCGACGAGGCGCATGAGCGGGCGATGGACCGCATGGTGCAGGCCGGCGTCCGGCCGATGACCTCGCTGCAGTACATGCTCGAGCTTCAGCGCGACTGGGCCCGCACCGAAACCTACGACATGACCACCGGCATCGCCAAGAAGTTCGGCGGTGCGTATGGCCTCGGCATCATCTACGCCAAGTCGATGTTCGGCGCCTCCGAAGGTCACTGACACGGGGCTGAGATGCCCTAGATTATCGCTCTGGCCGTGCTTGAGGTGGCAGGGGCGGCACTGTCATTCGTGAAGGAGTTGGCGATGAAGTTGTATCTTCTCTCGCTCGGAGCCGGACTGCTTGTCGGCATCATCTATTCGCTCTTGAACGTCCGCTCGCCGGCGCCGCCGGTCATTGCGCTCATCGGCTTGTTCGGCATCCTGATCGGCGAGCAATCGGTGCCGCTGGTCAAGCGCGCCCTGTCGGGCGAACCGGTCAATCTCAGCTGGTTCAATCTGCAGTGCATGCCGCACATGTTCGGCCACCTGCCTAGCGGCGCACCGGCCACCGCCGGCAAGGCGAAGGATGCGGCCATCAACGATGAAAGGGCCGGATGATGCCGACACGACGCTCGTTTCTCGGTGCAACCGCCGCCGCCCTAGCCTTGGGTAGGGCAACCGCGACACACGCCCAACAGACTGGAGACACCTCGATGACGCCCGACCTGATCCTGCACAACGGCCTTGTCACCACGCTCGACCGCGCCAACCCGACGGCAAGCGCCGTTGCCATCAAGGACGGAAAGTTCCTGGCCGTCGGCGACGAGCGGACGATCATGGTGCTGGCCGGCCCGGGCACACAGGTGATCGACCTCAAGGGCAAGCGCGTGCTGCCGGGCCTCAACGACAACCACACCCACGTCGTGCGCGGCGGCCTCAACTTCAACATGGAACTGCGCTGGGACGGCGTGCGTTCGCTCGCCGATGCGATGGCGATGCTGAAGCGCCAGGTGGCGATCACGCCGGCGCCGCAATGGGTGCGCGTCGTCGGCGGCTTTACCGAACACCAGTTTATCGAAAAGCGGCTGCCGACCATCGACGAGATCAATGCGGTCGCCCCGGAGACGCCGGTGTTCCTGTTGCATCTCTATGACCGGGCGCTCTTGAACGGCGCCGCCCTCAGGGCGGTCGGCTATGGCAGGGACACGCCCAACCCGCCGGGCGGCGAGATCACCCGCGATGCCAACGGCAACCCGACCGGGCTGCTGTTGGCCAAGCCCAATGCCGGCATCCTCTATTCGACCTTGGCCAAGGGACCGAAACTGCCCTTCGACTACCAGGTCAACTCCACCCGCCACTTCATGCGCGAGCTCAACCGGCTCGGCGTCACCAGCGTCATCGACGCCGGCGGCGGCTTCCAGAACTATCCGGACGACTACGCCGTCATCCAGAAACTGTCGGACGACGATCAGCTGACCGTTCGCCTGGCCTACAATCTCTTCACCCAGAAACCGAAGGAAGAGAAGCAAGACTTTCTGAACTGGACCTCATCGGTCAAATACAAGCAGGGCAACGACTACTTCCGCCACAATGGCGCCGGCGAGATGCTGGTGTTTTCGGCCGCCGACTTCGAGGACTTCCGCCAGCCGCGCCCGGAGATGGCGCCGGAGATGGAGGGCGAACTCGAAGAGGTCGTGCGGGTGCTGGCCGAGAACCGCTGGCCCTGGCGGCTGCATGCGACCTATGACGAAACCATCAGCCGCGCGCTCGACGTGTTCGAGAAGGTCGACAAGGATATCCCGCTCGACGGCCTGAACTGGTTCTTCGACCATGCCGAGACGATTTCCGACCGGTCGATCGACCGGATCGCCGCGCTTGGCGGCGGCATCGCCACCCAGCACCGCATGGCCTACCAGGGCGAATATTTCGTCGAGCGCTACGGCCACGGCGTGGCCGAAGCGACGCCGCCGATCAGGCGCATGCTGGAGAAGGGCGTCAACGTGTCCGCCGGCACCGATGCCACCCGCGTCGCCTCCTATAACCCTTGGGTCTCGCTGTCGTGGATGGTGACCGGCAAGACCATCGGCGGCCTGCAGCTCTATCCGCGCGCCAACTGCCTCGATCGCGAGACGGCGCTGAGGATGTGGACCGAGAAGGTGCAGTGGTTCTCCAACGAGGAGGGCAAGAAGGGCCGGATCGAGACGGGACAGTTTGCCGACCTGATCGTGCCGAACAAGGATTACTTCACTTGTTCCGAGGACGAGATCTCGTTCCTGACCTCGGAGCTGACGATGGTCGGCGGCAAGGTCGTCTATGCGGCCGGCGACTTCGCTTCCCACGACGAGAATCCGGTGCCGCCGGCGATGCCCGACTGGTCGCCGGTTCGCACCTTCGGCGGCTATGCCGCCTGGGGCGAGCCCGATGGTGCCGGCAAGAACTCGCTCCGCCGCACGGCGATCACCGCGTGCGGCTGCGCCAGCAATTGCGGCGTGCATGGACACGACCATGCCGGCGCCTGGACGTCAAAGCTGCCGATCGCCGATCTCAAGGGCTTCTTCGGCGCACTCGGCTGCTCCTGCTGGGCCGTGTGA
>NZ_JBQENM010000012.1:0-219543 GCF_052044795.1 Ensifer sp. 22521
ACCTTGCCGGAATTGCCGGAGCGCATGGCCTCGAAGCCGTCGCGGAATTCGTCGATCCTGATGCGGTGGGTGATGACGGGAGAAAGATCGAGGCCGCCTTGCACGAAGGCGATCATCTTGTACCAGGTCTCGAACATCTCGCGGCCGTAGATGCCCTTGAGGTTGAGCATCTTGAAGATCACCTTGTTCCAGTCGATCTCGAAGCCGGCCGGCGCAATGCCGAGGATGGCGATCTTGCCGCCATTGTTCATCTTGTCGATCATGTCGCGGAAGGCCGGTGCCGCCCCCGACATCTCCAGCCCGACATCAAAGCCCTCGGTCATGCCGATCGCCTTCATCACGTCGGCGAGGTTTTGCTTCGAGGCGTCGACGACGTAGTCGATGCCGACGCTCTTGGCGAGCGCCAGCCGCGTCGGGTTGATGTCGGTGATCACCACCTTGCGCGCGCCCGAGCGCTTGGCAACCAGCGCGCCCATGATACCGATCGGCCCGGCGCCGGTGACGAGCACGTCCTCGCCGACGAGATCGAAGGAAAGGGCGGTGTGCACGGCATTGCCGAACGGATCGAAGATCGCCGCGATCTCGTCGGGCACGTCCTCAGGGATCGGCACGACGTTGTATTCCGGCAGGCAGACGAACTCGCCGAAGGAGCCCGGGCGGTTGACGCCGACGCCGAGCGTGTTGCGGCACAGATGCCCACGGCCGGCGCGGCAGTTGCGGCATTTGCCGCAGACGATATGGCCCTCGCCCGACACCCGCTCGCCGACATGATACTTGGTGACGGCCGAGCCGACCTCGGCGATCTCGCCCATGAACTCGTGGCCGACGACCATCGGCACCGGAATGGTCTTCTGCGCCCACTGGTCCCAGTTCCAGATATGCACGTCGGTGCCGCAGATCGCCGATTTCTTCACCTTGATCAGCACGTCGTTCGGGCCGATCTCCGGCACCGGCACCCGCTCCATCCAGAGGCCTTCTTCCGGCTTCGATTTCACCAGCGCCTTCATCATGTTCGTCATCAGTCTCTCCCTCAGATCACGCCAAGCTCGCGGCCGACCGCTTCGAAGGCGGCGATCGCCCGGCGTACGTCGTTCTCGCTGTGGGCCGCCGACATCTGCGTGCGGATGCGCGCCTGGCCCTTCGGCACCACCGGGAACGAAAAGCCGATGACATAGACGCCCTTCTGCAGCATGCGCGCCGCCATCTCCTGGGCGAGCGCCGCATCGCCGAGCATGACCGGGATGATCGGGTGCCCTTCGCCGGCGAGCGTGAAGCCGAGTTTCGACATCTCGGTGCGGAACAGGGTGGCATTGGCATAGAGCCGCTGCCGCAGTGCATCGCCGTTCTCGATCAGGTCGAAGACCGTGAGCGAGGCGGCGGCAATGACCGGCGCCAGCGTGTTGGAAAACAGATAGGGCCGCGAGCGCTGCCGCAGCCACTCGACGACCTCGGCCCTGGCCGAGGTATAACCGCCCGAGGCACCACCGAGCGCCTTGCCGAGCGTGCCGGTGATGATGTCGATGCGGCCCTCGACGCCGCAATGTTCGGCCGAGCCGCGGCCATTTTTGCCGACGAAGCCGACCGCATGGCTGTCGTCGACCATGACCATGGCGCCGTATTTGTCGGCGAGGTCGCAGACGCCTTGCAGGTTGGCGATGATGCCGTCCATCGAGAACACGCCGTCGGTGGCGATCAGCTTGAAGCGACTGCCCTCCGCCTTCTTCAGCTCCTCCTCCAGCGCCGCCATGTCGTTGTTGGCGTAGCGGAAGCGTTTGGCCTTGGAGAGGCGCACGCCGTCGATGATCGAGGCGTGGTTGAGCGCGTCGGAGATGATCGCGTCCTCCTCGCCAAGCAGCGTTTCGAACAGGCCGCCATTGGCGTCGAAACAGGAGGAATAGAGGATGGTGTCTTCCAGGCCGAGAAACGACGAGATGCGCGCCTCGAGTTGCTTATGCTCCTCCTGCGTGCCGCAGATGAAGCGCACCGAGGCCATGCCGTAGCCGTAACGGTCGAGCGCCTTCTTGCCGGCTTCAGTCAGTTCCGCGTTGTCGGCAAGGCCGAGATAGTTGTTGGCGCAGAAGTTGAGCACGCGGTCGCCCGAGGCGACCTCGATCGCGCCCGCCTGCTTCGAGGTGATGACACGCTCCGACTTGTAAAGCCCGGCCGTCTTCAGGCCCTCGAGTTCAGAACGAAGATGGGACAGAAAGGCTGAAGTCATGGCGCTCTCGCTCACAGAAAACATCGCGTTCCTGACGAGTATCATGACGGCATTTGACTTGCAGCAAATTCCCGCACGCCGAGGAGGCTGGCGCAAAAACGACAGGGCATTTCACGGCGAGATGGCGCGGCGGAAATATTGTGTCGCAAGCACTGAAGCAAGCGACGCTTTCTTTCTAGCGACGGCAGCGGTTGCCTGCCTCCGTTGCACCGCCGACGCGACGTAAACGAGCGCTCAAGAGATCAACGCTTTGCCGTGGGCCAGATACTTCCGCCCCTCACCCGTCCACATACCCGTCAATCACCGCCAGGAACGCTTCGCCGTAGCGCTCGCGTTTGCTTTCGCCGATGCCGGGGACGTCGAGCAGTTCGTCGAAGTCCCGCGGGCGCTCCTTGGCGAGCGCGATCAAGGTCGCGTCGGGGAAAACGACATAGGGCGGTACGTTCAGCTCCTTGGCGATCGAGAAACGCTCTGCGCGCAAGAGCTCGAACAGTTCGAGGTCCGAACCGGCGAGATCGGCGCGCTCGCGCTGCGAACCCGATTTTGCGCCGCGCGCGGCCTTGCCCGAGGTCGGACGGTCCTTGCGGAAGAACACCTGGCGTTCGCGCTTGAAGACGGCACGCGCCTCCGGCTCCAGCTTCATCGCCCCGAAGGCAGCATGATCGACGCTGATCAGCCCCGCCGCCAGCAACTGCCGAAACACCGATTGCCAGGTACGGGCAGGAAGATCCTTGCCGGCGCCGAAGACGGGCATATCGACATGACCGAAACGCTCGGTCTTTTCGTTGACCGTCCCCATCAGCACATCGACCACATGGCCGGTGCCGAAGCGCTCGCCGGTGCGATAAACGGCGGCAAGCGCCTTGATCGCCGCTTCCGTGCCGTCCCAGGTTTCGACCGGTTTCAGGCAGGTATCACAATGGCCGCAGCGCCCCGGATGGGCTTCGCCGAAATGCGCGAGGATCGCCTGGCGGCGGCAGCCGGCGGTCTCGCAGATCGCCAAGAGCGCGTTGAGCTTGCCGCGCTCGATGCGCTTGATGTCGTCCGCCGCCCCGCCCTCGTCGATCATCCGGCGGCGCTGCAGCACGTCGGCCATGCCATAGGCCATCCAGACCTCGGAGGGCTGGCCGTCGCGGCCGGCACGCCCGGTTTCCTGGTAATAGGCCTCCACCGATCCCGGCAGATCGAGATGGGCGACGTAGCGCACGTCGGGCTTGTCGATGCCCATGCCGAAGGCGACGGTCGCGACAAGGCAGAGGCTCTCTTCCTTAAGAAACGCGTCCTGATGCTTGTCTCTGAGCGTCCGGTCCATGCCCGCGTGATAGGGCAGCGCCCGGATCCCCTGCGCGTTCAGCCATTCGGCCGTATCCTCGACCTTCGCACGCGACAGGCAATAGACGATACCGGACGAACCCTTGAAGCGCGAAAGGAAGCGCAGCAATTGCTGGCGCGGCTGGTCGCGCTCGACGATTTCATAGGCGATGTTCGGCCGGTCGAAGCTGGTCGTGAAGACCTTGGCATTGGTCAGCGCCAGCCGTTCGACGATGTCGTCGCGCGTATGCGGATCGGCAGTGGCCGTCAGCGCGATGCGCGGCACGCCTGGATAACGCTCCGCCAGCAACCCGAGCGCGCGGTACTCCGGGCGAAAATCATGACCCCATTGCGATACGAATAGCTTTTCCCGTTTTGCACAACCTGAAGGTATCAGACGCCCATAACTTTTTCGTAATAAATTCAATCTATTGCGAGGGAACATATAGCGTTTTTTATATACCTTCGCAATAGGAAGCAGAATGGCAGCCGCATTTGAGCAGATACCAACGTGGATTGAGATACGAAAAAAATTAAAATACCGGCTCGTCGAGCAGATTAGCGACCTGGTTGGCTCCGGGACGAAAACAACGGGAGTGCGGAGGTTCTTCGCCTGGGTTGCAGCAGCTGCCACCGAAGACGCCGAGTGGATGAAGAGCTACCTGGCAAACGACAACCGCGATGTAGATGACTTGGCCATCATAAGGCGGGTACACCGCTGCATTGCGAGCTGGACAACGGCTCTTTTGGAAACAAAAAAATGGAAGTCAACGAGCGTTCGCGCGCAGCGCAACCACCTTTTGACAGCAATCGACCGGCTTCGGGAAATCGACGAAAACAGTTTTCCACTGATCGATCCAAGGTTGATGCCTCTTGGCGCTCATAAAGACAGTACGGGCCGACGCGCACTCGGCGAACTGGACTGGATAGAATTCGAGAATCTCGATCCATCCAGACGCGATGCGACTGGGATTGCCATCTTGCGGTCAGCAGCTTTGGAGATATTTAAGCGATACGAGAAACTCTACGCCTTTGGTCAAAGGATTCTCCATCAGCCCGCCCCTACTCAAAACACTGCCTGGCATCATATCCGCACGCTGATCGAAGATGAGATTTCGTCATGGTCGACCCATGGCTACTCCCAGTTCTCGCAAAGCTGGGGCGAGGAAAAAAGCGAAGTTATCGCATCATTGGCAAGCCCAGCCGTTTGGCAGGACCTCGGCCTCGATATCGAATTCGAAACCGATCATCTGCACTTTACGTTGGTAGCCGACCTGATTCTTTCATGCATCGCTCCCACCTACCGGCTGAATCAAGCGATACAGACAATCTTCTGTTGTGATACGGGTTGGAACAGACAGCCGATCCAATATCTGCCCGCGCAGCCATTTGCATATCGAACTGATAAAGAAATTTTTATTGGTTCAAACCGGGTTCTCGCATCGCTGAAGGTCCGCGCTGGTCATGTCGTCCACGCCGATCCTGCAAACGCCGAACTTATCCGGGGGTTGGCAGCCACAAACTTCTCTTCAGAATGGGATGATTTGTCGGCCAGCCTCAAGGTCGAAAAGGGTGACGAGCAGTTTCGCCTGGACCTTGACAGTGAGTTGCTTGACCTTCTTCAAAGATACCAGGCGATGCAAACTCTGAGCCGTTCTTGGACGAACGAAAAGACGAAAGACCTATTCTTCTATGCCCTCAGTCAAAGGGCTATCGGAGTTCAGGTTGCGGATCGCGACATCGGTGTTTTGATGCCAGCTGATAGTCCGTTTAAGAGGCCGGGGGTAAATTTCTCCGCAATACGCAAGTCGTTTCTAAATAGCCTGTCTTCCGCGGGCTTAGAACCGAGCTTCATTAGCGAAATAGCCGGGCATCGGTCGGTCAATATACTACAGAAGAACTATATTATTGGTGCCCAAGCCACCAGGACATACGAAGAGCCTGCGCGATTCTGGCAAGGCTGCATCCAGGAAATTCTTCTGAACGACAAAATTGCTTTCAAGCTCTCCATTCCGGAAAAAAACCGAGAGTGGTTTCGAATGTTCGGGATGCTGACAGGAATCACGGCAGCTTGCGGTCTGGAGCAGATGGAGTTGGATGGCGAGGTCACGGACGATTACATCTTCGTGCCAAATCAAAAAAATTACATCGATCTATTTCTTGCGCACAAGGGAGTAAAGCAACAGAGGTATCAGGTAAGTCAGCATCGTTGGGAGATACAAGGCGAAGCGTTGCTGGGCATCATCAAGGGATACGGCAGACAACTTAGTAACAAGCAGTTGGGCAGGGAATACCGAACCGCTGCTCGTATTGCCAATGCCAGAATTAAGTCTGGCGAACTGACCGTTCCCTTGATGTTGGAGATTTAACATGACTGACTCTTGGCTCATCAACCACGAGACCGACATCGAAAAGATGTTGAACCGCTTCACTCTGCCCGACGTCGTCCATGTCACCAAAGCGACTGAGGACGGGCCACTGTGTTACGGGAAGGACCGGAGCATCCACCATAGCCACTGGGGGGTTGAGTCGGACATTGGACGTCACAGAACGCGCCTTGCTTGGTTTAGCTTCGACAATGTAGTCGCGAGTGGCGGGGTTAGAATGGACGCCCCGCATTTGCGCTCCGATTATGTGGTTAAGAAGATTCTGATTCTCGTCGGCCTTGGCGCGGGTGAATCACGAATGTTTTCTGTCAAAGTGCTGCAAATACGCGGCCAGTTTTATGACAGGTTGGTAAGATGGCGGCTTACCCTGGGAATCGAAAGAAATGATCTGCTCCGAAAGGAGCATTACGATGCGTATCTCGAAACGCTTAAGCGTAAATCGCTTGGCCCGCTTCCGATAAATGAACGGCTGGATCAGGTCCTTAGCGATCTATACTCTGGCAAACGTATGCTGGACGAATTTTATAGGCCCGCAGAAAAGAACAAAAAGCAGTTATTCAACTGGGAGCTTTTGGCTGAGCTTCTCGGCACAACGAAGATTGCGCTGTCCACCTCCAGGCCGTTCGTAATTGATCTGGCCGACAGACTAAGCTCTCTTGAACATCCGCTGACAGAGAGAATAGTAAACTCCATCATTCGCACCGACGATAAAGAGACGCGAGACGACTACTCCGAGGCAAGCGTCGAAAAGCTTCTAAATCTGTGGAAATTAATTCACAGGCTTACTGTTTCTGGTCTTTTGCCGATTGGAGGGCTCTCCTTCAACCCGTTTAAGAAACTCACGCTGAAACAAACGGTTCGTAGCTTGAACCCGCGCCTTATTGAACGCACAGGAACGTTGGCACCCGAGGACTTTATCAGGCTTCTTCAAACCGCCTGCAAATGGGCCTTTGAATATGGCGAATACATCTTGGAGGCCGCCGGGGCCCGCCGAGGTTTCAAGCACAAATACTGGGCTGCCCATAAGAAGAATTTTATCTCTCATTTCGACAAAATCCGTCCGGAAGGAGCGCCGAAACTGCATCACGGGTGGACGATTTCTGTTTTCGATACGGAAAGCAAATCTGATCGTATCTCGTTAGGCGATGCCGTGAAGCATCTGATGACCGCCTGTGCAATCATCATCGCGTCCTTTTCAGCCAGACGCGGCGGCGAGATTTCGATGCTCATGTCCAACTGTATTTCTCAGGTTGGAGCACTGTATTACCTCAATGTTCACATATTGAAGACCCTGCAGCGGACCGAGATCGTTCCAGTCCCGAAAATGGTCGTCGCTGCGGTGGATATCTTGAAGGCTGCTTCTGGCGAATCCGGCGCATCCGATAAGCCCTCGCCCCTGTTCCACGTAATGCGGCAGGACACCCCTCTGTATTTTGAATTCACCGCGAATCTCAAGGCGTTTGCCTCGTATAACGAGATACCGCCGCCCGAGGGTGAAACGGAGTGGAATTTCTCAAGTCACCAACTCCGTCGCGGAGCAGCCATTTACTACTACTATGGTAACGACTGGGGCCAGCTGGACAACGTGGCACACCTGTTGAGGCACTTTGACCCGGAGATGACCCGTATCTACCTTACAGAGGCGATATCAGGCGCTATCGGGCAACTTGAAGACGAGCTTCGAGCGCGGTCCGAAGTTGTAAAGATCATCAAGAACAAAGAACTCAAAGCTTGGATCGCGAGTATAGAGGAAGAACTTGGCAACCTTAGAGGGATGAAGGCCGAATTCGATGAGGTACGTGTGGAAGCATATGCCTATCGAATGCTAGCAAAGGGCAAGCATGGTCTTGACGAAGCTATTGGGCATGGTGTGAAGCGGCTGAAAATGGACCGGGAAGCCATGATCGAAGCAGCGGCTGCCGATATTCGCATCAAATCTGGTGCGAATGATGAGGAGACATATCGTGAAGCTTTGTGTGTCCGAGCCAAAAGACAGGCAGCCAGTCAGTTCCTGGAACCAGTCCCAGAGGGTGTCGCGCACTGCGCCGCAAATCTGAACGGTGGCGATGACCTTTCTCTTGCGGAGTGCAACAAGCTCGCAGCAGCGGGTCGGTCTCCATGGAAGTCCGCTCAGCCGGAAGGCAGGAACGCGAAGGTCAACTTGGCGTTCAGCGGCGCATACCCGTGCCTGACCTGCATTTATGGGGTAATATTTAGGTCGAACCAGCGTGTCATCAAAGAGAAGATGGCAGCGATCAAGGCAACCATTGAGACAGCACCGCATGAGGTGGCAGCGAGTGCGAGACAGGCCCAATATGATCAGATGATGGCGGCATACCAGGCGGCGGAACTGGCTGCGAAGAGAGCTTAGCTGCAATGGCAAAACAGAAATCGAAGAAGGCAAGGAATGTCACGGTCAAAGTTCGCGAGAAGCAACCGATTGGCCTGGAAAACTCGGAAAAGCTGCGAGAGAGATTGGGGATTTTCAACAAGGTATTTGGCGTCGACAGTTCCAAGCGCAACGAGCCATGGGACCGTGAGCTGACCAAGGAGGAGCTGTTCAGGACAGCGCCGCTTTTGAAGGGAAAGCGTACGCTCGTCTCATTTGTCCGGAAGGTCACTCTGCTGGTCGACATGATGGATGACCAAGACTTGCGCGACACGATTTCGGTAAATGAATACAAGACCCCGACGGCCCTTAGGCGTTGGTCGGACCCTAATCGAGGTCTCTGGCCCTGGAGTGTCCCGGAAATTGACAGTCCGGACGGGACCTATGGCGACCTGTTTCTCATCTACGAGTCGGCAGAGGCTGGCCTGGACATCATCAGAAAGGGAAAGAAATATTCCCTGCAAAAACAGATCGATGACCAGAAGCGCGTTATCGAGAATCTGGAAGCACAAATTCTCGATTTGATGGATCAACTATATAGAGCGACGAGCAATGCCGGAAAAAGTATTAGAGCGAGCTAAAGTCGTTTCGACCAGCGATTTCAGAATGAGCTTTGGAACCGACAAGTTTCATTGGTTTGGTGAAGTGCAATGCGGCATGCCAATCATAAGGTGGCCGGATGGTAGGCTTTGCCAGCCTTTGATCTTTTATTTTGGGTATCTCTGCAGACTGAATTTGGAGCAAGCCAGTTCCATGGAGCCGCGTGCCTACATGTTGCGCGAGTGGTTCTCATTCTTAACTGGCGAAGGAATACCTTGGTATCAAGCTGATGATTTTGTCATGCACCGCTGGCGGCAGCGGCAGACGGACGAAGGCGTCAGTGAAGAGCAGCGCGAAAAAAAATTGCGGAGCGTTTATCATTTCTACCTTCATGTTCCGGATGCCATGCAGCGTCTTGAAGATGGATCGCTCACGCCGGACTTCGTCGGCCGAAACAAAAGAAGCAATCTGCGCCGGTACCCGATCACCACCAAGCGCGTTCGGACCAGAAGCGGGGAGCCAATAACTGTCTGGTCTGGCTCCAGGGCGATCAAACACTCGACGCCAGACCTCACGGTGCCGGACAACGACCAGTGCGACAGGGTCCTTCTTGAACTGCGTTCTCCATCGAAGCCGATCTCCAGCAGTCAAATCTCATACATCGACCCGGTGATTAAACGCGAACGCGATTGGGCGATGGGACGGTTGATGGTGGGTGCCGGTCTTAGAGCGGATGAAGTCCCAGAGCTGAAGTTGACAGACTTGACCAAGGCGCTGGCGAATGAAGGCATTTTCAAGGGATTGGGACGAGAACGTGCGCGAAGCATTGTATCGCTCGCGGAGCTTGCTCACGATAGCGCCGCTCAGGACATCGTCCTCAAGGGACTGAAGCATTTCGAGGTGCAACGAAGAAGGCTCTACATCGGCGTCAAGATTAAGGGGAAAGGCCGGAAGGTCCGCCATGCCGGGTTTATGATCGACCTCATATATGACCTCCTTACTGTCGTGGTATGGGGCGGCCGGGCCGTTCTGATCAAGCAATGGCAGACTGTCGATCCCACCTACGAGCCGGAGGACACGCTGTTCCTCTCTTTCAAAACCAGTGATGCCCTCACGGCCGGGGCCGTCAGCGACATCATGCTGAAAGCCTTCAAGGCCGCCGATGTCGCCGGGAGCGGACATGATCTAAGGAAGAATTATGCCACGAACCTGGCTGCGAGAATCCTTAGTCGGAACCTGGATCGTTTTGGCTACTTCACACACGCAGTTCTGAACACAGTCCTCGATGAAGTTGCAACGGGACTCGGACATGCGAAGGTTACGACCACGACCAAGCATTACACCAATCTGGCCGTGGTCCATTCAACCGGACTTGAAAGCTCACGGAAGCGGAGCAGGATCATGAAGATTTGGGAAATGCTTCTGCAGAGCAAGGACATGATGGATGACGAGCGTATCCAACTTTGCGGAACGGCGATGAAGGTTTTCGCAGAGGTGCCGAAAGAGAGCCAGATGTACGGTATGCTCTCCTGGGCTATGACCAACCCGGATTATAACCCTGGTGGCCTGATCGATCTGTCTCCCGCACCAGCGACGCACCTTCGCTTGGTCAGCGACAACGGTCGATTGCCGAAGTGACAGCTCGAAAATAATATCAATCTACCGTGTCACGGCATGAGGTATCGCCTGCGCGCTCCGTCCAATTCCGTCGTCGACAGCGTGCGGGCAGCCCGAAATAATGAAGCATGCCCACCAAACGTGCTCGTTAACAGCGTCGTGCAAAGATGTTAACTCGATGGGACGCGCCCCGCCCTCGGCCCTTTGAGCGTGCGCCCAAAGAAGATAGTCGGTCTACTTCCTCTTTTTGACGGCTTCTTCTGAGGGGTCCTGTCCAATTCTGCCTGCTGGCGTCCGCCAACGGACGCCACACCCTGTCGATGACGTCGCCTCGATAAACTCGATCCCTTGAGCTTGATAGGCCTGAACAAGCGCCTCCACAGATTCCAGAGTGGCGTTGTCCCCACTCCCCCGCGCAGTCTCGCCCCGCGTTATTCCACGAGTTTCTAACTTATACACGGTGGGCCGAGCCACGCCTGCCGAAGCGGCCAGCTGACGCTGGTTCCACCCGAGCAAAGCCCTGGCAGCGCGCAACATTTCTGCAGTCGGAATAATGGCCATAAAGGCGAAAAAAGCGCGCGGGGAAAAAATGTCAACATTATTCAAAATGAATGCCATTGTTGACATTATGAACATTACAGTATTCAAAATGAATGCGCCGAAGAAGTCGGCCCTGTCGCATTCAACAGAATCACCGGAGGTCACATGCTCTCACACCCCCTCGGTCTCGAAATTTTAGCTCCTCAAGAGACGATTGAAATATACAGGCGTCTGGCTGACGACCTCGAACAGGTCGGCCGGGATGGACCCGAATCTATCGCACCCGAAGTCTCAATTTCAGACTGGATGATTGCGAAGCGTGCCGTCCCAATCCTGTTGGGTACCGTACTCGGGCATCCTCGCGTGGCGGATGGGAGACCAGCGGCGACAACAGAAATCGTTTTCTGGGACGAGCACTGGCAACTCGCGCGTACCGTAAACCGCTGGTACCGTCTCGGTCGTCCTCTCGTCGGAGGCAGCAATCAGTGAAATCCGAACCCGACCAGGAACTACTCGACGAAGCTATCCAGCATTTGATGGATGCGACATCAAACTTAAGGGCAGTCATCTCTAGAACACCGGCAAAGCTGAGCCGTCGGTCGGCCCCCACCGCGTTAGCCGCGAGCCCAAGGAAATTCCTCGCGTTTTGCGGCTTCGTTAGGTTGATGCGACAGCAGAAGGATTTTTTCGCCGAAGCGACATCAGTCTTGGTGGTGACCGTGGCGCGTGACTGGCCTATCGACGATTTCGAGTATGTCGCCGATCTTTGCTTGAAGTCCGGCGACCGAGGACTCTCGACAGTAAAGACCTTCTGTCACCCGCCTCGGACAAAAAAAGGAGGCTGGGACTTTAGCCCAAGCGGCTATCTCGATGCCCAGAAGGTCATTGTATTCCTCCCACGCGGCGCGGAACTCCATCCGGAATTCGAAATCAGCGCCAATGCCGTCATCGATCTTGAAATCCTCGATGATCGACATCTCGATAGCCTCGCGCGGCAGTTGGATACAGGTCCACTTTCGGCGCAGGAGAAGGAACAGCTCAGACAACACGACCCGACGTTCATCGATTCCATCTTCCGTAGAGGTCGCTCGACTGCCGCTGCGCTGACCAGACTTGAACGACTTTTGACGAAACCGGCAAAGGGGCCAAGATTGGTCCCGCTGGCTTCATATGGTGAGGCCGGGAAATGGGGCGTGAGGTTCAAAACCGATCTCCGCCTATGGCGAGCCGGTCAGTTGGATTGGTCTGAACTGGATCGGGGTGTCCTTTTGTATGGCCCGCCGGGGATCGGTAAGACTTCTTTTGCGGCGTCACTCGCCTCAGAATGTGGTGCCCATTTGGTGGCGACGTCGCTTTCCAAATGGCAGAGCGCCGGTCACTTGGGTGACCTGCTTAAAGCGATGAGGCAGGATTTTGCCGAGGCTCGCGACAGAGCCCCGTCGATCTTACTGATCGACGAAATCGACAGTGTCGGGGATCGTCGCTCATTTTCCGGCGATAACCGGCACTACTGCATCGAGGTCGTAAATGCCCTTCTGGAAGCCTTAGACGGCGTGGCCGGTCGCGAGGGCGAGGGCGTGGTCGTCGTCGCATCGACGAATTTTCCTGAAGCCCTCGACCCAGCTCTGCTGCGGTCAGGTCGGTTGGAAACACACGTGGAGATGAAGCTGCCAAATGCAATTGAACGTGCGCATATCCTTGAGTTTTACCTGCCCGCGCTCGATGCCCCCAAGGAATTCTATGAGATTGCCCGGCAGCTAAACGGAAAGACAGGAGCCGATCTAGAACGCCTGGTTCGTAGAGCAAAACAGCGGGCACGGGCTGAGAACCGAAAGCCGATGATCGCGGACATCTGGGCTGTCGTGCCGAAGCGACCACCCCTCAGCGATGAAGATCGATGGCGAATTTGCATCCATGAAGCTGCTCATGCGGTGGTGACCGAGCTTTCTGATCTAGGAAGCGTGACCTGCGTCGAAGTGTTCGACGATAGGCACGACTGTGTTGACGCGTATGAAGCGCTGGGTCGGACGTCGTTAGATTCCCCGGTTCCCGCTTTGAGAACGGAGGCATGGTTCCGTTGGGACATCGCAATCAGCTTGGCAGGGATGGCTGGTGAAGAACTTGTTTTCAGCAATCGCTCGACTACAGCCGGTGGCTCGCGTGGAAGCGATCTAACGAGCGCGACCGACGCTGCAGCATTGATGATTGCCAGGTTTGGCCTCGGAAAGCGGCTATCGGTATTTCCTGACGATGTCGACCGTCCGGTCTACAAGGTTTTTCAAGAGGCACCCAGACTCAGAGCCGACGTCGATGAAATCCTGCGCGCAGAATATTCGCGAGCAAAGAGTCTGCTCGATGCAAACCTCAACACCGTGATCACCCTCGCCCAGGCACTGAAGGAAGAAAGACGACTGGAAGCGGAACGTCTGCGGACCCTCTTGCGAGGCCTGTCCGCAGCAGAAGGTCCAACAAAACTTGTTGGAATGTCAGGCTGACCCATCGTGGCCAGTCCTCAGGGACGGTCGGTGCTGACCATTTTTCACCGGTCTCTCTCCCTTTGTCCCCTTTCTCCGGAAGGAAATGACCTTGAAGGCTTGGATCGTCAGCGACATGCACGTCAACAATTCCGAACTTGCTCGGAATTCCCTTGAAGTCCCGGATGCAGATGTCTGCATCTGCGCGGGTGATGTTTCTGGCATTGTAGAGATGTCGGTGCAATTCGTTCTCCGAAACATCAGCCCTCGGATGCCGGTCGTAATGACTCTAGGCAATCACGAATTTTACGGAGCTACCATAGACGCGGGGCTTAAAACCGCGAGGCGAATGACAAAAGGCACGAACGTCACCGTGCTCGAAAATGAGACCTTCTTTTTTGGAAACGCGCGGATAGTTGGCGCGACGCTGTGGACCGATTTTGAAATCGAACACGGCGTCGAGAGCGAGCTGCCGGTTCCTCAACGGAAGGCCTGCGCAATCAATGTTTGCAAGCACTATATGATGGATTTTCACGCCATATT
Source organism: Ensifer sp. 22521 (assembly GCF_052044795.1). NCBI lineage: Bacteria > Pseudomonadati > Pseudomonadota > Alphaproteobacteria > Hyphomicrobiales > Rhizobiaceae > Ensifer > Ensifer sp. 22521. Next base: position 14,020 of record NZ_JBQENM010000012.1, read on the forward strand.
TCGCTCGGATTGGCCCGAACGCGGGATTCCCGGGCTTGTCACTCCCAAGGAGTTAATCGAGCGCCACATAAAAAGTCGCACCTTCATCGCCAGCGAACTGGCCGATAAATTCGATGGGCCTACCGTGGTCCTATCACATCACGCACCGCTGCCTCGATCACTACATCCTCAGTTCAAGGGGCATCCAAGCAATGGCGCATTCGCTTCCGACCTTTCTGCGATAATCGAGCAGGGCAAACCCGACCTTTGGGTGCATGGCCATGTGCATCACTTCCTCGACTATCGAGAAGGCACCACGCGCGTCATCTGCAATCCGCGAGGATACGAGCGTGAACGCGCTCACACCAGCTTTATCTCCGGTTTGGTGGTCGATATCTAATCTCGGGAGCCAGGCAGCCCAGACCTGAAACAATACTCCCTTAGAACGGCCGCGATTGCTCGGGCGTCGTCCATTGTCATACAGCTATAACCGTCTCCGTTTTGTCGCACCTCTTCAAGAAGTTGTGCCGCAACGCGATTTATATCGTCCTCTACCTCCCGCATCTTCGCTTGCGATCCAATAGTTCGTATCTTTGACATGGTCGGCTTAACCCAATCACTCCTGTTTAAAGGATTGGGGCGGTTTTCCTGCGCGTCAAGCTACCAACAATGCAGCGCCCACATTTTGCCTGAGCGCGTTCTCTGCATGCTCGAACCGGCCACCAGGTGCAAACTGGCTCGTACGGAATGGAAAAAGCCGCCCGGCCTCGGCCGCACCGCTTTCGACCCAAGGCGCAGATATGTTGAGACCGATGAAATTTCCGAACCCGTTAGACGGGGAAAAGATCGGTCCTGGAAGAAGTCTTAGCAACCCAGTTATTGAGCGGGTCGTCTTTGCTGAAACCCGATTCATCATCGTCAGGCTCAAGTTTCGAGGGGATAACGCAACCAAAGAGAGTGATTGTGGGCTCTAAATGCGGCGCGGGCTGAGGCCATGGAGGGCAAACAACCCGTCCTCGCGCCGAGGCTTTTGGGCGGCCACAATGTCAGCGTGTTCTGCCAGCCCATCTTCTTAGCCCAATTGCAGGCTTGGGATGCAAGGCCGATCAATGCTGTGCCCAAATCTATCGTGGATTGTTAGCGATTTCCCTTTACTTTTGCGCCACCAAGCGGCTGCTCAAACGTCGCCTAATGTGCATGGGATGGAAATGCGTGTCTAAAGTCGTCGACGATCTTAAATCCTTTCAAGCATATGTCGCGTTACTCGATGGGGACGAAAAGGGCGAAGCTCAGGTCTTTTGCGACAGACTATTCAAGGCATTTGGTCATGATGGATATAAAGAAGCAGGAGCTTTCCTAGAGTTTAGGATTAAAAAAAGATCGAGCAAGGGCACCAGTTTTGCCGATTTGATCTGGAAGCCCCGTCTTCTCCTAGAGATGAAAAAGCGAGGAGAGAAGCTCCAACTTCATTATTACCAAGCGTTCAATTATTGGCTAAACGCCGTTCCGAACAGGCCACGCTACGTGGTTCTCTGCAATTTTGATGAATTCTGGATTTATGACTTCGACCGTCAGCTCGACGAGCCGGTTGATCGGATTGCGGTCTCCGAACTTCCCGTCCGCTATACTGCCCTGAATTTCTTATTCCCTGAAGATCGACAACCGATTTTCAACAACGACCGGGAAGCGGTATCTCGTCGGGCGGCTGACCAAACAGCGGAACTCTTCCGGAGCTTAGTAGGAAGACCTCAAAAGCCGATTCCCCGACATGAGGCGCAGCGCTTCGTGCTACAGCTAGTGGTTGCCATGTTCGCCGAGGACATCGACATGCTTCCGGCTGGTACAGTTACATCGATCATTCGCGACTGCCTTAAGCACGGCATGTCCTCTTATGACCTGCTTGGTGGGCTTTTCCGTCAGATGAATGACCCCAAACCGGCGAAAGGTGGCCGCTTTGTCGGCGTTCCCTACTTCAACGGCGGACTGTTCGCAGAAGTCGAGGCAATCGACCTTGCGCCGGGGGAGATGGCGCTTATAGGCGGTGAGGAAGGTGTGGCCACAAAAGACTGGTCCAAGGTCAATCCCGCGATCTTCGGCACGCTCTTTCAACAAAGCATGGACGAAAAGCTCCGGCATCAGCACGGTCGCCACTTCACGTCCGAGGCCGACATTCAGCGCGTCATTGGACCCTGCATCGTTCGCCCATGGCAGGCGAGGATTGACGCCGCTAAGAACCGCCAAGAGCTTTTGGCGCTGCGGCGAGAACTATCAGAGTATCGCGTTCTGGACCCGGCGTGCGGAAGTGGAAATTTTCTCTATGTGGCATTCCGCGAACTGGCACGCCTCGATATTCAGCTCATGATGCGCCTGAAGCTGATGATCAGCAGAAAAGATTTTCTGAACCAAGCGAAGTTGCTGAGTGTAATCAGCCCACGTCAGTTTTTCGGAATGGACAATGATCCCTTCGGCGTCGAGCTGGCCAAAGTGACTCTGATGCTCGCCAAAAAGCTTGCGTTGGACGAGGCAGTAGAGACCTTCGCAGAAGGAGAAGGCGAGTTTCAGCGGGGAACGAAGGAATTCGCCTTTCACAACGAGGAGGCACTGCCCCTCGACAATCTCGACAACAACCTCCTTCTCGGCGACGCGCTGTTTATGGAATGGCCGGACGCCGAAGTAATCGTCGGCAACCCACCTTATCAGAGCAAGAACAAGCTTCAGGCGGAACTTGGCCCTGCATACTTGCACAAGCTCCGCGAGCGTCACCCGGAGGTGGATGGTCGCGCAGACTATTGCGTTTACTGGTATCGTCTGGCGCATGATCGCCTGAAGGACGGACAGCACGCAGGGTTGGTCGGGACGAACACTATTCGACAGAACTACAGCCGCCATAGCGGCCTGGACTATATCGTCGGGAACGGCGGAACGATCACCGAGGCCGTCTCAAGCATGATCTGGCCGGGTAAGGCAGTCGTTCATGTGTCCATCGCCAACTGGATGAAAGGGGACGCTCCAGGGCCGAAGCGGCTATATATCCAGGAGGGGAATATCATTAACTCCGGCTGGCGCTTTGCCGACCTCGACCGTATTCCCTCCTCGCTTTCATTCGCACTCGATGTCACTAAGGCCATACCGCTTATCACCAATACACGCGGCGGCTGCCATCAGGGGCAGACCCACGGCCACGAGGGTTTCTTAGTCGCCAAGGAAACGGCAGAGGCGCTGTTGAAAAAGAAGCCCGCTTACTCGGCGGTCCTGAAGCCGTTTATGATCTCCGACGACCTGATGGGCGAACAAGGCGGAAAGCCATCCAGATACGTGATTGACTTCACCGGCCTTGAGCTACTGGAGGCCAGGGAGTTCCCAGAGCTATTTTCTCAGGTTGAGACAAGCGTTCTTCCTGATCGCATCAAGGCTGCTAAGAAGGAGGCCGAGCGGAACAAGGAGCTTCTGGATGATAATCCCAAGGCAAAGGTAAACCGCCACCACGAAGGCTTTCTAAAACGCTGGTGGCAAATGTCCTATGCACGCGCCGATATGATTTCAGAGATTACCGAACTTCCACGATATATCGCATGCGGGAGGGTCACGAAGCGCCCGATTTTCGAGTTCGTCTCACCGAGCATTCGACCCAACGACGCTCTAACGGTGTTTTCTCACGCGGACGACTACACGTTCGGAATTCTCCAGTCGTCGGTTCATTGGCTTTGGTTTGTGGAACGATGCTCCACCATCAAAAGCGATCCCCGGTACACGTCCAACACGGTCTTCGATAGCTTCCCGTGGCCTCAAGCGCCGACCGGCCGCGCCATCTCGGACGTAGCGGCGGCGAGCGTACATCTGCGTGATGAACGTCGCCGCCTGCTCGCCAAACATAATATCACCCTTCGCGAACTCTACAGGTCCATAGAACTGCCGGGCGATCATCCGTTGAAAGTTGCGACGGCCACGCTGGACGACGCAGTACGGAAAGCATACGGGATGGCGAAAAAGCAAGACCCGCTGCAGTTCCTACTTGATCTCAATCTCGACTTGGCAAAGCTCGAAACTGACGGCAAGGCGATCATCTCCCCCGGTTTGCCGCCCTTTGTAAAGAAGCCCGCCCAATTTGTTACAGCAGACTGCATCCAACCATAGATGCCGAATTCTAGGCCGTTGGGCCGATGGCAGGCCGGAAGATCGCCTTGATTAATGTAGCACAATTTTAGCAATTCTTGGCAAACGGAGCAGGCTTCGGCGAACCCAACGCATTTAAACATCAAGAAAACCGAGAGCCCGCGCCTTCGACAGCGCCGGGCTATCCCGACCCAACCTGCGGATTCTGTGAAAAATCACGCCCAAAAATCCACAACAGAAATGCTCATTCCAATATGTCTGGCATCCAACGTATTCTGCGCCTTCGAATCGGCAGCGGAATCTGCAATGAAACCCTTACTCGGCTTGTTTGTTCTTATGCTTACCGGAGGCATTGCCGACGCAGCACCTTCGTTGCGCGTGGTGGACGGCGATACCTTGGAACTCAGTGGCGTAGTCTATCGCCTACATGGCATCGATGCGCCGGAAGCCGGTCAAAAATGTACGAAGCCCGACGGAAAATCCTGGGCTTGCGGAAAAGTTGCCATTTCAGTTCTCGAAGAACTCGTCCTTGGCCAGGATGTCCGTTGTGATGATCGCGGCCAGGATGACTATGGCCGGACAATCGGTGTCTGCACGGTTGGAACCCGGGATATCAACGCAAGGATGGTCGTCACCGGCAACGCCTGGGCCTTCCGCAAATACTCGGCCGACTATGCCGATCTCGAAGACAAGGCTCATCAGGACCATGTCGGCGTATGGCAGGCCGACACGCAGCCTCCTTGGGAATATCGGGCAGAGAAGTGGGCAGTGGCCCAACAAGAGTCGCCCAACGGGTGCCCGATCAAGGGGAACATTTCAGAAAACGGCCATATCTACCATGCCCCATGGTCCCCTTGGTATACGAAGACGAAGGTCAGCGTCGATAAGGGAGAGCATTGGTTTTGCTCGGAAGCCGATGCGATCAAGGCCGGTTGGCGGGCTCCCTACTGGGGAAGATGAGTTGAGGGCGTTTCGGCAACGAACGTGCGCGGAGACACGGTGAAGATTGCCGACAGCATAAAGGTCGGAGAAACGATCATCCGCGCGAACCGGTCTTAGTTGACGGGAGCCATGGCCAGATGTTCGGGCGACACGGAACAATGCGGCTGCTGCATCTACTGCGAGTGCGGCCTGATTCTCCTACATCAACAGCTCGAACACCATCTCAATGACGCTGGGGGACGCCGTGGGCGAGGCAAAGCGTAAGCTGGAAGAAGCGAGGACGTCATTCCTTGCGGAACTGGAAAAATGGTCGTTCCCGCCAACGGAGTGGGAAGCGCATACGGTCGCTGAAATCAGCCAGCTTCCCGTCGTAAAGGTCACCCGCTATCCCGACGAACACTTGGCATATATGCGGATGCCACCGCGAGAGTGCCACGCCAACGCTCGCTTCATGCAGGACAACGATCCGGACAAGCAGTTGCGGCAGGTCACCGGCTGGTGGCCGCAAGACGGACAATACGTCTTACATTCCGTCGTCGATCAACACGGCGAATACGTTTGCGTGACCCCTGCACCGATGTATGTCGGCCGCACGTTCGATTTCATACCGGACGAAAAGATCGAGTGGCGTGATGAAGGTGACTTCCACACGGCATATCGGGACGGGATTGAAATCGGGCCTGGCGTTCGTGCCGACCCCGCGAAGACCCTTGCAGAACTCGAAAGTATGCGGCAGCGCCTGCTGTCCGGCATGAATCCGTATCAAGCAGTTAAGCGCTGACCGGCAATCGGGCGGTTCTTGGGGATACGGCGTCTTGATGATTGGCCGACTCCATTGCATTATCCTCGGGCCCTCGACTTTGAGGGGAACCAACGTAAGGAAGAAGAAATGCTGAGGGATAAACCCGGCTGGGTAACCCACCACTAGAATGACGCAGGGTCGAGCGAACCATACGCACGGCCCATCAATCAACATGGAGACCTACGTCTGCGTGACACCGAGCCGATGCGCTCGGGCCGGTTTCGCACTATTTAATTAACCAATGCTGCCTACGGCTATTATGCTGGGCGAGCAGACTTCGCACCTCGCGAAAGTTCGAACCAACATGATCATGCCGCTCTCAACAACCAGGCGAATCTCCGTCATCTTGACAGGGCTCGCACTTACGTTGGCCCCCTTGACTGCTCCTCTCGCTAACGAACGCGCTTCTACTGAGCGGAGTATGGCCGACTTTATCGGCGACCATCCTGATTGCATGGAATTCAGCGACGGCTGTTCCATATGCGCCATCGCAGACGGGCAAGCCAATTGCTCCACGCCAACGATTGCTTGCATCAAGAAGTCCTACGCATGCACCCGACGCGTGGGTGATTGATCGCGCCGCGAGTTGGCGGCGAACGCAAGGTAGTATTCGGCCACCCTGCGTTCACTGCAACCCACAGCCGATCTACGCCGCCTTACGAAGGTCAGCGATCTTTTGAAACTCGGAAAGGATATCTGGGAAGAACTGCGCCAAATAGCGCACCACGCGTGCGTTACCAAGTAGGCGGGTGAGATGACCAGTAACCAGGACGAGATCAAGGTGATCCGCGCCGTAATCCTGCTCGATGGTCTTGAATTCGCGGTCGAGGGTCGCGGCCTCATGCTCCATCATGGCAATTTGGCTTTCGCTCAGTCCACCGATCTTCTTCTTCGGACGCACGAGCAAGACGTCCGGCGTCGCGGCGACCAAGGACTGAGCATAGGTTATCGTGAACTTATTCATTGCAATCATCAGCTGAGCGGCCTCGATTTGGCGCATCGACTTCATCTTTTTCAACTGACCGATGGTATTGATCGGAACGTGTTTGTCCTTAAGCATCTCAATAGCTTCCGGACAAATCCCGTCCAACAAACTCTTCTTGTGGCGAATGCTGGAAATATTGACGTTTAGCGCACGCGCAAGACGCTCCTCCGGCACCCCCTTCTCAATCGCGTTGAGGATCATCTTGTGTTCCTGGATCGTCGCCAACCGGCTGATCCGGCGATTGTAAGTGTATGCCTCGTCTTCCGTCGCCACCAGACAGACAACCTCGGTCTCGTTCCTCTTGGCGAGCACGTCGAGTCGGATATGGCCATCAAGTAAGTGGAAAAGGTCGGGTTGCCGTCGGTCGCGGATAACAACCGGGGGCTCGATTATGCCGACTTCCGCTATGGAAGCCGCTATTTGCATATATTTGACGGACTTAAGCACGGACGCGGTGAGTTGCTTCAGCGGAAGAATCTCAGCAATCGGTATTCGGAGACTTGTGCTCTCAAAGGAAAACTGGACCATTTTGCACACACCTATCTCTGAAGTCTTTTTGCCACGGCGTCGGGCACTGATGTGAACCCTTCTTCCGCGAGAATGGCGGTGAACTGATTGTCGGCCAGAAGCTGACGCATGGCCTCCGTTATGAACGTCAGGCGAGCTTTTGCGGTTTCGGCACGGCGTATCAACATACGTTTTCGGTCGGCGTCTTCTTGAAATGCTTTTAGCAAGACCTCCGACGACAGAGGCCGCGACTTGGGCTTGGTAGTGTACTTCAATCCTTTTCCCTGCTGTCGCCGCATCTCAACAATACGCTTGGCGATCAATAGCTTCCTGCCACGGAGAAGCTTCTTTTCGTATGCGGTTTGCAGGGCAGCTTGAATCTCGTGGTCCTCGGCTTCGGCTATCTCCAAAGCAACGCTGAATGGAATCTGACCGGATTCGACCGACCTCAGTAACCTTTCCTCGCCCTTCTCCAGCAACCGGATTACAGCATGGATGTATTCCGCAGATAATCCGATCATCCGGGCAATTTCCGGGACGCTGTAGCCGCGCTCCTTCATCCCGCCAATATCGTGAAGGAGATCGATTGCCCTGTGTTGCCTACGGGCACAGTTCTCGACCAGGCTGGCAACCAGGCAGTCCTCCTCATTCGCGTTGACGACGAGTGCGGGGACCTCGTGCTGTCCCAAGGCCTTGAATGCCTCGAGCCGCCCTTGGCCACACACGAGGTCATAGAATGGCCCTCCGGCCTCCATGCGGCGCGTAACGGTAATCGGACGTTTGAGCCCGATTTGCTCGATGTTCGCGATGATTTCCTTGAAGTGCTTCTTGTTTCGAATACGGGGGTTGAGCACCGTGATTTTGTTTATCGGGATCATCTCGACCTTTTGGGCAGGAATAGCAGCCATTACGCCACCTCCATGAGCGACCTACGAGCCGTCATCGCGTAGAAACGTGAAAGGGATTCACAACGGTATGCATCGAGAGAAAGGCCATTGAATTCGCAGAGCCGCAGAACCGCTTCGTGCATGTCGAGTAACGGCAATAGGTAATAATCGTATGGTTCCGAATTTCCGGGCCCCATCCGAAGCACCACCGTGAGGTCGGGCTTGAGAGCCGTATCAAGTCGCACTTTCCATCGCAGCGCCCCCGCCGATGTTCGAAGGCATCGGACGACAACGAGAGATGCGGTGAACTCCTCATTTATCGTGAGCAGGTCGGTCTCAGGATTCTGCAGCACCGTGCCGCCCGCCGCTTGGAGACCTTGGATTATCTCTTCGAGCAGCTTTGGGTACATTCGGCGCAGTGCCCGGTTGACCTCCAGATAACGGTAGTCGCGATCCGGAGCGAAGCCGACCAAAGCATATGCCCGCAGCAAGCTACCAAACCGATGCGAGTATGAGCTGCTCGACGGGCAGTCATCCGCCTCATCAATTATCAAGCCAGACAAGTAGCCCTGTTTTTCCAACACCTCGGCCAGCTTCTGCAGCATGGCGTCATCTGACAAACGCTCTGCCCGGGCAGCGATGATGGTTCGGGCCCTTTGGAATAGCTCATGGGGTACAATACCTTCGAAAGCACCGTCGGCGCGGACCCATTCCGACTCCGGATTCTTTACGTGGGCTTGCTTGAGCTTAAACGAGGTGCGGCCCCAAACGTTGTTTCCGACGTATTTCTCGTTGATCAGCACCTGATGGACGGCCCCCCGGGACCAGGGGCGATCCAAGTCTGTTAGGGTGCCCTCGGCATTCAGGGCTTCCGCGATTTCGGCTTCGACCCGGTCTTGAACAACAAAGAGATCATAAATCCTTCTCACGACGAGAACCTCACGCTCCGGCCCTGGAACGAGAATGACCCTATCGGTGGCGATACTCTTGTGTTCACCGCGCGAAAGTTCGGACTTGGGGTTGCCGTGTTGGTCGATGAGTTGGCGGCGCAGGCCAAAACCGGGGACGCCGCCCTGCCTGTAGCCTAAGCGAATAAGGTTGGCCTGACCGTTGAACACTTTGACAGAGAGTTCGCGACTGTACTCGCCAGCCATCGCCCGCTTGACCGTTTTGATGATCGACGAACCCATGCTGCCATCATTCTCGAATTGCTCCGCGCAGTAGTGAACAAGAATTCCTTGGCGCTTGCAGCGAAGCTCAATTTCGGCGGCTTCGTCGGGGTCCTGGAATCGTCCCCAGCGGCTCACATCGTAGACGAGCACGGCTTTATAATCAGCCTGCGCCCCTTCCACATCGGAAAGCAGGCTTTGAAGAGCATCTCGCCCCACCAGCCGTAGTCCGCTTTTGCCTTCGTCTGCGTAGGTGCGGACAATTTCGAAGCCGGTTTTCTCGGCGTATCGGCGGATTACGGCGATCTGGTTGTCAGTCGAATACTTCTGATGCTCGGTCGACATCCGAACATAAGCAGCAGCTCGAATCTGAGGTCGTTCGGCGGATGACTTTCCATCACTCGCCTTCTGGCTCCAATCGATGACCATCACATGTCAACAATTCCATTTACGGATTATGGCCGGGGCGACGGCAGTATAGACCTAGGAGGCAGAACAATGGTTCCGAATAAGGGCACAATTGTTCCGACACGAGAGCACTACGCCATCGAGATTTCACAGGCGCTGAAGGAAGACATCGGAATAAACCCGGCCGCGACCAAGACAATCATGCGTTGGACCGGGGCAAGTGATCGAGCGGTTAAGTATTGGCTCAATGGAGAGAGGGAGCCGGGAGGCTGGCACTTGGTACAGCTCGCAAGGAACTCCGACGCGGTGCTGCACGCTTTCCTGCATATGGCCGGGCGTGACCTATTCGAAGTATCGATTGAGCTGAATGCCGCCCAAGTATCACTCGCGCGTGCGGCGGCCATCATCAGCGCTCTGGCCCCACGTCGCTGAGCACTTCGTGGCTAGCGGTGAAATAGAGGCTTGGTAGGCTCCTGCTTTGGGTAGCGGAGAGCGGTCGCCAGGATGGCTCGTGACGAGCTTTCCGAACCCGGCCTCCTGCCTACCCAAGTCGCTTCAAGGTTACGCCGCCTCGTCTACAACCATAACAGGGTTACATGTTAAAGCGTTGATAGAAACCATGCTGTAACGAAGAAGCAGAAAGCAATCACCCATGTTGCGCTCAGAGCCTTTGCCTCTCGCTTTCTGTGGGTGAAGAAATAATTGAGATACCGCCCCTGCTTGTCCATTAGAGGCAAGTCTTTCAATGCAATTTACCCGATCAGGACGATAAAGAGAGATGCCGATACCAAGGCACTGATTCCAAACACACTCGTAAAGAAGCCATTTGGACCAACCATTTCTTGCATCTCTTTGCTCTCCGCTGTTCAAGTCGCCTTTGGACCGCGCCGTTCCAGCATATCGCTGTTTAACGGGAGGTCATCGCCCGTTAAGGCGTCCAGATCGCGATCTGCGGCGTGGCGGGAAACTAGGATATGGCTTCGGCGTACCGACGCAGGGCCATTCCTGCAAACAGCATAACCATCATCATCGCGTAGGTGGTGATGAAGAGGACCCGGAAGAAGTTTGCGAGAGGGGAAATTTTCACCCCAGATAGCTGACTAACAGGCACCCCACGCGGCTTCGTCACCCGCAGTCCCAGTAAACTGACTATAACGGCAACAAAAAGCTCGGCGAGATATGGGTCCATCCAGTCCGGGACTCTTACAAAGCCCCAATTGAATGCAAATGCGCAATTAGCTGAAAGCAATATCATAGGTGCCGCGAAGCAAAACAATTTTGCGTATTTCATATGTGACCACTTTCCCGCTTGGTGTGCCCAAGAGGCACGATGACGTATACCAGTGGTTGAGTATAGTAGCTCGATTGAGTGAATTGACGGGTGAGCTTCAGACTCGGCAAACTCGCGGCGAAAGCAGGGCGGCCGAGGAATAAAGCTCACCCGGCCACAAACGGGCACCTCCGATGATTGCCAATTTCGCCAAGGGCGCGGTTGTGGTCGGCATCTGCGCTCTCCTTGCCGGATGCTTGCCAGGGGAGTGCGACCGCCCCCTGCCTCCGCTACTGCGCGATTTATCGGCTGTCGACGAAGGGGATGTGTGGAGCCCCGGATGCGGACTTTCCGCAGGGAAGAAACAGGCTTTTTCGCCGGAGCTTACAAGGCGCTTGCAGGTGCTGTTCCCGCCCAACATTGTTGCAGCCGCTGTAGAACGAGACCTGTTGTCGATGGGATTCAAGGTCGTTTCACCATGTCCCAACGTTCCGAGCGCTCGTCTAGCCCAGTTTCTCCAAAAAGGGTGTCCGTTCCCGATGGACGCCAGGCTAACGTGGCACCGAACTGAGGACGGAAAAGTGGCCGGGCTTAGCGGCCACGTCTTTTACAAACCCACCGGCGAATACCGCTGATTTCCGCGCCTTCGGTCTTTACGCCGCCCTCCGCTCTTGTCCCCCTCAGATGGCGGCATGAACACGACTGTCACCGCTCTTGTGCCGCACCGTGGGCAGTGAACCGCCTATCTCGGCGCGACGCATTAGAACGGCATGTCGGCGCTCTTTAATCGTCCGCAATTTAGCATTGCCTTAATCTAGATACGATAAGAACGCACTCATTGTTGTCCGGGATATCGATGTAAACATTGTGATCGGAACACATCTTAATCTTAAATATAATCGACGTGAGGCAGAGAAGCGCTTTGCCCGGGTTTATGCAACGGCCCCAGGTGACCGATGCATTTATTGCGGTATGCCTAATGACGGCAAATTCGACCACCAGCCGCCGGTCTATATTCTTCACCGGTTTGCCAACGGCGGTCTCGTTACCAAGAAACAGATTCAGGAGCATTTCGGCCAGTGTAAGCTTGTCCCATGTTGCACGATTTGTAACATGGGACTCGGTGCCTACCATGGCTTGAGCGATACCGAGCGACGAGCAGAAATCGTGAACTGGTTTCTCGAAGATGAGCGATTTCCTGAAGACAAATTGGTACTCGCTCTCGGATGTCGGCTCATCGAGGAGCGATTGCAGGGAAAGCGCGACAACGAGATTTACGAATTCCCTGGCGTTGGTCGCATCATCTATACGAATGCCTTGATGGGCCTGATTGACGGCGACTTTCGGGGTCCCGAGGATTTTCCTGATTGGTTAAAGCTTGCGCAATCAGAACTTGCGGATTGGCTTCGAGCCGCGCCCAAGCGCAAGGCTCGATATTTTCTCGATATGGCCAAATTGGAAAGCTACGAACTCTTGCCGCACGCCAGAAGCGATCCTCGCGGCCAGTTCGAATGATTGGTCGGTAGCCCCACCTGCGTCGCGGGCGGTGATGGCCTCTGGAGCGGTCCTGGTTGACAATCTGGCTAACCCATTTACCTTGAGATTGGACGGAGGCAAGACGTACTGCTTGCTTGGGGTTGGTTGAAGACCCGTCAGCGTTGCGCAGATAAGGCGCTCGTATCGTTCAAAGACTGCGGAGTGACGCATTTGTATGCGTCGTCTTGTGCGAGGAATATCCTCCCAACTGAGGGGCGGCTCTTAAGTCGCTGCACGTCCGCTTCAGCAATGAAGCAACGGACGTGGACTCATGAAACCAAACAGCCGAATACGAAATCTCAGACGTAAGGCAGCGGAGAGCCAAGGGTGGCAATGCTACTACTGCCAGCTGCCCATGTGGGAGACCGATCCAAAAAATTTCAGCGCACGCTTTCGAATATCAGACCGGGCCGTCTTTCTCTTCCGGTGCACTGCAGAGCATTTGGAGGCTCGGTGTGACGGAGGGCGCGATATCGAAGAGAACATCGTCGCCGCTTGTCATTACTGCAACAGAACTCGGCACCGACCGAAGCGGCCGAAAGATGCAGCGTCCTATGCCAGCTTTGTTCGATCCAGGATGAAGCAAGGTCGATGGCATCCCGTCAGGTTAGCTCATCAGACGCCTGAGGCCGACACATTGCAACAAATTCAGCCGATGTGGTGCTGTTACATGCCAAGCTCACCGGGTGAATAAACAGCCCATTCGGGTTGATCTCCCATCTCTTCTTCGATTGCCTGCTTCCAGTCCGGGGTTATCTGAATTGGAAACGAACTTACGATTTCCTCCGAATGACGGGCCTCGATTTCAAAAAATTCCCCGACAATGCTGTCGCATCGGTAGCACCCATTGCTCATGTACTGTCGTTCTTGGGTCTTGCTGAAACGCTTTTTCAAGCGACCCATCTTGGAGTCCCGAGGCAGGTGGCTGAGGACCTCATTCAAGAGTGCGGGGTATTCCCCCAATTGCGGGACCGAGAAGGTGCTCGTATGGGGACCGAACACGACGTCAACTCCCGTGACTATTTTCGTCTTCACACGGCATGTCTTTTTCCAGCACTCGATCTCCCCAACCCGGATATGAGCAACCGCCCCGCCCTGAGAAGGTATCCCAAACCGGAACCGGCCACCAAATACTGCGTCAAGGAACGCCTCGACAGACAACTCCTGGGAATAAGCCACGCGGGCGGAATACGTCCCATCGACTTCGAGAATCTGCGCGGCGGGCAGAGCTTCAGTCGTTGGAAAGCCAGGCTTCTTAAGCAGCCAAAGGCAGCGAATTCCGGATTGCCTGTATCGTTCCTGCCTTCTCATTGTCTCGTCATTGGTTTGGGATGACCATTGGATTTCGATTGCCACCCGGGCGTTGTTCTTTTGCACCAAGACGTCGGCTATCCATGTCTCACCGGACGGAGTAGCCCCTGCAACCTCGGTCTTTGCGTCCCATCCGTGCTTACGAGCAACCTCAACGGCAATCTGCTTCAGTCGCAGGTGAACTTCTGTTTCCGGCGCTGTCGTACAATCACCAACCGTTTTGTGCACGAAATGCTGTGTTCCCCGATGTCTCCGTAAAGTCACCTCCGCCGGACAACAGGGCATCCGAAGCGAACGGCATTTGCGGTTGTGCTCAATCAGCGTCTGCCATGCCTCCGGAGACAAATCGAACGCATAGAGATCAGCACCAGTCTCATCAACGCATCGCAGGGACATTGCAATCTCTCGCGGTTTACCGTGAATGCGCCCCGTTGGCGGATTTTTATGCTAGTCGCGGTTCCAAAGATCGGCGGTTATCCGCGCATCGTATGTTCCCAGCGGAGCAAGCTCGGTGTACCGTACTCTATCTGATGGAAGGACTGGTATCGATCTGCGGTGCCTTATCAGCGAAACCTCGCCAAAGTAGGCTGAATAGCTACTCTCCTCGGGCCGCATCGGGACCGCTATCCACGCCGGGCAGGCATTCCATCGTTGCGCTAAGCCGTCAACGGCCTCCCAGATGATTGCGGTTATTTCGTCCTGGGATTTGCCTTGGGCTTGTAAGGCACGCTTCTCAGCTTCGTTGAGCTTTACGGCGTTGTAACATTCGTTCAAATTTCCATCCGCCCGGAACTCATTTCGAGATTTAACGGAGATAATATATCGTTTCCCGGATAGTTCAGCGATCAAGTCGGCGAAGGGGAAATTGGTTCCCAGGTTTAAATTCCGCACTTCTTTGTATCCGGCTGCCTTCAAACATTCTTCCGCCAGGGTTTCTCCTAAGCGCCCAAGTTTAGATGTTCGTTCTGAGCGCAATATTGACGGCATCATGCATCTCTCCCACTTTTGAAATTCAGCGTAGCGCAATCGTCTCACTTCATCCGTAAAACGTAATATACATTGAGCAACCAGTCAATAGTCTGGTTTATATAGCAAAAAATAGGCGTTTTTTTACTTCGATAAATCTTAAAAGATGATTATATATTTTTATTGTTATTATTATTTTGAATCGCTTTTTGGCTTACTTCCTGGCACGTTAGCAAGCCGGACCCTGCCGCCGACCTATTACACAGAGCGCCTTTATGTCCTGTGAAAGGACACTGAATCTACCCGGCGTCCATTTCGTCGCCGGTCGGGGTGCGGTTGGTTTTTTGAAACCAGAGGGAGACGACAAGAGTGATTGGTACGGGCTCACGATGAAGAAACCGCAACGTCCTTGTGTTCACAGTAAGGTTGCACCGGTTCCTCGATCTTCTTTCCCAAAGGGCCAAAGTGATTGGCAATCAGGCCGACTGGCGCGTGACCATGAACACGTATGTCGACATCGCAGTAATGTTTGTCGACATACGATTGACGGGCGCTCTTGGAGTGCGTATATTGGCCATACTGCTAATTTAGGGGGTGAAAACATGCCGGAAGATAGAACCGTTAAACTGACATTTCGCCTGGATGCCGATGTCCATAATGCAATCTCTACTTTGGCATCGAAAGCGGGCTTTGAAACGAACTCGTTTATTCAACAAATACTCACAAACTACGCCATCGAATATGGTGGGATGGCTGACACAAACATCAAGAGACTCCTCGCATCCCAGGAAATAATAAACTTGACGGTTAGTCTTGCCAGAAAACTATACGGCGAGGGAAAATTCGATGAAAATTTCGTCCTGAAGGTTTTCCAGCACGCGATGGATGACCCTCAGTTTCTTGCGAAATATGAGCGAGCCATCGACGGCAAAGCGTATGATGTGGGCGTACCTGGAAAGACGCCTCTGAACATGTACCTTGGATGGTACATTAAAAATGCTGTTGGCGCAGAACCACAACTTCATACCGACGGCAAACCTCGGCGCGTGCAAGTGAAGAATGAGCCTATTCAAAGCTATACGCTTTTGAAGGAAGGCAGCGGTCCACACCACCAGCATTTTTGATGAGTAGCTTGGGGGCTCGGCACGCTGAGCCTCCGGACGTATTATGCAGTGCAGCCTGCTCGGCTCGATCCGAACGCAAATCAATGCGATTTTGGCCCGATGGTTCCGTCCGTCAATTGGCCGTGATATTTAAAGCATTGAGCACTTGTGGCGTAATCGTACCGGTGACCTTTAAACCGTAGTCCTCCTGCATCTTCGCCAGCGCCACTTTCGATTGGGGTCCAATTTTACCGTCGATGACGCCCTTGGTAATAGCCATAGAGGCTCAGGGCGTTTTGAACTTGAATGACGATTTGCCGAAACTTATCGGAATTCCCTGGAAGAACCTTCGTTTCCTGCGTTTGCGGAACTGGAGGATAATAATTCGGGTCGGAATCCGTTGAGCTTGTATCGGGCAGCGCCTGATACGTGTCGGCTTGATTAGTGTTCGGCACCAACTGATACGTGTCGGGTTAGGCTTGATAAATCCGTCGTGTCGGTATGACCGGCGTCGGGTCATATAGCGGCAGATTTCGCGTGACGTGCAGCCAGTTATGCGAGAGAGCTGCGAGTCATAATTGCTTTTGAGACCTTACAATAGAATACACAGACCCCGATATTTTTGGATACCCAAAATGCCAAAATCTCCCTGGCTCGCACTGGTTGCTGCAGTGCCAATGATTGTTTACGCGACGGTTGCCAGTTCGTCTCCCTTCGCAATGACCTTTTCGGCCACCAGGTTTCGATCTCTCCATCTGGCGACCAATTTAAACTTGAGATTGATGAACGCGAAGTTCTTCGCAACTATTACCTCGACCTCGATGAAATTTACGTCATTAATGGCACACCTACCGTGGTGGGAACATCGTCGGGGGGCGGAAACGCATGCGAAGGGGCTCCATTTATTGTTTCCTTTCCGCGAAACGAATCCCCTCGTCTCGATGGGCCGTTGGACACTTGTTTTGGTGTCAAAGTGGAAGCGTCTGATATCGCCTTGACGTTATCGACCGCTCCCACTCCGAATGAACCCGGCAAACGGTGGACATGGACGCCGTCTGACGGCATCAAAGAAGCGGAGAACGCAGCTTTTGTTGCCGACGTATCGAAAGGGTGGCCTCAACTACGGGAGCGAACCGCCTCTCACCCCGCAGACCTGCTCGGCTATGCAGAGCTGAACGCCGAGATAACTCGATTGGCAGGACCCGACGCTAAGCTGGTGAATGACATCTTGATGGGTGTTGGCTCCGGCAAATATGATGGCGATCTTTTTGTGGGCACCTCTTGTTCCCGCCACATGTGCCTAGACCAAGAAGCCATCGTCATCGCGGATATCCCTCACAAAACCATGTACCTCGCTTGGAAGCCGTCCGGGCAGAAGATTAAGGTGAATCCGGAGGTCAAGTCATGGCCGGAGAGGCCAAGAGCAGCGCTTCGAAACTGGGCGGCGAAGTGGAAGTGATCATAAACAGCATCGGAGGCCAAGTGAGGGCTTTAATCTTCGGGTCGCTCATTGTCGGGCTATATACGTCTGCGCTCCAAGCATCTTCGAGCATCAGAGTCGTCGACGGCGACACCGTGGAGGTTTCCGGCGTCGTCTATCGTCTTCACGGTATCGACGCTCCCGAGGCAGGACAAAAATGCAATTCTGCAAATGGAAAAGCTTGGGCTTGCGGGCAGGAAGCGATAGCAGCGATGGAAGCTCTTGTTCTTGGCAAGGACGTCTCGTGCGACAATCGTGGCCAAGATGGTTACGGTCGGACCATCGGTGTTTGCAAGATTGGGTCCACGAACCTCAATGCCGCCATGGTCCAGACCGGACACGCATGGGCGTTCCGCAAATATTCAGAGGACTACGCGGACCTGGAAGAAATCGCTCATCAGAACCACGTTGGCATCTGGCAGGCGGAGACCGAAGCGCCTTGGGATTATCGCGCCCATAAATGGGACGTTGCAAAGCAGGCCGCGCCCGACGGTTGCCCGATCAAGGGCAACATTTCAGGCAACGGTCACATCTACCACGCGCCCTGGTCACCTTGGTACGGGCGCACGAAGGTCAGTATCAAACAGGGCGAGCGCTGGTTCTGCACCGAGAAGGAAGCCGTAGAAGCCGGATGGAGAGCGCCCTTTTGGGGGCGCTGACTTACGGGGTTACAGTCGCATTGCGACTGCGGATGCGGATTTCGATACGGCGGCGGGATTTCACATCGCCCGCTTGCCCAGTTGTTAGGATATCTCCTGGGAGCACCAGCTGAGCGGCTGACATCGGCAGTATTGTGGCGTTCTTGAGCTTGCCGTCAGCCTTCAAGACATTCGCCACTGCGATTGCCCGCGCCAGGCCAAGGCCAGCATTGTCGGCAGGTAGAACACTCGAAATGGGCTTCTTGCCAGCGAGCACGTCAATAAAGCTCTGATCGAGGTTCGAGGTACCACGTGAGATTGGCTGTTCGTCGGTATGGCCGATGACTTCGATAACATCGACATCGTATGTCTGCAGACTCGTTGCTATCTTGTTCGAAATCGGCCCCCGAAGCTTTTCGTCGAAAGGACCCGCCAACTCCGCACTTCCGGATTGGAAGTAGTATCCTTCGGCTTCGCTCAGATTGATGATGGGCGGCCACTCATGCGGTTTGGATTGAGCCTGTTTCTGCTCATTCTCCAAGAGGGCTTTCAATCGCTCTGCAAGAACTTTGGCGTCTGTGGTCGAGAGACCACTGTCTTTCAAGACAGCCATTGTTTTTTCAAGTTCGTCCGCAGCTTTTTGAAGTGCGGCCATCTTCTCAGCCGTGACGCCTTCTTTCTTCAAAAGCTGGAGTTCGGTATTGGCATCGACAAGATCGCGCCATTCCTTTTCGAATTTGGCACGATCAGCTGGAATGAGACTGACAGACCGGAGCTGGTTCTCCAGTGCAGCGAGCTTGTCCCTCAGTTCCTTCGCGGCCTTTTCAGCCTGTTTGTCCTTTGTTTTGAGGGAAGCGACCTCAACCTTTGATTTGAGCAGATCATCCTGGGCAAGCCGAGTTTTAGCTCGTTCAGCATTGATGATCGCCGCCGCCACGAGGAGAAGGCAGAAGACCAGCAACAGCATGGACTCGGCCATCGTCAGGCCAAGGATCAGTCCGCGATTGTATCCCTTATGCTCCAGCTTCGTGGCCGGTTCCGCGTAGTCTACCATCTCCAAAGCTTCCTCGGTTCAGGCTGCTCGTCCGCCGCCTGGGACGTTTCCGCCGTCTGCACATCCGACGCTAGGAATGCAGGCTCCGAAGGCGGAGTTTGGACCGATGGATGGCCGTCGAGGATGATGGGATCACCCTTTGGCTCTGTCACAGCCTCGATCATTGTGCTCGTTGCGTTTCCAGGCGCTGCAAATGGCGTCGCCTGGAAAAGATCAGGGGCGTCATGCCGCTGGGCCGTGCTCTTGGTGCTCTTTTCCAGCGTCGTCGTCGCGTCGCCGATTTTAGCGGATGCCTTATCCAAAAGATCAACTGCGCTTCCGACCCTTTTCGCAATCCCGTTCAACGGCTTGAGTGCGAGATCGATTTTATCACCGACACCTTCGAACACTTTGAGCGAGGCTTCGATCTTGGCAGGTACCTGATCCATGGCCTGGTATCCCGCACGCATTGCTTCGGGGAGCTTGTCCAACGGTTTCAGGGATGCGTCCAAACGTTCCGGGAGCCGATCCAGCGGAAGCAAGGCCTGGGTCATTCGGTCGGCCTGCTCTCTCGTATTCGCGGCCGTTTCATCAAGCCGTTTTGACTGTAGTGCTGCCATATCGGCAATGGCAGAAAGAACGGGAGCCAGTTCGACCTTAATCACGTCCTCTGGAAGGCGCATAGCCGCCAGCCGCTCGCCAGCGGCCTCGACCTGCCCGCCGAAGGACGCAATGATACCAGTCAGGCTTTTTGACGTCTCGTTGAGCTTAGCAAGGGCAGCTTCGGCCAGTTCGTTGTTGGCCTTGACGCGATCTTCGACGATCTTGTTGTTGGCATCCATGATGACGGCCAGCTTTTCCGCAGCTTCCTGGATCGGACGTATTGCCTCCCTGGAAACGGCCTCGATAGCCTTCTGGACCGCTTCGCCGCTCTTCTCGGCCTGACGAGCGATTTCCTCAAAACCCTCGGAAAGCATCTCGCTGCTCGTGCGACGATAGCTGGAGAACTCGCGGGCCGATGAATCGAGTTCGGTTCTCACCCGCCGTGTCATCTCGGCGAGTTCGTGGCGAACGCTTCGCTCGATATCCAGTGGGTCGCGGCGCATCTGATTGAACAGAATGCGCAGCGTAATGCCGACGATTGTCGACGTGACCGCGATACCGAAGTTTCGGACGATGTCGTCGATGGATGCCTCACCGGAAAACCTGTAAAGCGAAACGCCGAGACTTGAGAGGGTATAAAGAAACCCCATGTAATAGAGGTTGTCCCCCGCCTGCTCGTTGTGAAGCCTCAGGCCGTTGGCGACAAAGGAGAGCCCGAAGTAAAAAAGCATGAGGCAGATCGGGACCGCCGTGACCACATAGGTATTCCATTCCAACGTCTTGGCCGTCCAAATGAATGCCATGCCGCCGAAAGTCAGGGCGGCGAAGACGAAAATCGGCCCCTTGTGACGGACGAACGCCTGCAGTTGCTCCCGGGTAGCCATTAGTTCATCCCTTCCAGCCGGGTGAATCGCTTCATCTCTCCGTCGTTGCCCCTGATCCAAGCGGTCCAGAACTCGGCGATTTGCATCGAGTCAAATTTCAACCCAGGTCTCTGGAACTCCAAAAGTCGGATTTCCGTCCCGTTGAGCGCGGTACGAAACTGGTCGCGAGCTGGAGATTTTTGGAATTTCTGGAAGTCAGCTCCGTCTGCGTACATTGAAAATGCGCTGGTGTGCTCGATCAGGTCCGAGGCAACGACCATTTCTTTTGGGATGTCGCGATACTTCGGGGAACCAAAAATGTTCAAGTTGATGTTCTGGATGCCCGCCATGATCGGCGACTGTTTGCCTCCAGTCCCATTGCCGATCTCCCCTGCGATCTCATCCAACGGTTTCTGAAAGCCCTTTTCCCACCGCTCCCTTGCCAGGCGTTTATTCCCGGTGATGTCGTCTTCACTTGATCCGTCCCCAGGGTTGCAGCCGCTGAAGGTCTGGCCAAGCTCGCCTTGCTCATCCGTCAGCGCATACACCTCGATGAGACCGCCCTCGGGGACTGATTTGACGATATCTTGGAACTGATTGCGCAGATCGAGCGCCGTGACATCGGAAATAGGGTCGGTGACATCAAGAAGTACCGCCGTGATCGCCTTCGGACCGGTCTCGGGGCACATCGTTACTTTGTCCAACTTCGGCTTGGAATTGGCCTCTGCCTGGAACCAGAAAAATGCGCCCACCAACCCTATAGAACAAAGGCCAAACAGGATCGTCCCGATAATCAGCCCGGTATTGCTTTCTGAGCTACTTTGTCTGCGTCTGGCCATTTATGTCCCCGGGAAAATAGTATCGAGCTGGTGATAACGGTCGATGGCAACTGAATATGCCTCCCCAATCCGTTTCACCTGTTCTGTCAGCTCTTGTTGATGTTTGTTGATTTCGACAGCGAGTTCCTGATCGTTCCATTCTTCATGCACGTGAGGCACAGCATTCAACCGGTCCATATTGTAAGTCGTTCCGAAATACTTTGGCTCCGGGCTCGTCCGTGATTTTCGGTTCGCTTCACGATAGATGGTCAAAAGCGAGTTGGCGGCCTGCTCAAGCTGGTTTTGATGTCCGTTGAACAACGAGATCACACGAGCGCGGTGGGCAATCGTTGCCTGGAAATCTTGACGGCGGTTGCTAAGCTCCCGGATGATATCGTTGACCTTGTTGTTATGGTCGTTACGGATGTCGGTAAGATTTTCGATCAGCTGATCTTTCCGGCTCCTGTAGCGAGTACGCTTTACGTTGCGCTGCTTCTCTGTCGATGCAAAGCCGGGGTATGGATCAGTCATCAGGCAGGCGTCAACGAAGGCCACAATTGAGAACAGGAGGCCAAGCCCGAGAAGCAACCATGATTTCAGGTCAGCCAACCCGGCAGGATTCGTTCGCAATCGTTCCATAACTGCGGTGCTAGCGCCTTCAAAACTCACCTCAGCGATTTCACGGTAGTGCGCGAGCGCCAGGTTGATGCCGACAGCAACGACGACATACGCCGCGAAGGTGAGATAGCCGCCTAACTTGAACACGATGGACCGATGCGCGAGAAGTTTGGAACAGGCAAGTCCGAGTGCGAGTGCATACCCGATGTTTACGACGGCAAAGACAAACGCTTCGATGATGCCCCCGACCAGACCCTGCGAACTGCCTTCCCCAAGAAAGTTGCCGTTCATCACGGTTTCGATCAGGACCAGGAAGACGATAACCGAAACCTTGAATGCCCACATTTCCGGGCTGGTGATTTTCGCGGCACGTTCCAGATTGTGTTTTTGCTTGAATTTAACGAGCTGGTTTTCGGCGACAATCATATCGTCGCGAAGGACGTGAAGCTCGTCCTCGCCTCTGACCGCCTCTGCCTTGAAGTCGGAGAGGCTACTTGCGTTTGCGCTGCGTATGAGACTGAACTGTCCCTGGAAATCCAGGCTCTTCAAACGGTCAGAGAAATGATCGAACCGATCTTCCAGAAGTTGATAGGAAGCCTTTTTCTCGGCTTCGACCTTTGCCACGATCCGTTGCTCTGTATCATCGAGCGCGCGGGCAGATTTTGGCGGCTGGTTCGCGGAGCCGCTCTCGGTTCCACGCTCCACAAGTTCGAGGGTTCGGCTGACCTTCTCGACTTCGATAATCGGAAAAACATCGGTCGTAGACCGAAAATCATGATTGGACTCTCGAACTGTTTCCCAGAGCCGATTCAGTGCTTCAAATCGAGGAGTGGCCATGTTTTCCAGAACTATTGTGGTTACCACAGGTTATAGGTAGCAAGTGAGTACCGCATAGATTGTTCGGGGTCCAGAATATGGTTTCGAAAGGGTTAACTGAGATGAAAGCGGCGTCCCTAGCAGTTTCGACCCGTTCAGAACCGCGTAGCAGAGCCCTCTGGCCGACGCACTGGAGCCAGCTGATCCCATCTTGATAATCGACCTCGGGAGGAGCCGACTTCTCCATGTTGGAGGGTGTAGGTTACCTATCGGTTCCGTCGGGTGCTGACGTGAAGGACGTGACCGAGGAAATCCGGGCAGCGCTTCGTCCTGTTTGAGCCTAACTCGCGGTAATTTCAAACGTCGCAATTGCCGGTTTTCGGGCCTTGGCGTCCAATAACATTCGTTATCGGACCCCAGAAAAATGCGCCAGTAGGTCTCCTATATGCCCGCCAACAGTCTCGTAACGATGTCAGCATCTGGGCCATAACCCTGACCGTTTTCGAGATCAGTGAAAACTCCGACCACGTTGGGAAACGGCCTGAAAAGCGTGAGGGTGTCTACCATAGGTCCACCGGACAGCCCGCTTGGTACAGGGGCTGCCTGGATTCGGGTGCTTGAAAAGCTGTTCTTGTTCCGGCGCTTCGTGTATCTGACTGCCACATACCCGGTCCCCGCTGCTGCGGATAGACGCTGATCGGTGTGAATTAATGGGGCTGGCGCAAGCCTGGCACCATGCCGGTTGAAATCTCTCGCGAGGTAGCCGCCGATAGTGATGAACGTCGGTAAGGGACGGGGCAACGCGATGCTCGATAGGCTGAGCTGGGGCTTCGTTGCCAGTTCATCAGCGTAGAACGCGGCGATGTCATGGACCTTATTCTGTAGGATCGTTCGGCTGGAACCATCAATGAAATGAAGCTGACCGTTCCAATGAAAGCTCTTTTCCCCCGGGTCCTCAGAAAATGACCGTCCGTAGAGAGTGTGCATAGCCGTGACAACTACGGGTCTTTCGTTGTGCGACACAAGAAAACCAGTACCTACCTGATTTACAATGTTCGGTCGATGCGAGTGCGGCGCATAAATAGCGACTAGGGATGGCTGAATGCGAAGCTGAAAGGCGCGGGCGATGAGCGGAAATGGTGATTGGATTGCCATGGATGCTGTCCATTGAGAGGCAGACGTACCCCTCCAGGTTACTTCGAGTGGTGAAAATTGGCACTGTGCTGAAGCCCGACACCCCTACTCCTTCTTGGAAGTGGGGATCAGGGCGTTTCCATCTCGAAAAATTTCAACCAGGTGAACGTTCTTAAGCCCCTCCCAATATCGGGGGTTTATGTGCTCGAAGACGATCATCTGAAACTCTCTACCCATTTCATTTGCCGTAGTGATGAACTGGTCCAAAAGCTCCAGCGCCAACTTGACCTTTGCGACATCGCTCTCGTCGACGTCCTTTTCGTCCTGCTCGTCATCCTCACCCCAGTAAGGCCGGGAGAACTGATCGATAATAAGGAACGGGGCCACGTGAATGCCGTCGTTCCGCATAATCAGTTCATGCAGGCCAAGGAAGAGAAATAGGTGAAGGAACATGTGATTGGAACTGCTGCCGACGTTCTCAGTCGATGCGGTTCTGGGCTTGCGCAGATGCAGCTTCTTTTCCGTGTAGTTAAAGGCGGAGCGATAGTCGCCATAGTTCCCGAGCGCTGCCTTCGTCAGAGAGATGTAGTCCTGGATTGCTTCATCTAGGACCTTGGTAAACTGCTCTTGCCGGTCGTTGGCAGGCAATACGGCGAGGTCTTCGATCTGCGCTTCTAGATTTGCGATCAACTCGCTGTTGTCTGGAGCCTTTTCCCACGCTGGATCGGCGTACAGCTCAAGCTTCGCCTTCGTTTCGCCAATGAAGATGTACTTATCCTTATCGGTCTCGAAGCTTTCCATCTCGGTAGGGAGGGCTTGAAGGTCTTTTTGGAGCTTCTGGCGCTGAGATTCGAGCGCCTTGATCATTTCAGAGATGTTACTGTCCAGTGGTGTCTTTTTGGCGGTAGCGTCCTTGATCTGCTGTAGCCCCTCGGAAAGATTCTTGACGATGTCGTCGAATACAGACGTCCGAACCGTCTCTTCGTAGTTCCTCATCAGATACTCAACGGGCTGGAGGCTATCCGCTGTCTCCTTGAGGGTCGCCTTATGGTTTCCATACTCCGCTGCGAACTTGCGAAGCCCCCTGATCTTTCGAGAAACTCGGTACATCTGCGAAGAAATTTCTTCATACTGCGCCGATACGTGGAGGTCGGAGCCACTTTCCCGCTCGGTCACCATTCGCTTCAACACGTCGACTGAGGCATCAGCGTCCGTATCGTCAGCAACGAGTCCGTAGCCCTTAGCCCGCGCGACGGTTTCAGCCAGTTGGGCATGAAATTGATCGCGCTTTTCCAGGGTTTTCGCCGATAATTTTTGCAGGCGGGCAAGGTTTCGCTCCAATTCCGCTCGCTTCTCTCGCTTTAGAATGTTTTCGACCGTGTCGATCCCCACAGCTATGTCGAATATGCGTGGTAACGCCTCCTGGTAGCGAGACTCGTTCTGCTTGTCGAAGAACTGATCGCTATGAGTGATTATGTCTTGAGAGATCGTGTTGAAGAGCAGGAAATACCGCAGCGACACCCGAGAGCCGGTTTGCAGCATTCTCCCACCAAAAGGAATTTTGACGTCTTGGTCGATGCCGAAATCAGCGCTCAATTGCTTCTTCAAGATACTTTCGCTGATATTCGGGCTGGGCGTGGTTTCCGGCACCTGTCCTACCGAGGAGAAATAGTAATCGGACGACGGGCTCGTCCCCACCGGCGCGCTTCTTGCCAGCGTGTAGACTTTGTCGTTCACGTGAATGCGGAGCCCGTACCAGAGGACATTCTCGTTGATAATGCTCTCGGAAATTCGATGCTTGCTCGCGAACATGCAGTAATCGACGATGTCCAAGATGGCTGTCTTACCGGTGTGGCTTTCACCGGTGATCACATTCACCTTGTTCGGCAGGAAGATTACAGACCTTCTCTGCCCGCTACGGAGCCACAGGTTCAGGCTTTCAATGTAGAATTTCACAGCTCGATCCTCGCATTGAGGTAGAAAACGTCAGCATTTCCCGAAACTAGGGCAGCTATGTTCGCTGACGCCCGCTTCACACGTTCGGCGCGTTTGCCCATTGAGGCGTCGAAAGGTAAATCAGATGCAATCATCGCGCCGTCATCTTTCAATTGGACGACGCCAATCTCATGCAAAAATTGGAGAGCATTAACGGTCGGAGTAAGCGACGCCAAGTATCGCTCATTGAAGTTGTAGAAGAATTCGATGTTATCAATTAGGTACTGCTCGAAGCTGACAAAGCGGAACCTGCCATGGGCAAGCTTTTTTACCATCTCGCGATGCGCAACAACTGGCAAAATCAACGCAATCTTGGGAAGCGTTAGAAATCCTGCCTCTTTCAGAACAGATGAGATCGCGAACGCATTGATCCCCAGGTTGTTGTAATATGAGCTGAACTTCACTTGTAGCGATCTTTCCAGTTACTCAACCAGCCAATCACCGGTCGATCAGAGAGATCGTAGAACCCGCCGTTGCTCATGGGTATCGGCATCGCCTGCGATGCAAGCGTCAGCTTTCTCTGTCGCAAATCGCCGACAATAGCGCGGGCAGATGCTACCTCGTCAGTTGCCTGTGGGCCGGAATAGGCTTCGAGGAACTTGCCTTCCCACATGGCGGAAGCCTCCTCCTCCAACTCGTCAATATCGGATTGGGTGATGTCTCCATCTTGGATCAGCCGTTCCAGGTTATCGCGAAAATGCAGACGCCTGGTGGTGAACTTCGTATGGAACTCAATGTTATTGTCCGAGATATCATCGATGTCCACCAATTGCTTGATGAACGTCTGGCCAAGAAGGTTGTCCGGCAAAACAGGCGGAAATTTCCTGAAAAGCAGCCCACCGCTCCGGGCTTTATCGAAATGCCGTCGGTATTTCCGAGTGAACTCTTCAAAGCTGATCGTGATCTTCTTCCCTGCCTTGACGGTCGTGTAGGAGTTTTGCCGTATCTCGGAGTCGATGGCATGAAACACATCATCGATCCGTGATGCGTCTATCTGCTTCTCGGCGATTGATGTTTTGCATTCGTCGATGATCTGGTCTCGACCTAATGCGAACCGCAACTGCGAGAAGAATCTCTGTGACACAGTGGGATCAAGTTTGAGCACATCGTCGATGTAGCCATGTATCGTCGCATCTTTGCTCTGAGCTTTGAGCGATGTAACATCTGCGACCAGCTCAGCGTGGGTTTTGGTGCCAGCTTTGAAAGCGTCGATTGACACCAACATGGTGTTCTTGTCGTTGTCAGACTTGTTCGAGGCGAGCAAGAACCCGGTCTTCTCAATGAAGGCAAGCTGGGAGGGGACGGTTACTCGCCCCTCTGCAGGGTCAGCGATCACCTTGCACCAGTTCGAAAACGACTTCCACAGATCACTGTCCATGGTCGTAAGATTGATGGGAAGGTCTTGTGCGTTCCTCTGAACCGTATGTTTCAGCTGGATTAGCAAATAGCTGCCGTCAGGACGTTCAATGTGGACATCATCCAGAACCTCCAAGCCTACAACTTGGCCGCTCTTCAAATTTAGCAACTCATTGAGAAAGTAATAATACTGGTAGTCGAAACCAATTGATTGATCTTCTGCGCTAGTCGTCTCGACACGCGACCTTCCACTCATGGCCTACCTACAAAATTCGCAAAAACATGCCCCAAGTTGTTGAATAAACATCTAGCAGCTGCAAATCGCTACTTCAACGTGCTCACAACAGGAAGTGGAGCTTACACACGTATCAGCGCAACAAATCTACTTGCCATCTTCGCCTTCCTGGCAAGGAACAGCTGACTCGTCGGGCTGAAGTGTTGACGGGTAACCGTCGGGATGTAGGACCGGGCGAGCTTGGGGCGTTGAAGCCCCAAGCTTCAAGGAATTCGATTACACCGACTTGAACATGCTCTCCGCTCCATCAGAGCGCAGACGAGCCCAAAACTCCACCGCGTAACGGTCGGTCATACCAGCCACGAAATCGCAGATTGTCCGCGCTTTTGTCCCTTTGTCCTTCGCATCAAGGAACCGCTCGCGCACGTCATCCGGCATCAAAAGATAGCCCTTTTCGGCGTTCAACGCTTTGAAAATATCGGTGACCAATTCGGTGCCACGATATTCACCGAGCTTCACCCGCGACGAGTAAATGATCGCCTTAAAGGTGTACTGCTTGAGAATTTCGACAGTTTTCCGAATGTCTGGTTTCAACCAAACCTTCGAAAGCGCTGGATTTTCTTCATCCAGCTTGAACTCCACACCATTGATGAACTTGTGAACCAGCTCGGACGATTTTTCGGTCCGCACGTAGCCATCGTTGCAATACGCGTTTGACGCTTGAGTTGCCTGCATAAAATACTGGACGGCCTCAATTTTCTCTGCGTCATCAGCGGGGGTCACATCGGCAAAGACCTCAAAAAAGGCGTCAAGAATGTCGGCTCTCGTGACCGGCTGCTTCAACTGTTCGGAAACTGCCTCGACGACGGTATCGAGCAACTTGTCGCCAGACGCCAGAATCGAGGCTGGCGTGAGAAAAACCGCCTTCAGGCTGTCTTCCAGGTCATAAACCGAGTAGGCAATATCGTCCGCAATATCCATGATCTGGCATTCGATGGTTTTGAATTCCACGCCAGACGGAAGTGTCTTTCCTCTCAGGACCTGCTTTTTGATATCTGTAACAAGCGTCTGCTCAGACCCGTAGTAGCCCTTCTTTACCTTGGCACCCACTTCCCGCTTGCCAGGAATTACCGCATCATATTTCAGAATTGATGCAAGTGTCCTGTAGCATAGGTTTAGTCCCGCCCTTTCGTCGCCATCGACGTCGTCGGCGTATTTCACTTTTTTGTCCAAGCGGCTGAGAATGCGGAGTGTCTGAGCATTTCCTTCAAACCCACCGAATTCCAACATCTGCTCGTCGAGAGCCCGCTCGCCGTTGTGTCCGAATGGTGGATGTCCGATATCATGAACGAGCCCAGCGACAGCACAAAGGCGGCCATCGATCTCGTTCCCACGTAGCTCATCTCTGTAAATTACGTTCAACCGGTCAGCGATACCTTCCGCAATTTGAGCGACCTCTAAGGAATGGGTCAAACGATTGCGGAAAAAATCAGACTCGTGCCCCGGAAAGACTTGCGTCTTTCCCTGCTGCCGTCGGAAGCTGGCGCTGTGAATAATGCGACCGTAGTCTCGTTTTATGTGCGTGCGCCACTCTTTGTGCTGCGCATCCTTCTTCTTCGCTGGGCGCTCGAAGTCCGTTTCATCATAAAGCTTAACGGTTGTCACTTCTGGTCGTTTTCCTTGGCCTGCTGTTCTTGCGCGCGCTTCGCTGCCTCTCTTTCGAGTCGCGCGCGGCGAAGCACCATGGCTTCCTTATAGGTGTCCATTTTCTTGTCGGCAATTTCCCGAACGTCGATCACTGCTGCATAAGCCATTGCTGCCTCCTGTGCGTGCCAAACAAATCAGTGCTGTTTTACCATTATAAACGAATTCGTTTACGTTTCGTTCACGGTTGTCAGCTTTTTTTTCGTTGGCCAGTCCGTAGAATCTATAAAGATGATTGAGCGGGAAATTGCCTATTGCAACCCTTCCGCCTGCTGTTTCTCGAACGTTGTTAAGATTTTTCGTGATCGCCAGTTCCCTTGAGACGTGTTGGGACGCCCGCTTTTCTGACAACGTCGGCAATATGACTCGTGCGCCCCACACTGCCATTGAGATAGATGCCAGTATCCTGATCCAAGCTTGCAACAAGCTGTCGTAGAGCTTCCAGCCCCTCGGCAACGTCGAAGTCTATCCAACTTTTTGCTTCGCCAGGGACCAACGCTGCGCCAAGCGATTGGCTCGCTCCGATATGGAGCTGGACAACCCAAACTTTGGAGCCATCAAAAACCCATTCGAAGCGCACACTACCAAGGCGTTGGCGAAGTTCGGCATGCGTTGCGCCCACGGCATCACGGACGTTACTCGGAAGGGCCTGAGGCATAACGCTCCCTTGCATGAAGCCCTCCCCGGTACCTTTAGCGCCTTCAATGATCAGTTCGCCGTCAGATGCTTCGATAGTCGCGCCTGAGTAGTTAGCTCGGACGCCCTGTTGAGCCAGGACTGATGCTATGGCGACACCCTCTGGGTCTTCAATTTGCATCAGGCGGAACGGGTCCTGCCAACCACGGGACGTCGTGTACTTTCCGGGCACTTGGACAAAGGGGGCTGTTCTGATCCACTGTTCCGCCGAACCTGTATCGCGGCCGAATGTGAAGGGGGCGATGCGGCGGGAAATGACCGTAGTGCGAGGAACAGGCAATCCAGCCAAATGGCCTATCAGGAGCCCATAAGCCTTATCGCCGATCAGGCGGCTGAAGTCGTTCGGCCACCGCACGTCGGCAGACCGGTCAAAATGATCGATATAGCCATATTCCCAAAAGACGGTGTTAGTCTGACGCCATCCCCGCGCACGAGGATGCAAACTGAACTCGATCCGGGTGCTCTCACTGGCTTCAAGACCTGGATCGAACCCATAGACAATCTTGAAAAGCTGAGTAGCCCAAGCTGTGGGCAGGCTCGCGAAGCCCGGCTGCTCCACGCCTCGTGGCGTAGCATCGGGCCGAAATTCGACAAGGCCGCCCATGGCAACGCCCGACACGCCGCCGTCAGAAACGTCAATCGTCTCATTCGCGATGGTGTAGGCCCCTTCCCCCGCAATCCGACGAATTGCGGCGGCTGCTTCATCTACCGTCCTTAGCGCGTAGAGAAATTCCCGGCTCTGGGACTCTGTCTCGCTGAAGCTCCGGACGTTGATAGTTCCATCGGCGCTTCTCTCAAAAAGAGCTTCCAGAGCTGCGGACAGTGATGTGAATTTGGAATTTTCAGGCAAATTCGCTAGCCGAGCGTACTGCTGTGTAGGCTCGCCATAGGAGGGAGCGAAGCTGACAAACTGGGCTACATTAAAATGCTCGGCAAGGCGATCCAGCTTATAGTCTTTACGGAAGTCAGGCACTTGGTTGGGCTCAGTAATCCTGCTTTGGTACTCACTCACATGACCGTCCTTTGCTCAGCACTCAGCGCCTTCAGGGCAGCATTCGGCCTCATCTTACACCCATAAGCGAGTTGGAAATACGAAGACAGGCCCTGTAGGCGACTTCCCCAAAAATATCACTCGTTGAAAGTGCCACTCTTGAGCGATTCTACCCGTTGACTTGCCCCTAAGTGGAAGTAGCATCGTCTCAACAACCTGGAGGGAAGTAATGTCAGGACCTGGCGGTGGCGGCGACTCTAATGATGACAAAAAGAATTGGAGACCTGTCTCCTCAGTCCCACCGTCGGATGGAACTGCTGGCGGAATCGGT
Source organism: Ensifer sp. 22521 (assembly GCF_052044795.1). Lineage (NCBI taxonomy): Bacteria > Pseudomonadati > Pseudomonadota > Alphaproteobacteria > Hyphomicrobiales > Rhizobiaceae > Ensifer > Ensifer sp. 22521. The sequence goes on from NZ_JBQENM010000012.1 coordinate 45,309, forward strand.
TCGGGTGGCGGTTTAGGTCCCAATCCCTGCATGTTTACGGAGCTGGCGGTCCTTGCGTCACCAAACGCGGAAGCCATTAGCAATTTAAGCGTCGGGACGGTCCTCGCCGTGGTACTCCAAGAGAGTCCGTTGCGGGTGGTGGCCATACATCAGGGAGTCATAACTGGCTCCATAACCTCTGCACGCCTTGCTGACATTATAGAATGCATCCGGCACGGGCAGGTTTATGAAGCCAGGGTGACGCAGATCGCCGGTGGCCAAGTTCGGGTAGAGATTTATCCTGCATGAGTGAAATCCACGTCGTCGGCGGTATTTATCGAGAAAAAGTGGCCTTTCCGTACTGGGACCAATTATTGGGTTCAGCAGGTCGCGCAGCGACATCACTGGCGGGCCACGTTGATACCATCCGGCTGCATAGCGCCGTAACAGCTCACGAAAAGATCACAGCGACCGCTACGTTTGCAGCCATGGGAATCGACTTGCATCTGCAGGAACGGACGCAAGCTATCGAGTTTGACTACATCCACACATTGGCAGTCCCAACGATCTCACCCGGACCATCCCCATCTCCAATCGATATTCCTCGTATAGCTGCCGAAATCATTATCAAGTTCGGCATGATGGAGAGTGACCCGACAGTCACCGGCAAATACGTCATCTTCGATCCGCAAGCCCCTCAGAATCCCCAGGCGTTCACCTCTTCCGGATCGTCCGCTGATCACCTAGCCGTAGTCGCGAACCGAGGAGAAATCCTCCGAATGGCGAACGCGAGCACGGTTGACGATGCCGTGAGTATCATCGTCGCGCGCGAGAAAGCGGAGGTGGTTGTCGTAAAGGATGGGATAGATGGCGCAACGGTTTACACCGCAGGCCAGTCCCATCGCATCCCCGCTTTCAAAACCAGAAATGTGTTCAGCCTTGGATCGGGCGACGTCTTCGTGGCCGCCTTTGCCCTCGCTTGGGCCGTTAGAAAGAACTCTCCTACTGAGGCGGCTCTTTTCGCGAGTCGATCCGTTGCAAATTACGTCGAGACCCAGACCCTTCCGATTTTGCCCCCGGAAGAACTTAGAGAGCGCGATGTTGCGAGAAAGGCTGGCGGGAAAATTTATCTCGCGGGACCATTTCGAGAAACAGGACAGCGGTTGTTTGTCAACGACGCCCGCTCTCATTTGAAGTCCTTGGGGATGGACGTTTTCAGTCCCATTCACGACATCGGGCCTGGGGTCGCGGAGGTCGTCGTGAAGCAAGACTTGAGCGCTGTGGACCAGTGCGACGCTGTCTTCGCAATTTTGAATGGCAGCAGTCCGGGGACAGTCTTCGAAGTGGGCTACGCTCGCGCACTTGGAAAACCAGTGTTCTGCGTGACGCAAAACATGCGGGACGTCGATGTCAAACTTCCAAAGGGCTCGGGAGCTTATCTGCATGACGACTACGTTAGCGCATTGTTCCAGATTGCGTGGCGCTGATGAGACGGGCTCTCCTTCTTTCCGGCGGTATGGATTCCACCTGCCTCGCATACTGGCGAAAACCTGATCTCGCGATCACAATTGATTATGGACACAAGGCCGCAGAGGGAGAAATCAGGGCAGCATCGGCCGTGTGCAATGTGTTGAGCATCGAACAACGCGTCATCCGAGCCGATCTTTCAGCGTTGGGGAGTGGTGACCTTGCGGGAACACCAGCTGACCCGAATGCACCCGCCAGCGAATGGTGGCCATACCGGAACCAGATGCTGGTCACGTTAGCTGCCATGGAATGCATAAAGCACAAGATCGATGTCCTGGAAATCGGAGCACTTCGGACCGACGGGTTCCATGTCGATGGACGCCGAGAGTTCGTCGAGGCTCTCAGTGCGCTCCTGTCGATGCAGGAAGGCGGCTTGAAGCTGGCCGCCCCTGCCGCTGATTACAGCGCGGACGAATTGGTTCGCGTCTCAGGTATTCCCATGGAAATCCTAGCATGGTCCCACTCATGTCACGTCAGCGATTATTCCTGCGGACATTGCAGAGGCTGCCGGAAGCATTACGAAACGATGGAGGCTGTCGGGATTGAGCCATACTGATCCTGAGCCCACAGGCGACAAACCTCTCTCCAAACGTTTGGAATGGCTTGAGCCACGCGCCATCGATTTGGTCTTCAGGTCAGCTCCGCCCGAAAAGCTCTTTGCGAATGTTGTCCGAGCCCGAAGATCGCATCGGTTCATAGCGACAGCGAGCCTTGAAGAGGTCGCTCGGGTCGTGCGGGAGACGCTGAAGGCGGACTTTGTAGGCCATGGAGAGAAGCAGGGTAGAAAACTGAAAGCGGTATTGTCGGCCGGAGCCCTGCATCCAGTGAAGGCGGTGATCCTACGCCGCAACCAAGCGCCCATAGTCTATGATGATAGCGTGGACCAGTTTCTGTCAGTACATGTTCGAGATGCCGTTGCTTTCGAAGCGTTCCTGCGAACTTGCGAGACCGTCCTTCCAGACGCAAACGGCCATTGGGTGGCTCTCATCGCCGATAGCCGGAACGTGCGTCGTCTCTATTCAAACCACGAGTCCCTTGTATGGCGCGATGCCGGAGCGGTGATCCAGTTGATGGCCCTATCGGCGGAAGCGCAAGAAATGGCTTTTTGCCCCCTGGGCGTACTAGGTGGCGAGATTGTTGCCGCTCTCTTGCCCGGCACCCCGGAAATCATCCCTGTCGGAGTGGTCGCGCTTGGCAGGAAAGCGGGAGATTAGAAAGCCAACTGGAGTTGGTGAGCCTGGGGCGTCCCATTCCGTGCTGTTGGACCAATGCGGCGCATGAAGTCCCACATGATGGCATCCAGAACACTCGCCCGAACCTTGATCGCCTCAGCAAATCGAAGGAACAGGGCTTCGAGTGAGAAATATTCCTTGGCCGGGTCAGACTTGGCCTCAAACACGTTCATCATGACGCAAGCGCGATGCAAGTGGACATCAATGATCGCCACATCATCGGAATTGAGATGATTTCGAACGATCCAGGAGGCAGTCTTCGGGCCTATACCTGGAAGTTCGAGCAGTCGATCACGTAAAACCCGAGGCGGATCGATAGCCTGGATGTACTTCGCCATGTCAAGCGAACGTGCCAGATAAGAGGCTTTCTGAGCAGCGAAACGATAACGCCGTTGATTGCCGCGCATGGCAAAGGGCTGCGAGAGTTGGGCGTGAATTTCCCGCTCACTCGTGTCCCCAAGAAGCATCCCTTCCCGCTTCAGCCGTTCGAAAGCCGCCATTCCAATCTCAGCCGGAATGCCATAACCACCAAGCAGGCATACGGCGATCTCTTCCAACAGGTTTGAGCCCAGCCTGTGGTGGCTGTACCGGTCACGGCGCACCTGAGCTTCCGCCTGATACTTCCAGAACGATGGAGTGAAAAGCTCGTCGGGACGCCCCCAACTGACACCTGGCATGACTTCGTCAATCTCCGCAGGAACGCAGATTTCTTCAATGTCCCCGTTAATGTTGACCCACAATCGCTGCATGCTTCTCTCTCGGCGCGCAGTCGTAAATCACCGGGGCTTCGGCGCGTCCAGTGGAATCGCTAAGCGACAACGACTTTTCCAAAAATATCACGGACAAACTTGCGCCAGTCTGCAGCAAGCGACAAGCGGCAGAGGCTAAGGACCGCTAAGCCGCCACCGTTCACTACCAGTTTCGTCCGGGCAAAAGTATGGCTTCATGAGCTTGGCGTGTTGGTTCGGCAGGTTGTCCGAAAGGGCGAGGCCATGGTGAAGAGCAGGTAGACCTGCCTAATGTGCACGATAGCTTCGCTTCGAAGTTGTCTCACAACCTCGAAGCGGGCTCGTCGTTTGACACGAAGTCAATTCCTCCCGGAAATAGAACAACGGCTAGTTCAGTGTTTCATCCCATGGTCCGAAATCGCGGGTGACGAGAATATATGTCACAGCGCCGCCATCCGGCCGAGAATACGGATACTCGATACTCGTTTGAAATCCAACACGAGCGCCAGCCGATACTATCCCAGCATTGACACCACCCATCCAGGCCTGGAGTTCATCAAAAGAATGAAAATCGATTTGGCGGCGACGAATGAGGTTGTAGGTGCCGTTCAGAACAGCGTGCCCCATCGCCAGCGCCTCTTCCAGAGGCTCAAAATATGGCTCCCGGAAGACCATCTCCGCTCCGCCTGCCTCGGCCCCTTCGGCAAAGCCGATCTCATGCCAATCTTCGTCCGATTTCACAGTATCCGTCACTTAAAGCTCCAGAGTCGCCATACGTTCACGATTGCGCGCGTTCGGCGGCCCTTCCATCCTTCGAGTTGGTCGCGATGAGGTGTTTAAGATGATCGGCCGAAGATTTGAAGAAGGCTTCAATCTTTGCGATCCCTGGCAAGCACACGATGACTATCCGGTGCGCCAACTCGGATTTCCGTTGATCTCGCTCGCTGATTTTCAAACTGTCCCAATTGGCGAGGAAGGCGCAGTCAATCTCGATAGCGGGAGGGTCAAAGGAAACGTCCAGATCAGAGAAACAACAGTGCGCGAAAACATAGTCATTTGGATGCTTCAGAAACCCGGCCCAACGGCGAATTACCCGATCAGCCTCGGTTTCCGCATATTGGACGGATTGGGATCGTCTGATAGCTGTGCAAATGTACTCCCTGAGCACGTCAAGACGCAGTAGGAGCACCTCGGCCATTTCCTCGCAAGCAAGATTCGACCGAGGCAGGCTAAGGATGCGTTCGATTGAAGTGATGACACTGGCAATATTGCAGGCTTCCGCAACATGATAAAACTCGTGCTCGGCGTCGCCAAAACTTAGGTTCAGCAATCCATGCGAGTGTGGGGTCTCGTGCAATAAGCAGGACAACGGGTCGCCAGTGTCGTCGGTCAATGTTTCACTCAAGCTGGCTTTCAGTCTTTGAAAATCGGCTCTGTCGTAGGCCATCGATATTTCCGTATGAGGGTGGAAGGAAGTCGGCCCCTGCCAAGCGGCAGGGTTTAGGATTTATCGGCACCGAGAGACGCGGCGGCTCGAAACACGCTTCACGGGCTTTCATGTCCGCGCGGCCTGCTTTAGCCCCTTCGGCAAAGCCGACCTCGTACCAGTCCACAGTTGATCTTGCGGTATCTGCCACGGGAGCCTCGTACCCTCAATTTTTCTGCATGGCACTAATCCGAAGCAAGGCCAGCCTCGAATCGTGATACACCGCGCGAACGCATAGCAGCCTTTCCTGACTGTACTCTAAACAGGCCGCTCGGCTATCTGCGAAGCCCTCCCATTCGAGAACACACCGCCAATCAATGCACGCATCCAGTCAACAATCTCCCGTCAACGCGCTTTTCGACCGACAACTGATCGAGAACCCCCTCGACGCTCTTCGACGCATCTGGGGCTATCCGGACTTTCGCGGGAAGCAGGCGGATGTCATCCGCCATATTTTGGCTGGTAATGACGCGCTCGTGCTCTTCCCGACCGGCAAGGGCAAGTCACTCTGTTTTCAATTGCCAGGCGTGTGCCTTCCTGGTGTGACCGTGGTCGTCTCACCACTCGTTGCGCTGATGAGAGACCAGGTTGAAGAACTGAAAGCGCTGGGTGTTGAAGCTGAGTGCCTGTGGTCTCAGCAATCGGAAGAAGAGTCGCGTGCAGTCAGGTCGACGCTTCGCGCCGGAAAGCTGAAACTGATCTACGTGACGCCCGAGCGTGTCGTCCTCCCAGGTTTCGCCGATCTATTCGGTAATGTTCCGATTTCCTTGATCGCAATCGATGAATGCCACTGCGTCAGTAGCTGGGGGCACAATTTTCGCAAAGACTATCTCGGGCTCGGAAAGCTGAAAGAACTGTACCCTGGGGTGCCCAGGATCGCTCTCACCGCGACAGCTGATCCACACACCCGAGACGACATCATCCGTCAACTCCAACTCGACGACGCAGCGATCTTCGTCGACAGCTTCGACCGTCCAAACATCACATACCACATCGCTGAACGGGACAACGCTCGGACACAGCTTCTACGGTTCCTTCAGCGTCACGACGGCTCAAGCGGCATCGTGTACTGTCTATCTCGACGAAAGGTCGAAGAGACGGCGGAGTGGCTCAATAAGCAGGGCATCAAGGCGCGAGCCTACCACGCGGGAATGGACCCGAGTGTGAAGGCAGATAACCAAGATGCGTTCCGAATGGAGGAAGACCTTTGCCTGGTCGCCACAGTCGCATTTGGAATGGGCATCAATAAGCCAAACGTCAGATATGTGGCTCACCTCGACCTGCCCTCCTCTGTCGAAGGATACTATCAGGAAACTGGTCGGGCGGGTCGCGACGGCCTGCCGTCTGAAGCCTTCATGATCTACGGTATGCAGGACATCGTCCAACGGCAGCGAATGATCGATGAGGGCGACGCCACGAATGAGATCAAGCGAATAGAGCGGGCGAAGCTAAGTGCTCTCCTTGGCATCTGCGAAACCGCCGGGTGCCGCCGGAAAGCCATTCTTGCTCACTTTGGAGAAGCAGCCCATGCCCGCTGCGGGAACTGCGACACGTGCAACAATCCGGTCGAGACCTGGGACGGTAGCGAAGCATCCATTAAGGCGCTAGCAGCAGTCTATCGCACCGGTGAGCGCTTTGGGGCTGCGCACGTGATCGACGTGCTGCTCGGAAAGACAACCGACCGGACGCAGAAGTTCGGGCACGACCAACTCGCCGTTTTCGGTGTCGGCAAGGAATTGACCGTTCATGCGTGGCAATCTGTATTCCGGCAACTTCTTGCTCTTGGCTTTATAAGGGTCGCCCATGATGAATACGGAGCGCTGAAACTGGAGCCATCGGCCCACGCGGTTTTCAAGAAGGAAGTTTCGGTAACGTTGCGCCGCGATACAGTTGATGCTGTGCGTAAGCGCGAGCGCGGTAAGCCCGTCGCTTCAGCAGCCCGGTCTGGGATGTCGGTCGAAGACGAGAAACTGTTTCAGGCGCTTCGAGCCATGCGATTGTCGATCTCCAAGGAAATGGGTGTCGCGCCCTATGTGGTGTTCCCCGACACGACACTTATCGCGTTCGCGACCATCCGACCGACGACCGAACAGCAGATGCTATCAATCTCTGGCGTCGGTGCGACAAAGTTTGCCCGATACGGAGAGCAGTTCATGGCGATTATCGCGGACGATTAGGGTCACGCCCTATAAGCCGGGTAATAGCTGCTGGTGAAAGTGCAGCCAAAGCCAGGGCCGAAGGGAAATGTAAGGGGAGAGCCCCAACCGCGAGAGGTAAGACGGAAGAGGTCCTGAGGCTGAAAGCAGAAGGCAAGACGGCCAACGACATTGCTGAGGCCCTCGGAATCAGGCGTGCAAGTGTTTTCAGGATTCTGAAAGAGTCTATATGGGCTGGATGGAGAGGCCAAAGCTGGACGCCTCCCGCCGCACCTCCATCAGCGCAATGTTCGGATAGGCCGACACTAGGGCGGTAACCTCCTCACGCACTTCCTTTGTGGTCTTAAGGCCGAATATCAGACTATCTAGTTCCTCTGGACCGAACGGACAATCCTCATAGGGCATGCCGGGGGACCTGCCAGACCCCGTATTTAGCCGCCACTCATTTTCATACGACCAAGCCGACGACTTAGTGTAGACACTGCGGTCCAATATCCCCGCATCGTGCATCGAACCTACGCCCGCAAAGATATCCGCCAATTGCTCTTCGCTTAGCAGCGGCGGCACCTCATCCACGTACTGGACAAGCTTTGCCATTCCATACGGAGTATCCATTTCCGGTATGGACCTAAATCGGAGAACGATGCCCGTGTGTCCGCCCGCATAATGCGACCACATGAGGATATTGTCCGGGCGAGAAGTCAGGCAAAGGATTTTCGTATCCGCAACAATCGCCGCAGCTTCAGCATGGACTGAAGGCAACATTGCGAGCATCTTCGCGTACCCCTCATCGTACGCCGGTCCGATCTTCGTAAGCAACTCCTCTTTGCTAATGGGCAGCTGAGCCGCAGCCAGCATAGAGAAAAGGGCACCCAGCGGGTTGTTCGGGTGGGGAGTAGCCCTGCCCTCAAAAACATCCCAAAGCCTTTCCAGAGCCATTGCCTTCATCCGCACGGGGTCCGCTTGGATTTCCATGTTAAATTGAATGTCGAACGGGTCATTCAGCAACGGGGGGCAGGACCATCTCAGCGTCCGGTTCTTCAGGACGATCTTGGCAGTATCGGCGGACATGTACTTGAAGAAGTGGAGCCGATCATTTGCCCAGCCCTTTGGACAATGAGAGATCGTCGCATCATATTCCATTCTTCAGACCGTCCTTCGAATCAGCACACGGGATCAGACTATTACCCCAAGCCCGACTATTGCGGCGACATCTTCCGCCTAGGACGGCATGTATCAAGAGTGGGTACCACCCAAAAACACATAAGGGACCCGAAGGTCCCTCATGGCGGTCGGCGTATAGCCTAACCCCGTGGCATTGCCATGTTCCACATTTATCGCACTCTCATGTCGCTCGCAACGTTCTACTGTCCGCGAACGAATGACGTCGCGGCTGTCGAATAGACAGCGTGCCGCTGATCTGAACGTTTTGTCTTCCTGCAAGCTCCTGCATAGAAACCACCTCATTGCCGGGGACGCTCCTGGTCTTTTCACCTTGTCACTGGACATCGATGCCACGGGTGACCAAGCCCAGCTTCGCCGGGTCCAACGCGTCTCGCAAGCTCGACGATAACGACGGGCCAAAGGCCCGACTTCTTTTGTATACGTGCCGAACGGACAGCCAGACTCTGCGGTCGCCGTCCGAACGGCTCGTATACAAAAACAAGACGGTATCCGCCTAGTCGGCGGATGCTCTAGAGATGAAAACCCTTCCAACAAATTCGGCCCCGTCCAGCCGATAAGGTTGCAGAATTAATGCGCCGCTGATACCTTCGGTTTTAGGCCCGAAACCGTGAATACGGGAAAACAATGCGCCTCGTCGATGGCGAAGAGCGCGATGCGGGCATCGCCGAGGAGATCGGCGAAGCCATCGGTGACGATCCGCTCCGGCGTCACATAGAGAAGGTCGAGCGTGCCGTCATAGATCTGTCGCCGCACGGCGATCGCTTCCTCGCGGGTCAGCGACGAGTTGAGGGCCGCGGCATTGACGCCGAGCTGCTTCAACGCCTCCACCTGGTCGCGCATCAGCGCAATCAAAGGCGAGACGACCACGCCGAGCCCAGGACGGCAGAGCGCCGGGATCTGGAAGCAGAGCGATTTTCCGGCGCCGGTCGGAAAAAGAACGACGGCATCGCCGCCACCGGTCACGTGCTCGACCACTTCCTGTTGTCTGCCGCGAAAGGCGGAATAGCCATAGACGCGCTTCAGCACATCGAGCGGCGCCGGGCCGGCGTCGTCGAAGAGATGGCTGGCAGCGCTTGCGCCGCGCTTCGCCCTTTCGACAAACTCCATCACGTCTCCTTCACGGGAATCACTGCCTGCAATCATCGCAAGATGTGACCGCAATGCCATAGCCGTCAGGGCAAATGAAGAGAACGCCGTGATAATCCCGCACCATCAGCAGGCTTTTCAAGGTCGGGGATTGAGCTTTTGCCAGCTTGACCTTGCCAACGCAGCAGTACTTTAGTGGCTCCCAAAAATCAGGAAGTCATCATGGCGAACATTTTAGCGGCGAGCGGCGGCGTCAAGCAGATCATCTGCATCAACTGGGGTACGAAGTACGGCGCTCCGTTCATCAACCGGCTTTATGCCATGGTGGCGCGCAACATCACCCCGCCCTTCACCTTCACCTGCTTCACCGACAACTTCGAAGGACTGCGTCCGGAAATTCTCTGCGAGGACCTGCCGCCGCTCAACATCGCGGACATGCCCACGAACACGCCGGGCATCTGGCAGAAGTCGCGGCTCTGGGGACCGAAGCTCGGCAATCTCCAGGGCCCGGTTCTCTTTCTCGACCTCGACATCGTCATCGTCGGATCGCTCGATTCCTTCTTCGAGGTCGGCGAACCCGACGACGTGATCCTCGCCAGAAATCAGACAACGCCCTTCGAGCGCCTCGGCCAGACCTCGCTGTTCCGCTTCCCGCTGGGCAAACTCGTGCCCCTGCAGCAGAAGTTTGGCGCCAATCCTCAGGCGATTGCCGACGAGTATCGCTTCGAGCAGCGTTTCGTCACGCGCAATGCGCCCGGTGGCGTGAAGCTCTTCCCAAGGCGCTGGGTCCTGCATTACCGGCAGGACTGCCATTGGACCTTCCCGCTCAACTATTTCTTCACACCGCGCCTGCCGGCCGATGCGCGTGTGGTGCTTTTCCCGCGCAGCCTGCTGCCGCAACATGCGATCGACGGACAATATGGCTATCGCGGACGCGTCGACACGCCGCTTGGACATATTCGCCGCCTGTTCAACGGCGACCGCCGCGAGAAGAACCCGTTCCGCTACCTGCGCCACTATATCCGCCCTGCTCCATGGGTGGCCGAACATTGGCGCGAATAGTCGGCGTTCTGTTAAGATCGGGCAGGATTTCAGCGTGGCAGCGTGAGTTTTTAAATTAACGCGCTGCCGGCCCCTTCACGCGACCGGAAAGCACCCCGAAACCCTCGATGATCGCCTCCTGGTTCTCAAGACGAGTCACTTCGAGCTGCACTTCCTGAAGCGTGCGCAGCAGTTGCGGCACCGCTTCGAGGTCGCCTTCCTCCGTCGCATGCGCAAGCTCACGCTCGAGTTCACGCCGCTGCCAGTGCAGCGCCTTGGACCGCTGGTGCAAAGCCAGAGCCTGCAGATAACCTTCGCGCGCATCCTCGGGGGCTGCAGCCGTCGTCGCGGTCCAGAGCCGCGCATAGCGGATCTGCTGGTCGATCGCGGCGAGCAGTGCGCCGAAGCCTTCCCCATCCAGTTGCTCGATCAGGCCTTCGCGCGTCAGGCGCGGCCCCTGCGCGGCAGCAGCATTCAGCACCGCCGCCCAGCAGCGCTGCAGGTCGCGATGGTCGAACTCGATCGTCGAGATTTCGTCATACTCGTCGAACAGCAGCTGCGGGTGGTTGACGATGGTGAACGCCAGCACGCTTTCGCGTAACTCTGGCGGCCTCGTTGAGCGGTCAGCTTTCAACAACTGATTAAGCTTCGAACTGGCAGCAGTCCCCGCCTCGACAATAGCGCCCTTCAACGCGTCCGCGGGCTGCATCGACCGTTTGCCCCCTACGCGGCCGCCGCCACGCTCGAATGGGCGACGCTCGCCCCCCCGCCCCGATCCCGACGATTGCAGGAAGGCGTTCAGCCGGTCGCGCATGTCCTGGCCGTAGTGGCGGCGCACGCTTTCGTCGGCGATGACGGAAGTGACCTGCTTCAGCCGCGCTTCGAGCTCGGCGCGTTTCTCAGGCGTGTCGAACGATCCACCCTGGATCTCGCGCTGCCAGACCATGTCGGCAAGGGATCGCGCATTGGCGAGCACCTTGTCGAAGGGCGCGCGACCCTCGTGGCGCACCAGATCGTCCGGATCCTTGCCGTCAGGCAGCATCGCGAAACGCACCGAGCGGCCAGGCTTCAGGTGCGGCAACGCCAGGTCGACGCCACGATTGGCGGCACGGATGCCGGCGCCATCGCCGTCGAAGCAGAGCACCGGCTGCGACGTCATCTTCCAGAGAAGGTCGAGCTGGTTTTCGGTCAATGCCGTGCCGAGCGGCGCAACCGCGTTCTCGACGCCCGCCTGGTGCAGCGCGATCACGTCCATGTAGCCTTCGACGGCGATGATCGTTCCGGCGGCATCGTCCGGCCCGGCGTCACCCAGGCGGGCGGCCCCTTGCGAGGCCCGGCGGGCGCGGGCGAAATTGTAGAGCACGTTGCCCTTGTGGAAGAGCTCGGTCTCGTTGGAGTTCAGATATTTCGCCGGCGCATCCGGAGACATCGCGCGACCGCCGAAGGCGATGACCTTTTCGCGTGACGACAGGATCGGGAACATGATGCGGTCGCGGAAACGGTCGTAGGAAACCGGCACATCGGGCCCGTGCACGACGAGACCGCAGGCTTCGATCTGCTCCTTGCCGATACCCTTGCCAGCGAGAAATTCCTTGAGCGCGTTGCGGCTGTCGGGCGCAAAGCCTAGGCGGAAGGTCTCGATCGTGCGGCCTGTCAGGCCGCGTTCGCGCAGATAGGCGCGGGCCTTGGCGCCGCCCGCGGTCTGGAGCTGATCCTCAAAAAACGCGGTCGCCAGCTCCATGACGTCGAGAAGGCTGGTGCGCTCTTTCTCGCGCCGCTCGGCCTGCGGGTCGGGCTGCGGCATGGCAACGCCCGCCATGTCGGCGATCTGCTGCACGGCCTCCGGGAAGCTCAAGCCTTCGAGATCGGTCAGGAAGCGAAAATGGTCGCCGGAGACGCCGCAGCCGAAACAATGGTACCGGCCCTTGCGATCCTCGCAGTGGAAGCTCGGCGACTTCTCCCCATGGAAGGGGCAGCAGGCCCAATAGTCGCCGCGCGAGACATTGGTCTTGCGCCGATCCCAGGTGACGCGTTTGGCGATCACGTCCGAAATCGGCACGCGATCGCGTATCTCGTCGAGAAAGGATGGTGAAAAGCGCATGAAAACCTCTGGTCGATCTTCCATATAGGCGGCAAGGCCGCTGGACGCCACAACAGTGATCCGGCTTGCCCGCTATTCACAGGACGGAAACGGGATTCACGCCCGCTTCCACAACCAAAAGACGCAATTGAGATCTTCCAAGGACCAAAAGTAGAGCTTGACTCGCCGAAGGTGAATGGCATCAATTCGGCGTCCCGAACTGGAACACCCATCATGGCCATCGCCGTCGAAGCGCTCGCGTCCAGTCCCGTCTTCTTCAGCACCGTGCTGGATTACGCCCGCGGCATGGTCTCCATGTATGGGGACAACCCGCGCCTCGCTTCGATCTTTGCCTCGCAGCAACGCTGGCTGATGGCCCAATCCGGCCCTGCCCTCCATCACGACCGCGATCCCCAAGATCTGTCGAGCGGCCTCTATAGCGGTCGTTTCATCAACTATGTCGTCGCCAACGATATCGCCAGCCGCAACACCGCGGATCGATCGCGCGTTCGAAAACGAAATCCTTGCGAACGCCGAGGAGGCGACGCCCGTCACCTATGGCCGGGCGTGCGCAGTTACTTGAACGAGCTCTTACTTGAGCAGTTCCTTCACGAGACCGGACGCCTTGGCGAAGTCCATCTGGCCCGGATAGCGCTCCTTGAGCACGTTCATGCACTTGCCCATGTCGCGCAAGCCTTGCGCGCCGGTTTCCTGGATCACCGAGGCGCAGAGTTCACGCACCGTCTCTTCCGGAAGCTGGGCCGGAAGGAACTGGTTGATGATCACGATTTCCTGGCGCTCCTGCTCGGCAAGCTCCGGCCGGCCGCCCTCGTCATAGATGCGGGCCGACTCTTCGCGCTGCTTGATCATCTTGGCGAGGATCTGCAGGATGTCGTCGTCGCTGACCGGGTCCTTGCCCAGGCCGCGATTGGCGATGTCCCGGTCCTTGATCGCCGCCTGGATCAGCCGCACGGTCGAGGTACGCCGTGTGTCCTTGGCTTTCAGGGCTTCCTTCAGTGCGTCAGCGAACTGGTCGCGCATGTCCATACTCCATGTCGAAACCGGCCCGCGGTGCTCTGCCCGGAACCGGCTCGAAACCATCATTGTTGTCGTCGTCTTAAACCAGTGTGACAGGCGCAATCAAACGGAATACGCAACCGCTTGAATTAAAAGGAATTTTATTTCCTGACAATTCGCAGCGGCCGGTTGACCCGGATCAGCGCTTTGGCTATTTTCCCGCACCTGCACGACATCGGCATGAGAGCACTTTCCGCGGGGATTCCGCGCGTCCATGCCTGAGCACATGAAATGGCGATCGACCGCCGGGCTTTCAAGCCCCGCTTCACGCCGCAACGGGATAGGAACGATGACCGCGACACCCGCATGGACCACTGAAAAACCAACCGCACTGCTCGTTCTGGCCGACGGCACCGTGATCGAAGGCAAGGGCATCGGCGCGACCGGCAAGGTGCAGGCGGAAGTCTGCTTCAACACGGCGCTGACGGGCTATCAGGAAATCCTGACGGACCCCTCCTATCTCGGCCAGATCGTCACCTTCACCTTCCCGCACATCGGCAATATCGGCGCCAATGACGAAGACATCGAAGACCTGACGCCGGCAGCACGCCACGGCGCGGTCGGCGTCATCTTCAAGGCCGACATCACCGAGCCGTCGAACTACCGCGCCGTCAAGCACCTCGACGCCTGGCTGAAGGCCCGCGGCATCATCGGCCTCTGCGGCATCGACACCCGCGCGCTCACCGCCTGGATCCGTGAGAACGGCATGCCGAACGCCGTCATCGCCCATGACCCCCAGGGCGTCTTCGACATCGACACGCTGAAGGCCGAAGCCAAGGCCTGGAGCGGGCTTGAAGGCCTCGACCTCGCCAAGGTCGCGACCTCGGGCCAGTCCTCGCGCTGGGACGAGAAGCCCTGGGTCTGGGACGAGGGCTATTCGACGCTCGGCGAAACCGATGCCGCCTACCATATCGTCGCGCTCGACTATGGCGTGAAGCGCAACATTCTGCGCCTCTTCGCCGGCCTCAACGCCCGCGTCACCATCATGCCGGCTTCGACCAGCGCCGACGAAGTTCTGGCGCAGAAGCCGGATGGCATCTTCCTGTCCAACGGCCCGGGCGACCCGGCGGCAACCGGCGAATATGCCGTGCCGGTCATCCAGAACCTGCTGAAGAGCGATATCCCGGTCTTCGGCATCTGCCTCGGCCACCAGATGCTGGCGCTTGCCCTCGGCGGCAAGACCGAGAAGATGCACCAGGGCCACCACGGCGCCAACCACCCGGTCAAGGATCACACGACAGGCAAGGTCGAGATCGTCTCGATGAACCACGGCTTCGCGGTCGATTCGAAGTCGCTGCCGGAAGGCGTTGAAGAGACTCACATTTCGCTCTTCGACGGCACGAACTGCGGCCTGCGCGTCGCCGGCAAGCCGGTCTTCTCGGTCCAGCACCACCCGGAAGCCTCGCCCGGCCCGCAGGACAGCCACTACCTCTTCCGCCGCTTCATGAACCTGGTGCGCGAGAAGAAGGGCGAGCCGGCATTGGCCGAGCGCTAAGCGCAACAAACATTCGGACAAAAGGCCCGCCTCGCGCGGGCCTTTTCTTTGGCGACAGGGCATCGGCCGCTAGCGCCGACTTGCCCGCCTGGGAGTACAGCTCGTCGTTTTTGTCTGTCAGCCGATGGCGAGACGCTCGGCGATGAAGTCGACAACCGCCCGGACCGACGGGAGCTGGCCGCGGCGATGCGGCATCAAAAGCGTCGTCGTGACCAACCCCGCCTGCCAGTCGGGCAGCACCCGCACGAGGCTGCCATTGTCGATCTCGGCATGGCAGAGCTTGCGCGGCAGCGCGGTGATGCCGAGCCCGGAAAGCGCCGCCTCGAGGAGAACGCGGGACTCGTCCGCGACAAAGCGCGGCTCGGGGCGCACAGAGACCGGAACGTCGTCCTCCCGGCGAAGCGTCCAGCCATCGCTTGCGAGCGACGTGAGCAGGCCATCGTGGTCCTTGAGTTCATCCGGCTCGGCAGGCGTGCCGCGCCGCGCGAGGTAGCCGGGTGCTGCCACCAGCCAGATCACTTCGGAGGCGACCCGCCGCTGGACGAGACCGGAATCGGGCAAGGGCGCGAAATGATCGCGCACGGCGATATCGAAGCCTTCCTGGATCAGATCGACGAAGCGGTCGGTCGCATGCAGCACCACCCGCATCTTCGGATAGGCTAGCGCCAGTTGAGGCAGCAGCCCCGAAAGCGTCATCTGCGCCGTCGGCACCGAAGCGGTGATGCGCACGGTTCCGCTCGGCTCTGCGAGCCTGCCCATGACCACCGCCTCCGCGGCTTCCGCCTCGATCAGCATCGCGGCCGCATGGCGATAGAAGTCCTCGCCGATCTCGGTCACCATGAAGCGGCGGGACGTCCGATTGATGAGCCGGACGCCAAGCGTCTTCTCAAGCTCCGCCACGCGCTTGCTGAGCGTCGATTTCGGCACGTTGAGCACGCGCGCGGCCGGCGCAAACCCCCTATGGTCGACCACATGGGCGAAGATGATGAAGTCGTTGAGATTGCGCATCGCGGCTCCCGATGTCCACGCCTATGGATGACATGTCCGTATTTGGCCAATTTTCAAAAGACCGTCCACAAATTCATCTCCCCGCATTGAAACCGAACATCCAGGGAGAGGCCGAGCCCCCTTCGCAATCCTGACCCGCTGCCGGCACGGATGAGGTCACGGACGTGACTTGCGGTTGACCCTTCGCCGGGCTTCGCGCATCCTCCCCTGCAACTGGAGGTGACGATGATTACAGGTCCACAGTGCCGCGCCGCCCGGGCGCTGATCGAAATCTCGCGCGAGATGCTGGCAAGCTTTTCAGGTGTCGACGAAGACACGATCCTCAGGTTCGAACGCAAGCTCGAGACGCCCAGCGACGAGACAATCCTATCGCTGAGGCATGCACTCGAACATGCCGGCGCAGTGTTTCTGCCGGAAGGTGAACGCGGCATCGGCGTGCAGCTGAAGTTCACGCGCTCCGAGGCTCGCCGCCTCTCGATCCTGGAAAGCGAGGGTGGCGTCGTCGGCGACGACGAGGTTCCCGGCGCGTGAATTTCTGACAAGATTTCAACGCCTTGGCCGATCCGCGTGAATAAGATTGGCCACCGCTTGAATCGATCTGCGAACAAAAAAGCCCGCCGTTGCCGGCGGGCTTTTTTGTGATGCGATTGCCAGCGCTTACTTGCAGGCGGCGCAGAAACGCTGGATGCGGCGGCAAGCCTCTTCGAGCTGAGCTTCCGAGGTTGCGTAAGAAATGCGGAAGTTCGGGCCGAGACCGAAGGCCGAACCGTGCACGACGGCAACGCCTTCGGATTCGAGCAGCTCGGAGACGAAATCCTCGTCCGTCTCGATGACCTTGCCCGACGGCGCGGTCTTGCCGATCAGGCCGGCGCAGGACGGGTAGACGTAGAAGGCGCCTTCCGGCGTCGGGCACGCAATGCCCTTGGCCTGGTTCAGCATCGAGACGACCAGATCGCGGCGGCCTTCGAAGATCTTCTTGTTCTCGGGGATGAAGTCCTGCGTGCCGTTCAGCGCCTCGACGGCCGCCCACTGCGCGATCGAGGTGGCGCCCGAGGTCTGCTGACCCTGGATCATGTCCATGGCCTTGATGAGCTGAAGCGGACCGGCAGCGTAGCCGATGCGCCAGCCGGTCATGGCATAGGCCTTGGAGACGCCGTTCATCGTCAGCGTGCGGTCATAAAGGCCGGGCTCGACTTCGACCGGGGTCGCGAACTTGAAGTCGCCATAGGTCAGGTGCTCGTACATGTCGTCGGTCAGCACCCAGACATGCGGATGCTTCATCAGCACGTCCGTCAGCGCCTTCAGTTCGGCATGGCTGTAGGCAGCGCCCGACGGGTTGGACGGCGAGTTGAAGACGAACCACTTGGTCTTCGGCGTAATCGCCTTGTCCAGGTCCTCCGCCGTGAGTTTGAAGTTGTTTTCCTGGGTGGCCGAGACGAACACCGGCGTGCCGCCGCACAGCGCCACCATTTCCGGATAGGAGACCCAGTAGGGCGCCGGGATGACGACTTCATCGCCCGCGTTCAGGGTCGCCATGAACGCGTTGAAAAGAATCTGCTTTCCGCCGGTGCCGACAATCGTCTGGGCGGCGGTGTAATCAAGGTTGTTCTCGCGCTTGAACTTCTTGGCGATCGCTTCGCGCAGTTCCGGAATGCCGGAGACCGGCGTGTACTTCGTCTCGCCGCGGTTGATGGCGTCGATCGCCGCCTTCTTGATATTGTCGGGCGTATCGAAGTCCGGCTCCCCGGCGCCGAGGCCGATCACATCACGACCTTTCGCTTTCAGCTCACGGGCTTTCTGCGAAACGGCGATAGTGGCGGAAGGCTTTACACGGGAGAGGGCATCGGCAAGGAAGGCCATGGGTGAAGGTCCTGATCGTTTCGAGACGAGGTGATCGCTACGGAACGTAAAAAGCCAGGCTCCATAGCGGTTAGGTCTATGTCGAAAGACGCCCGGTCTTGCAAGCGCCGGAACGGCAAAAACGCCGGAAACGCGGGCAAAAAGCGTCACCATGACAAAGTTTCATGAGTGCGATCAGCGTTGTCGATCGCCAGTCGCGATCCCGAGGCGATCCTCGCCCACAAGTCCAGCGCCGAAAAAAGGAATTATGGCGGTCGTTTGAACGGCCACGAAACGTATCAGTCGGAAACGGTTCTTGATCGCGATTTATTCAAAAAAATCAGCGGCGTTCGGCATTTTTTGAGATGCCATAATTTGGCCATCACAACTGTCGCGGTCCGCCGCAATTCCGTCCTGCAACAGCCGGTTTCCGGGCCTTTTCTTCGATCATCCGAACACATTCGCATTACGGGGGTTATGCAATGTTTCTCGACGACGAAATCGCCTCATTGAAAACCGGGCAGAACGAAGCGCGCTGGGGCATGTATCTGGCGATCGCAGCGCTCGCCGCCTGCATCCTGATGATCATCGGCCTGATGACCCAGGCCGCGGCCGAAACTGCCGACGCCAAGCCTCAGCAGATGGCAGGTTATGTTCGCCCCAACGATATCGGCGCGGGCGCCCTGCTCTTCCCGTCGAAGGAACCCGGCTACTTCGTCGAGGCGCCGCGGCTGGCGACGGACGTGACGATCGACGTCAACGGCCCGATCATGCGCACCCGCGTGACCCAGCGCTTCGAGAACCCCAGCAAGGGCTGGGTCGAAGGCACCTATGTCTTCCCCCTGCCCGAGGATTCGGCGGTCGATACGCTGAAGATGCAGATCGGCGACCGCTTCATCGAGGGCCAGATAAAGCCGCGCCAGGAAGCCAAGGAGATCTACGAACAGGCGAAGGCCGAGGGCAAGAAGGCGGCACTGCTCGAGCAACAGCGCCCGAACATCTTCACCAACCAGGTCGCCAATATCGGCCCCGGCGAAACGGTCGTCATACAGATCGAGTACCAGAGCGCGGTCCGTCAATCGAACGGCCTCTATTCTCTCCGTTTCCCGATGGTGGTCGCGCCCCGCTATAATCCGCAGCCGATCGTTCAGACCGTCGACCTCGACAGCCGCACCGGCTATGCCGTCAACGATCCGGTTCCCGACCGTGAAAAGGTCGAAGCGCCGGTTCTCGACCCCAAGGAAAACGCTAAGGTCAATCCCGTCACGCTGACGGTGAACCTGAAGGCAGGCTTCCCCCTCGGCGAGGTGAAATCCGGCTATCATGACGTCGATATCGCCAACCTCGATGATCTCAGCCGCCGCGTGACGCTGAAGGGCGACAGCGTGCCGGCCGACCGCGACTTCGAGCTCACCTGGAACGCGATCGAGGGCAAGAGCCCCTATGCCGGCCTCTTCCGGGAGACAGTCGGGAACAAGACCTACCTGCTCTCCTTCGTCACGCCACCGGCTGCCGCAAGCGAGACCGATGCCAAGCCGGTCAAACGCGAGATCGTCTTTGTCATCGACAATTCCGGTTCCATGGCCGGCCCCTCGATGGAACAGGCGAAGGAGAGCCTGGCGCTGGCGATCTCCAGGTTGAAGCCCGAAGACCGCTTCAACGTCATCCGCTTCGACGACACGATGTCGGTGCATTTTCCTGAGCTCACCGAGGCGACACCGGACAAGCGCGAGGATGCGATCGCCTATGTCCGCGGTCTCACCGCCGACGGCGGCACGGAAATGCTGCCCGCGCTGGAAGCTGCATTGCGCACGCAGGGTCCAGTTCAGGCCGGCGCGCTTCGCCAGGTGGTCTTCCTGACCGATGGCGCGATCGGCAATGAGGCGCAGCTCTTCGACGAGATCCAGAAAAACCGCGGCGACGCCCGCGTCTTCACCGTCGGCATCGGTTCGGCCCCGAACAGTCACTTCATGACCAAGGCCGCCGAATACGGCCGCGGCACCTTCACGCTGATCGGCTCCGAGAGCCAGGTGGCGACACGCATGGGCGAGCTCTTCACCAAGCTCGCAAGCCCCGCGATGACCGATATCTCCGCGAGCTTCGAGGCCGCATCGGCAAGCGACATCACCCCAAACCCCATGCCCGATCTCTATCGCGGCGAGCCGGTGGTGCTGACGGCCCAACTCGATGGCACCGCACCCGAAGGCAAGCTGCAGATTCTCGGCAAGGCCGGCGACCAGCCCTGGCGCGTCGAGATGGATATCGCCAAGGCCTCCATCGGCCAGGGTATCGCCAAGCTCTGGGCGCGCCGCAAGATCGATGATCTCGAGGCAAGTGCCGCTGCAATTGCCGATCCCGCCACGCTCGACAAGCGGATCGAGACCGTCGCGCTTGCCCATCACCTCGTCTCCCGCGTCACCAGCCTCGTCGCGGTCGACGCGACGCCGTCGCGTCCGGCCGGCGAGCCACAGGCCGAAACGAAGCTGCCGCTCAACCTTCCGGCCGGCTGGGACTTCGGCAAGGTCTTTGGTGAAGCGCCCGTCGAGAGCGCCCCCGGAAAGGTCTACGAACGCGACGCTGCGGTCGAGAGCCGGACCAAGCTTGCCATGGTGACGGCGGACCGCATGCTGGCGGCACCAACCGCACGGGCGGCAGGCATGATCGCCGAGGCCAACAACCAGGTCACCCTGCCGCAGACGGCAACGGAAGCGGACAAGCAGATCCTGATCGGCCTGATGCTGTTGGCCTTTGCCCTCTTCGCCGGCACGACCTTTGTCTTCTGGCGCGCGCCGATCGCCGCCGTCGTGCTTGCGGGAGTGCGCCGCCGTGGCCGCTGACAACGAAAGGCCCGAGCCAGGCCCGGGCTTTCTCGCCCGCCTCTCGGCGGTCGAGACGATCGTGCTCGCGATCATCGCGCTCATTGCCCTTGCCGGTCTCCTGCTGATCGGCAAAGGTTTCTACATGAAGGCCAAGGCCGAGGTCTCGCAGGTGCTTCTCAAGCGCACTTTCGAGGCGCAGTTGCACGGCAACCCGGATGGCAAGCCCTGGCCCTGGGCCGACTTTCAGACCGCCGCCGAGATCACCGCGCCGCGATTGAACCGCTCTGCGGTCGTGCTCGAAGGCGCGAGCGGCGAAGCGCTCGCCTTCGGCCCCGCCTGGCTGACGACGACGCCCTTGCCCGGCGACGAAGGCACCTCCGTCATCGCCGCGCACCGCGACACGCATTTCCGTTGGCTGAAGGACGTCAATCCCGGCGACCTCCTGGTGCTGACGCGCAAGGACGGCCGCCGCTTCCTGTTCCGGGCCGGCGAAAGCCGCGTCGCCCGCTGGGACGAAAGCGGCATCAACGCATCGGCCACCGGCCACCATCTGGCGCTTGCCACCTGCTGGCCCTTCGATGCGATCGAACAGGGGCCGATGCGCTATATCGTCAATGCCGAGCTCATCGGCGAACAACGGCCGGTGTCGCTGACGACAGGCTCGATCTCGAAATAAACCGCTTTTGATCGGATGTGACTTGAACCGCTCCGTCTCCCGCTCCAGCGTGCCAGTTGAACGAATCGGCCCGGAGAAGCGCAATGCGGCGAGCGGATGCAGCAGCGTCGAAACAGCTAGGTAGGCGGCGGCACACCCGGTCGCTCGCGGTGCTCGTCGCTTTGGCCGCGATCGCCGCCCCCTTGGGCGCTCACGCCCAAGAGACGCGCGAATTCCCGAGCCAGCACGGCACCCTGCGCGTCGAGACCCTGGCGGCCGGCCTCGAACACCCCTGGTCCGTCGAAGCGCTACCCGATGGAGGGCTGATCGTCAGTGAACGTCCCGGCCGGCTGAGGATCGTGCGCGACGGCAAGGTGTCGAAGCCGCTGAAGGGGGTGCCCAAGGTCGCTGAACGTGGCCAGGGCGGCCTGCTCGACATCGCACTTGACCCTGGTTTCGCAAAGAACAGGACGCTCTATCTGACATTGGCCGCCAATGGCAAAGGCGGCTACGGCACCGCCGTCGTGCGCGCGAAACTTGCCGAAAACGAGAGCGGTCTCACCGAGGTCAAGGAACTCTTCCGGATGAGCAAGTTCACCGGTAAGGGACAGCATTTCGGTTCGCGCATTGCGATCGCGCCCGACGGCAGCCTGTTCTTCGGCATCGGCGACCGCGGTGAACGCGATCGGGCGCAGGACCCGCGCGATCATGCCGGCGCCATCCTGCACATCAACGCCGATGGCAGCGCTCCCGGATCGAACCCCTATCGCGGCGGCACCGGCGGCCTGGCGGAGATCTGGTCGAAGGGTCACCGCAATCCGCAAGGGATCGCCTTCGACCCGAAAGACGGCACGCTTTTGACGGTCGAGCACGGCGCGCGCGGCGGCGACGAGGTCAACAATCCGCAGGCCGGCCACAACTACGGCTGGCCGGTCATCACCTACGGCAAGGACTATTCCGGCGCCGAGATCGGCGAAGGCACGGCGAAGGACGGCCTCGATCAGCCCCTCTTCTATTGGGATCCCTCGATCGCCCCCGGCGCGCTCGCCATCTATCGCGGCAGGATGTTTCCCGAGTGGGACGGCGACCTGCTGGTTGCCGCGCTGAAGTACCAGCTTCTCGCGCGGTTGGAGCGTGACGACAACGGTGCCATCGGCGCCGAAGAACGGCTGTTCGATGGCGAGTTCGGCCGCATCCGCGACGTCGTCGTCGCGCCAGATGGCGCATTGCTGATGGTGACCGACGAGGAAAACGGCGCCGTTCTCCGCGTCTCCAAGGGCGCAAAGCAATAGCAATTGAGCCCGTCGCTGCCGCCTCACGACAGCTGGCCGCGGAACTCCTTGCGGAACATGAACTTCAGTCCCGACCAGACGGCATCGACGGCGCAAACCTTCACGTCGACGAGGCCAAGCGGCAGGAAGATATCGCGCAGCACGTCCTCGCTCAGCGTCGTCGCCACCTTCGACGCTTTCTTCGGCCAGGAAATCCAGAGCATGCCGTCAGGCCTGAGCCGGGCCGCAACCTCCGGCGCGAGCCCGTCCAATTCGGACCTCTGCGTCTCGAACATATGGACATAGTCGTAGTTGCGCCCGCCAGCCGGACCGAGCACGGTTTCGCAACTCGAGAAGCCGGAAAAGTCCGTGATTTCGCTGAGGCCGGGCGGAACGCCGAGAAGCAGCGCCGCCTGCCCGTCCTTCAAACCCAGCTTGCGGGCAAGCGGCGTGCCGGAATATCCGCTGTCATTCATCGCCATCTCCGACGCCCATGACGCTGACGATGAGCCTTGCCCGCCCAGAACGCAACTGCTAGACGGCGCCTGTCCGAGGAGAACCGACATGCCCCGCATTCAGGCCAATCTGCTGCTGTTGATATCAGGCGCGATCTGGGGCGCCGGCTTCGTTGCACAGTCGACGGCCATGGATGCGATCAGCCCGCTGTGGTTCATCACGCTCAGATTTGCGATCGCGACGCTGGTTGCCATGCCCTTGGCCATTTTGGAAACGAAGCGGGCGGCCGAACCGCTCAAGCTGACGACCGTGCGCAATTTCATCTTCATCGGCCTTGCACTCTTTGCCGGCGCAGCGACCCAGCAGTTCGGCCTGCTCGACACCAGCGTCACCAATTCCGGCTTCCTCACCGGGCTCTATGTCGTCTTCGTGCCCGTGCTGACGGTCATCTTCCTGCGCCGCAAGCCGCATTGGGTCATCTGGCCCGGTGCGCTGATGGCTCTCTTCGGCATCTTCCTTTTGAGCGGCGGCACCTTGTCGGCGCTGACCGGCGGTGACTACCTGACGATCCTGTGCGCCCTGTTCTGGGCGGTGCAAATGCTGCTCGTTGGCCTTTTCGCGCCCAGCAGCGGCCGGCCGATGTTGCTGTCGATGACGCAGTTCGCCGTCTGCGCAGTGCTCGGCTTGCTTTTCGCAGTGAAGATGGAGCCGCTGAGCTTTGCGGCTGTCGAAGGCGCTCTCTTCGAAATCCTCTATGCCGGCATCTTCTCGAGCGGCCTCGCCTTCATCCTGCAGGTGGTGGGCCAGCGCTATACCACGGCGCCGCAGGCCGCCATCTTCCTGTCGAGCGAGGCGCTCTTTGCCGCTCTCTTCGGTGTCCTGTTGCTCGGCGAGATCATCACCCCGATCGGCTATGCCGGCTGCGCGATCATCTTCGCGGCAATGCTTGCCGTCGAGATCATTCCCGAACTGACCAAAAATCGGCGCGCGGAAGCTGCAGTCTGAACTGGCCTCTGCGAGCGCAACCGACACTGCGCCATGAACTATATCAGCGACCGGTCCAAACGCCGGACTGGCGCTTTACTTGCTATTGTACCAGGCCATCAAATCGTTGCTTCGCCGCCAGACGCGAAGCGGGTCGCAATCGACCGGTCCAATTCAATACCTGTAGGTTTTCTGCAAAAATCGTACGTAAGAAACGTACGACGCGAGAAGCATCAAACATATCAGAGAGTTGCGAATACCGGACGGCGCCGGCATTCGACTGACCTCCTTGCGGCTGCATCGAAAAACAGCAAAAACCCACTCAATTTTGCGGCGTTCATTTTCAAAAAGCTGTGATTTCAACAGCTTGCGATATATCTTGAAGAAGGGGCAACAGCTGCGGAAATGACCGATTTTTGAGCAATGACAAGACGCAATACCACGCTCGAAAAGTTTTGCTTGCCAATTCAAAATAAACCCATCAATCTTACTCTGTTCGGGCAATCTGCGAACACGGGAAGATCTTGAAATAAAAGCGGGCCGGAGACGCAAAACTCCGGGCGGCCAGACCGGGAAGACGCATGAAAATGCAACTTCTCCAATGGCTGGCTGCGGTAACAGGACCCTTTCCTCAAACGTCGAGAACTGCCTGCCAACGCCCATTCGGGCAAAACTGCAATGCTGCCCGTCCGTCAAACGGGTGGAGAGAAAAGGACCTGACGCATGGCCGAAACTGGCACTGTAAAATTCTTCAACACCGACAAGGGCTTTGGTTTCATCAAGCCTGACAACGGTGGTGCAGATATCTTCGTACACATTTCCGCAGTCCAGGCCTCCGGCCTGAACGGTCTGACGGAAAACCAGAAGGTGAGCTTCGACACCGAACCGGATCGCCGCGGCAAAGGCCCGAAGGCGGTCAACCTGCAGATCGCCGGCTAACGCCGACATCCGCTGACAGATTCAAAGTTGAAGCCCGGCAGGCTTGCCGGGTTTTTTTTGTTCAGGCTCGGTTCACAGTGGCGGCATTAACGTCCTCTCATGAAATCCGGATTGATCCGGTCCATGCGATAGGATTTGAAGCCCATGAACACGTTCATCAAAGCCGCCGTTCTTTCGGTCGCCGCAATCGCCATGATCGTCCCGACCTCCGGCGCCGCGCTGGCAGACCATCGCCATCACCACAACAATGACGATGCATGGGTGGCAGGCGCAGCGGGCCTCGCCGCTGGCGCGCTGATCGGCGGCGCGATCGCCTCGCAGCCGCGTTACAACAGCGGCTACGGCGAGCGCGTCTATATCGATCCGGAACCGGAATACGATTATTACGAGCCGCGCCCGGTCTATCGCCCTCGCCCGGTCTATCAGGCCCGTCCGGTTGTCGTCGATAACTACGGCGGCGGCAGCTATGGCGGCGGTTACCGCTCGCTCGAGCCCTGGACGCCGTCCTGGTACCGTTACTGCTCGCAGCGCTACCGCTCGTTCAACCCGGACAACGGCACCTTCCGCGGTTACGACGGCCGCAGCTACTTCTGCACCGCCGGCTGATCGGCGCAGAGCATACGGAATCACAAAGCCCATGCCTCGATCAAGGCATGGGCTTTTTTCGTGATTACAACGGCAAGCCGTCCTTCTTCAGAGCCCGCGCAGATAGGGATTGGTGCGGCGCTCCTCGCCGATCTGCCCGCCTGGACCGTGGCCGCAGATGAAGCCGACAGTGTCACCGAGCGGCAGGATCTTGTCGCGGATGGAATCGAGCAATTGCTGGTGATTGCCGCCCGGCAGGTCGGTGCGCCCGATCGAACCGTGGAAGAGGACGTCGCCGACATGGGCGAAATTCTGTGCCCGGTTGAAATAGACGACATGGCCGGGCGCATGGCCGGGGCAATGCAGGACCTCGAAGACATGGTCGCCGAACGAAACGGTATCGCCCTCTTCGAGCCAACGATCCGGAATGACGTTCTGGACCTTCATCGCCAGCCCAAAACGCTCGGCCTGGCTCTCGAGCCTTTCGAGCAGCGGCAGATCGTCCTTGTGCGGGCCGATGATTTCAAGCCCGAGCGCATCCTTCAATTCCTTGGCGCCGCCGGCGTGGTCGATATGGCCATGGGTGATCCAGATCGCCTTCAGCGTGATGCCGTTCTCGCGGACCGTCTGCAGGATGAGGTCGACATCGCCACCGGGATCGACGATCACGCCTTCCTTGGTCTCGCTGTCGAACAGCACCGTACAATTCTGCTCGAAATGGGTAACCGGAATGATGCCCGCCTGTAACATGTGCGCCTGCCTCTATGGGATCTGCTGCATGTTTCCTTGCATCGTCGCCGATTGAGGGACAACCCATGCAGCACTTCAAAGTTCTACAGCGATCTTAGCGCGCCCGGCGGGACGCGCGACGCTGTAACTCTCCTATAGCGGCAATTGGCGCCGGTGACAGCGCCAATCAGCGCAGAACGGCGACTTGGCTGGTGGCCGGTTGCGGTGCGGGCCATTGCACTGTGGTCATCAGCAGCGCCGAAATTGCCAGTTCCGCGGCGACGACGATCCTGACCACCGGCTTGAGGCTGCGGGCGGTGAAATTGCTCTGATCCAGCTGAATGTCCTGCATCTTCGTCGCCTCTCCCGCTGCTTGTTTCTTCGGGCCTCGGGCCGCGGCAGCAGAGGAAGAATGTCACGGCGTCACATTTCGTGACGTTCCCGGGGGAACATCCGCGCGCGCGGAGGCGTTTCGCCCTCACCACTAAAGGAGAAAGATAATGTTGAAACTTACCCGCCCCCTGCTGCGAGCCACTGCGGCCGCGGGTTTTGTGCTGACGCTCGGCATGCCGGCCGCCTTTGCCGCCATGACCGCGACCACAGTCACGGACCTCAACATCCGCACGGGTCCGGGCCCTCAGTATCCGACAGTCGGGCTTGCGGCCCGCGGTAGCACCGCGGTCATCGACGGCTGCATCGAAGGCAGCAAATGGTGCCGCATCGACATCAATGGCGTGCGCGGCTGGGTCTATGCGCAATATCTGACGACGGACTTCGGCGGTTCGGCCGTCGTGGTTCAGGAACGTCGCGCCGACCTCGCTATTCCCGCCGTCACCTATGAGGCGCAGCCGAACGATCCGGTGATCGTCAGCAGCGGCGATGAGTTGATCGGCCCGGTCGAAGAGATCGATCCGATCGTGCCACCGGACACCGTGCGCACCTACGTCACGGCGAACCCTGGCGAGACCGTCTATCTCGACGGCGAAGTCGTGGTCGGCGCCGCGCTGCCGCAGACCGTCGCGGTCCGCCGCGTGCCTGACTATAACTACGACTATGTCAGCATCAACGGCCAGCCCGTGCTGGTCGAGCCGGCGACGCGACGCATCGTCTACGTCTATCGATAGGCATTTGTTTCTCCGGCGACCGAGCGGTCGCCGGAGCCTACGGCGCATGCACGAATCATCCGCTTCATTGTGCGAAGACTGAAACCGATCCTTCTCGACGCCGGCGCAAGCTTCTCTGTCTGACGCCACGAAACGCCGCTTCCAGCTGAAATCAAACCATTTCAATGGGCTAGGATCCGGGCACCGGGGCGGTCATTTCATTCAAATTGACAATAATCCAGATTCGGCTTCAACCTATCCGGATCATCGGCTTTAGTGGCCCGTCCACGACGAGCCACGACACGGAGGGATCAATGGAAGCATTAATGCCTATCATTACCCAATTGATCGCGGGGGCGGCCGGCGGCAACGCGGCCAGCGCAGTGTTGAAGCAGCAGGCATTCGGTGTCGTCGCACGGACCATCGTCGGCGCGATCGGCGGCCTGGGCGGAGGTTTCCTCATTCAGATGCTCGGCGGCGAAGCAGCCGCGACAGGCCTTGCCATGCAGGCCATCGGCGGCCTCGTCGGCGGCGGCGTGCTGAGCGGTATCGTCGGGCAATTCCTCGGCAAGACGGCCTGACCCCTACCACGATCATATCCGTAGTAAGACAAAAGGCGGCCCCTGGCCGCCTTTTCTGCATTCGAGACAATTGCGGATGCCGTTACTCGGCGGCCGCGGCAACCGGGTAGACTTCCTTCATGTAGTCGTTCATCAGCGTTTCGCAGATCGTCGCCGGCGTGAAGCGATGGGGACCGATTTCGGAAACCGGCGTCACTTCGGCAGCGGACCCCGTGAGGAAGCACTCGCTGAAGCTGGACAGTTCCTCCGGCATGATCGCCCGCTCGACGACCTCGTAGCCGCGGCGCTTGGCAAGCTCGATGACCGTGCGGCGGGTGATGCCGTCGAGGAAGCAATCCGGCACCGGCGTGTGGATGACACCGTCCTTGACGAAGAAGATGTTGGCGCCCGTCGCTTCGGCCACGCGGCCGCGATAGTCGAGCATCATCGCATCCGCATAGCCCTTGGCTTCCGCCGCATGCTTGGAGATGGTGCAGATCATATAGAGACCGGCCGCCTTGGACTTGGAAGGTGCCGTCTGCGGATCCGGGCGGCGATACTCGGCGATGTCGAGGCGAATGCCCTTCAGTTTCTCCGCCGGGTTGAAGTAGCTGCCCCACTGCCAGATGGCGATGGCGACGTTGATGCGGTTGTTCTGCGCCGAAACGCCCATGCTTTCGCTCCCGCGCCAGGCGATCGGCCGCACATAGGCCTCGGAGAAGCCTTGGCGCTTCAGAAGCTCCACGCTTGCGGCGTCCAGCTCTTCCACCGAATAGGGAATCTTGAAGCCAAGAATGTCAGCCGAGTTATGAAGGCGCTGGTTGTGCTCGCTCAGCTTGAAGATACGTCCGCCATAGGCGCGCTCGCCCTCGAAGACCGCGCTGGCATAGTGCAGGCCGTGTGTCAGCACATGTACCTTGGCGTCCTTCCATGCGACGAATTCGCCGTTGAACCAGATCTCTCCGTCCAACTGATCAAAAGGAACCGCTGCCATGGTGTCATCCTCCGGCGCATATGCGCCATTCTTAGTTGATTATCGTCCTGCTTTCAGTTTATCGGCAAACTGATTGAGGGAAAATTCAATTTCGTGATTTTGGATTTGCGATCGGAACGGCGCGGCATATCCTTTCAAGGTGTTGCCAATGCCAAATGTCTCGCTTACCGAGCAAGGACGCTAACGATGCGGTAAAAATATGTCAATAAAGCTGACGTATTTTTCCGAATGTTTCGCAAGTTGCAATCTGGCTGAAAGGAAATGACCGCGTGGCCGGCCAATCCAAAGAGAACACCCGGTATCTCACCGATGCCGCCGCCGATGATGACACGATCGATTTCGAGATCATCGAGTTGCTCTTCTTTGCCTATCGCGACTTCACCTCCGACCCGGATGCGATCCTCGAAAAGAGCGGCTTTGGGCGGGCGCATCACCGGGTCGTCCATTTCGTCGACCGCGAGCCCGGCATGACCGTCGCCGACCTCTTGGACACGCTGAAGATCACCAAGCAGAGCCTCGCCCGCGTGCTCAAGCAACTGATCGATTCCGGCTACATCCGCCAGGAGACCGGCCCTGAAGACCGACGCCAGCGCATGCTCTATACGACTGAGGAAGGCAAGGCGCTGGCGCGTGCGCTGGCCGAGCCACAGTCCCGCCGCATAGCCGATGCATTGGCAAGAACGGGTCCGGGCGCGCGGGAGACGGTCAAACGCTTTCTCGCCGGAATGAAGAACGCCGCAGACTGACACGAGGCTCGCCGCCGGCAGACGGCTCGGGAGCCTGGAACCAGGGAAGCGTGGAATGACGACAAAAGCGACTGTCTCGGACGATGCGGCTCACCTTCTGGTCGTCGACGACGACCGGCGCATCCGCGATCTCCTGAACCGCTATCTGGTCGAGCAGGGATTTCGCGTGACGACCGCGTCCGACGCGGACGAAGCACGGCGCAAGCTGGTCGGCCTCGACTTCGACCTTCTGATCGTCGATGTGATGATGCCGGGCGAAAGCGGCATCTCGCTGACCAACAGCCTGCGCCAGATCAAGACCGTGCCGATCCTGATGCTGACGGCGCTGGCGGAATCGAACTCCCGCATCGAGGGCCTGGAAGCCGGCGCCGACGACTATCTGTCGAAGCCCTTCGAACCGCGCGAACTGGTGCTGCGCATCAACAATATCCTGCGCCGCAACCAGCCGGCCCAAGCGCCCAAGGTCGACCAGGTGATCTTCGGCCCCTACACCTTCTCGGTGGTGCGCAAGGAACTGAGGCGCGGCGCCGATCACATCCGGCTCACCGATCGCGAGCAGGAGATCATGACGCTGTTTTCGCAGCGCGCCGGCGAGACCATCCCGCGCCACGAACTGATCGGCGACGATGCAGAGGTCGGCGAGCGCACGATCGACGTGCAGATCAATCGCCTCCGGCGCAAGATCGAGGATGATCCGTCCAATCCGGTCTGGCTGCAGACGGTGCGCGGCATCGGCTACCGGTTGAGCGTGGACTGAAATGGCGGGCCTTCCGATGAGCGCGGCAAACCATGGCAAGCTTTGACGGCATAGAGCACGGGGCAACCGGATCGAGCGACAACGCCTGGAGGCGCTTTACCCGTTGGTTGCGCCGCCGCCTGCCGATGGGGCTATACGCCCGTTCGCTGCTGATCGTCATCATTCCGATGGTGCTCTTGCAGTCGGTCGTCGCCTTCATCTTCATGGAGCGCCACTGGCAGCTGGTGACGCAGCGCCTGTCAGCCGCCGTCACCAGCGATATCGCCGCAATCGTCGACCTCATCGACACCTTCCCCGCTGACCGCGACATCAGCGAGATCATCCGCATCGCGCGGGATCAGCTTGATCTCAGCATCTCCGTCGACCCGCCCGGCGAGCTGCCACCACCCAGGCCTAGTCCCTTCTTCGAAATCCTCGACCAGATCCTCGGCGAGGAGATTTCCAACCAGGTCCGCCGCCCCTTCTGGATCGATACGGTCGGCAACTCCAAGCTCGTCGAGATCCGCATCAAGCTCGATGACGGCCGCATCCTGCGGGTCTATGCTCGGCGAAACCAGGCCTATGCCTCCAACACCCACATCTTCCTCGTCTGGATGGTGGCCGCATCGCTGGTGCTGCTGGCGATCGCCATCCTGTTCCTGCGCGGCCAGATCCGGCCGATCCTGGCGCTGACCAAGGCGGCCGAAAGCTTCGGCAAGGGCCAGAAGATCGACGACTTCGCGCCGCGCGGGGCCGACGAGATCCGCCGCGCCGGCCTTGCCTTCATCCTGATGCGCGAACGCATCGAGCGCCAGATCGAACAGCGCACCGCGATGCTGACCGGTGTCAGCCACGACCTCAGAACCATCCTCACCCGCTTCAAGCTGCAGCTGGCGCTCGCCGGCAACAATCCGGATCTCGAAAGCCTGAACCAGGATGTCGAGGACATGCAGAACATGCTGGAGGGCTACCTCGCCTTCGCCCGCAGCGAAGCGGAGGAAGATGTCGGCCAACTGAAACTCAGCGACCTGATGACCCGGCTTGCGGCGGAGGCCGAACTGCTCGGGAAGACGCTGACCACCTCGGTCGAGGGCGAGGACGAGGTTCGGGTCAGGCCGAACGCCTTCACCCGCCTCGTCGCCAATCTCGCTTCGAACGCCTATCGCTACGCCAACACCGTCAACATCGACGCGCGCCACAGCGCCAAATGGGTCACCATCACCGTCGACGATGACGGTCCGGGCATCCCTGAGCGATCGCGCGAGGACGTGTTCAAGCCGTTCTTCCGTCTCGACGAGGCGCGCAATCTCGACAGCTCCGGCACCGGCCTTGGCCTTGCGATCGCCCGCGACATCGCCCGCAGCCACGGCGGCAACGTCACCCTTGGCGACAGCCCGCTCGGCGGCCTGAGGGCAACGGTGCGCGTACCGGCTTGACCTTCACGTATTAACGGGCCACTGCTCGCCCGGGAATTGGGACCGAGGGAGAGAGCTGTGTCGAACGTTGTCGATTGGAACGACTGGGAACGACGGCTGGCTGAACTCTGGGCTGCCTTCGACACCATCGACGCCAAAACCTTCATCGCGCGTATCGAGGCGCTTGCGGCCGAATTGCCGTCGGGACACGCCATAGGCCTGTTCGAACGGGCCTCCGCGCAGGATTCGACCGGCCACGAGACGGAAGCCGAACCTCTCTATCGGCAGGCATTGGAAAACGGTCTCACGGGAATTCGCCGGCGGCGCGCCACCATCCAGCTCGCCAGCACGCTCCGCAATCTCGGCCGCGCTGGCGAAGGCGTCGCCCTGCTCACCGCGGAGCAGACCAAGCCGTCAGACGAGCTCGACGATGCGGTCGCCGCATTCCTGGCCCTGTGTCTGGTCGACGCGGGGCATGCGAAAGAAGCAGCAGCGCTTGCGCTTGGCAGCCTCTCGCGCCACCTCCCCCGCTACAACCGGTCGCTCAAACGCTACGCTGACGCGTTGCTGGCAGACGCGTAAGCGCTAGCGCTGATAGATCGACGTCAGGCCACGGCGTTCGTTGAAGCGATGCCAGGCGTCGATGCGGCGCGGATGGCGGGCGCGCATGACATCGAGCGGCGCGAGCAGTCGGCCCTTACGACCGAGGGCTTTGTCGAGGATCTCGATGATCCGCCGGTTCGGCCAGGGCTTGCGCGTGATCGTCAGTAGCGCCCGGAAGGCTTCATCCTCGCGGCCCGCGCCAAGTTGATGGGCAATCAGCCCATAGGCAAAAGCCGTGGAGCGGCTGACGCCGGCGTGGCAATGCACGAGAATGCGGCTCGAAGCATCCTCCGCCGCCGGCCGCATCGCCTCGAACACCTCGAGGACCAGATCCGGGAAATGCTGCGTGGCGGTCGGGTTTTCCTGGTCGCGCATGCGCACCACCCGGTGGCTGGCATCGGCAATAACGGGCACGTTGGCGTCAGGCAGTTCCGGATCGAGCAGAGACAGCACATGGCTTGCGCGCCAATCGCGCGCGGCATCGGCGGCGCGCCACAGGCAGGAGACCTTGACGCGTTCGGGGATCACTTCGAAGGCGATGGTCATTGGGATCACATCAATTTTTTGCCGTTGGGAACTGGCCGCTCGGTGGCAGCCAGCACGATCGCGCCGGCCTCGTCTGCAAAACCCAGCGTCAGCACTTCGGAGCGAACGGGCCCGATCTGGCGCGGTGGAAAATTGACCACGCCCAGCACCTGCCGCCCGACGAGATCTTCCGGACGATAATGCACCGTGATTTGCGCCGATGACTTTTTAATGCCGATCTCTGGCCCGAAATCGATTTTCAGCTTGAAGGCCGGCTTGCGCGCTTCCGGAAAGGGTTCGGCTTCGACGATCGTGCCCACGCGAATGTCGACACGCTCGAAATCAGCAAATTCAATCGTTTCAGTCACGGCAATTCCCTTTGTGAAAAGTACTCAGTCGCCGGGCTTAAAGCATCGGGCGAGATTCCGGAAGCGCACCGGTATCGGCAGGCTCCCCGTGAAATCTTGCCTCTTCCCAGGGGCGGCGCGCGAACTGCTCGGCAAGGAAATCGACGAAGACGCGCACACGCGGCGGCAGGAAACGCCGGTGCGGATAAACCACGGTGATCGGTTCCGCCTCGGCATAATTACAATCGGTCAGAAGCGGCACCAGCAAGCCCGCCCGGATATCTCCACCGACAAGAATTTCGGAGAGCCGCACGATCCCGATGCCGGCGAGCGCGAGGTGCCTCAGCGCTTCCGTGCTGTTGGCTTCGACGGAACCACGAACACGGATCGCATGCCGGCCGTTGCCATCCTGGAACTCCCAGACGTTGAGGCGGCCATGGGCGGTAATGGCAAGGCAGACGTGCCGTTGCAGGTCATCAGGCGTCTTGGGAACACCGTGCCTTTCGAGGTATCCCGGCGCCGCACAGATGACACGACGGTTCGATGCCAGGCGCCGCGTCACCAGCGTACTGTCGCTTTGCGCCGCAACCCGTATGGCGACATCCGCGTCACCGTTCATGAGATCGACGATCGCGTCGCTGAAATCGAGCTCCAGATCGATCGCCGGGAACCGCTCGATGAAGGCCGGCAGCATGGGCACGATCAGGCGATGACCGAAGGCGCTCGGCAGGCTGACCCGCAGGCGGCCGCGCGGCTCGGCGCCCGGCTGGATCGCAAACTCAGCATCCTCGATATCGCCGAGGATGCGACGGGCCGACTCCGCATAGGCGCTGCCTTCGCTGGTGAGGCTGATGCTGCGCGTCGATCGCTGCAGCAGCCGCACGCCGAGGCGCGCCTCCAGTCGGCCGATGATCTTGCTGACGGCCGATGGTGTCATGCGCAGCCGCCGCGCCGCCGCCGAGAAATCCCCCTCCTCGACGACGGCGAGAAACACCGCCATGGCTCCCTGCCGGTCCATTGCATCTATTCCATTTCGTCACAGATGAACGGAACTTAACATGGATTATCGCGGCCGACGATAGGCTGTAGCTTGGACCTGGAACTCAGACAGCGGAGCCCGCGAGGTGACGGAAATGGATGAGCAGCGAAAGGATATGCCGGCGAGCTACCAGCTACATTCCTGGGCGCGACGTCAGCGCAACGCCGCGATCCGCGACATGTGTCGCCGGGCAATAGGCGCGATCTGGAGGTGCCTGTTCGACCGGCGTACAGGCCCTGGACAAGGCGCAGGCGCTGCCCCCCGCGCGCCGTAGAGCAACCCTCACGCCGGCGCCATTACGGCACCAGCGTTTCGTGAGCTCAGCCCGCCAGCTCTTCCGCCCGTTTGCGTGCTGCGGCGATCGCCTTGTCGAAAAGCGGCTGCATGCCGTCGTCGGCCATCAGCACGGAGAGCGCTGCCGCTGTCGTACCGCCGGGCGAGGTCACGTTTTGGCGCAGCCGTGCCGCCTCGTCGGGGGACTGATGCAACAATTCGCCAGCGCCCGCGACGGTTTCCCGCGCGAGCCGCATGGCGAGGTCCGCCTCGAGGCCGGCCTTGCGGCCCGCCTCCGCCATGCACTCGACGAGGTAGAAGACATAGGCCGGACCGCTGCCCGAAACCGCGGTTACCGCATCGATTTCGGCTTCGGTCCGGACCCATTCGACGGGCCCGCTGACCTTCAGCAGATCGTGAACTTGGGCACGCTGCGCTTCGCTGACGCGCGCATTGGCAAAGGCACCGGTAACGCCGCGGCCGATCATCGCCGGCGTGTTCGGCATGGCGCGAACCGTGGCCGCAGCACCCAAGTGCGTCTCGATGAAGGCGAGCGTCTTGCCGGCGGCTACCGAAACGATGACGGTATCCGGACCGACGAGCGGCTTCAACGGCGGCAGCACGGCGTCCATCACCTGCGGCTTGACCGCGAGGAAGACCACGCCGGCCTGAACGCCTGATGGCGCCGAGGTCGCATATGTCACGCCGTTGTCGGCAATGAGCTTGGCCATGGCCGGTGGCGGGCCGGGATCGACGACGAGCACGTCAGCACCCCTAACGCCGCTCTTCAACCAGCCGGAAAGCATGGCGCCGCCCATATTGCCGGCGCCGACGAGGACGATGGGACCGGAAGCGGCATTCGCCATGATCAAGCCTCTCCAACCGTTTCGAACAGGACCGCATCGACGGCGCGCTGCGCGTCCATGCCGGACCAGACGACGAATTGAAACGCCTGATAATAGGATTCGCAAGCGTCGAGTGCGCTCGAAAGCAGAACTTCGACCTGTTGATTGGTCGGCTCGGCGCCGCCGGCGAGCAGCAGCGACTGGCGGAAGATCACCACTTCCTCCTGGCGCCACAGGTCGAAGTGGCCCATCAGCACCTGCCCGTTGATATGGGAGAGCAGGCGGATGACTTCGTTGACCCGGCTTTCCGGCACCTTGATGTCGAAGGCGCAGGCAAGGTGCAGAGCCTCGAACTCCTCCATCCAGGAGAAGGAAACGTGGTAGTCTGCCCACCTGCCTTCGACCGTCATGGCGATTTCGTCTTCGCCGGATCGCTCGAACGACCAGTCGTTATTTGCGGCCACGAACTCGATCATATCGACCGGGTTGGATTGGCGCTCGACTTCCATTTCCAAAAGGCTCATGCATCACCCTGTATAGGTGTGGCGCAGACGTGCATCATCACGCTCACAAGACGCAACGCTGCAAACCCAACACCGATTACAAACACACTATGATTGCTGAACTCACATCCATCCTGGCTGACTTACCCTGCCCGGAGCTTGCGTGGTTCGTTTCGAATCATCATTTAAAATCAGTGTATAATGGCGGAGTCAGGCTGCCAGCCCCCGGGCCGAAAAATAGCCGGGATGAATCGCGTCCACGTTGTCATTTGGATGAAGCGCGAGAGCTTAACTGACTCTGCCATAAGGGTTTTTTGGCAGTGTCCACAGGTGGAAAACTTTTCAGGTTTTATTAACCAGCCTTAACGCCGTTTCAATCGATCCAGGATTAACGACAGCAAAACGCCCGCGAAACCAGTTCGCGGGCGAAGTAAAAACGCCAAAATACCGTTATTTCGGCGGAATCGCGTTACTTGCCGGCCTCGGCGAGACGCGCTTCCAAAGCCTCAATGCGGGCGAGCAGCGCATCGTTTTCCTCGCGCGCCTTGATCGCCATCTCCTTGACCATCTCGAACTCCTCGCGCTTGACCACGTCGAGCGAGTTCAGTGCGCGTTCGGCCTGTGCGCGGAAGGCGGTCTCGACCTCGCGGCGCACGCCCTGGGCGGCACCTGCGGCATCGGTCATGATCTTGGCAAAGTCATCCAGAATGCGGTTAGCGCCTGTGCTCATCGTCGCGATCTCCATTTCAGCCATCGCCTCGCATTGCGATGCGGTCATGAATTTCAGGTAGGGTCAGCGGCGAGCGGATGCAAGGAAAATCACATGCCAAATCACGTCGCTGTGTCCGAAGCGCCCCCATCGGCGCCTTGACCCGGCGGAAATCGCTCGCCATGTTCCGCCGAAACTATCGGCCCTGCACGAGAAATAGGCACGAGAACATATCTTGGAAACTCTAGCGACCCGTCTCGCCATCCTTCCCTTCCCCGAAATCGACCCCGTCATCTTCCAGATCGGGCCTCTCGCCGTCCACTGGTACGGGCTCGCCTATGTCGCGGGCATCCTGATCGGCTGGTTCTATGCGCGCCGCCTGGCGATGAACAACGCGCTCTGGCGCAACGAGACCCCGGCGGTCACGCTGCAGCAACTCGACGACTTCCTGCTCTGGGCGGCCGGCGGTATCGTGCTCGGAGGCCGCATCGGCTACATCCTCTTCTACGACCTCGGCTCCGTTCTCGCCAATCCGATCCGCGCCATTGAGATCTGGAACGGCGGCATGTCGTTCCACGGCGGCTTCCTCGGCACGACGCTCGCGATGATCATCTTCGCGCGGCGCAACGGCATCGTTCTCTGGAGCCTGTTCGATATCGTCGCGGCCGTCGTCCCGATCGGCCTGTTCTTCGGCCGCATTGCCAATTTCATCAATGGCGAGCTCTGGGGCCGCCTCTCGTCGATGCCCTGGGCAATCGTCTTCCCGACCGGCGGGCCCTTTGCCCGTCACCCGAGCCAGCTTTATGAAGCAGCCCTCGAGGGCCTCGTGCTTCTCTGCGTGCTTGCCTGGTTCATTTACCGTCGCCAGGCGTTGAAATCCCCGGGCCTCGTCACCGGCACCTTCGTGCTTGGCTATGCCTTGAGCCGCATTTTCGTCGAATTCTTCCGCGAACCGGACGCGCAGATCGGCTATCTTGTCGGTGGCTGGCTGACGATGGGCATGCTGCTTTCGCTGCCGATGGCGCTCGCCGGCATCTGGGCGATAACCCGGGCGCGGCGTGCAGCTGCCTGAGAGCGGATAAGGCAAGGGCGTGCGGCTTCCGGCCGCCTCCCGCTAACTGGACGAAGGCATGACGACACCACTTGCGGACAAGATCAAGGCGCTGATCAAGGCTCACGGGCCGATCAGCGTCACCGATTACTTCTCGCTTTGCCTCGCGGATCCTGAACACGGCTACTACCGGGTTCATGAACCCTTCGGCAAAGAGGGCGATTTCACCACGGCGCCGGAGATCAGCCAGCTCTTCGGAGAGATGATCGGCGTCTTTCTCGTCCACGCCTGGCAGCAACACGGCAAGCCCGAAGGCGCGCTGATCGCCGAAGTCGGCCCCGGCCGCGGCACGATGATGGCCGACATGCTGCGTGTGGTGCGTCGCCTCGCACCCGAGCTCTATGCCTCTGCCAGCGTGCATCTCGTCGAGACCAGCGAGCGCCTGCGCAAGATCCAGTCCGAAACCCTGGTCGCCCATGGCAACAAGGTCGAGTGGCATGCAAGCTTCGAGACTTTGCCCGATGGCTTCCTGCTGCTTGCCGCCAACGAGCTGTTCGATGCCATTCCGATCCGGCAATTCGTGCGCACCGCGCAAGGGTTCCGCGAGCGCATGGTCGGGCTTGATGCCGATGACCAACTGACCTTTGCTGCCGGCGTCGCCGGCATCGATCCGGGCCTCTTGCCGACGCCGGCGCAGGGTTTGGCCAAAGGCACGATCTTCGAGATCGCCCCTGCCCGCGATGCTGTCATGTCCGCCCTTTGCGAGCGGCTGAAGATCAGCGGCGGCACCGCCGTGATCATCGATTACGGCCATCTTGCCACCGGCTATGGCGATACGCTGCAGGCCGTTCGCGATCACGAATATGATCCGCCACTCGCCAATCCGGGCCGGGCCGATCTCACCAGCCATGTCGATTTCGAGCAGCTCGCCCGCCGCGCCGAGACCGACGACGTGCAGATCAACGGCCTTGCGCACCAGGGCGATTTCCTGGTCGGTCTCGGTCTGCTGGACCGCGCCGCGGCACTCGGTCGCGACAAGGATGCGCTCACCCAAGAGGGCATTCGCCAGGACGTGGAAAGGCTCGCCGGCGCCGGTGTCGGAAAAATGGGGGAATTGTTCAAGGTTCTCGCCGTGAGCAGCCCTCCGGTGCCGCTGTCGCCCTTCCGCAAGCCGAAGCCCTGAGCGCACAGCCTACAGCGCCGCGCGTCTTATCGGACGCGCAAAGGTCGCTGTGGCACTTTGAGTTGTTGCATGTTTTTATCCTTAAATCGGCTAGGATTTAAGGAAATATGCAGTAGCGCACGGTTCAGCCGTAAAGATAGTTCGGGAGCCAGAGGGTTATCCCGGGCCAGAGATACATGATGACCATGCAGAGCACGACGATCAGCATATAGGGCATCATGCCCGCAAAGATCTGGTTGATCGTCACATGCGGCGGCGCGACACCCTTCAGATAAAAAGCTGACATCGCGACTGGGGGCGACAGAAATGCCGCCTGCAGGTTGACGAAGACGAGAACGCCCCAAATCACCGGATCGATGTCGAAGTGCTTTAGCAGCGGCAGAAAAATCGGCACAAAGATGATGATGATCTCGGTCCACTCGAGCGGCCAGCCGAGCAGGAAGATGATCGCCTGCGAAAGAATCATGAATTGTACCGGCGTCAGATCGAGCGATAGCACCCATTGCTCGATCAGCGCCTGGCCGCCAAGTATGGCGAAGACGGCAGAAAACAAGGCCGAGCCCACGAAGAGCCAGCACACCATGGCCGTTGTCTTCGCCGTCAGGAACACCGCTTCCTTTGTGCGCTTCCAGTTGAGCGTCCGGGCCTGGAATGCGAGCAGGAAAGCCCCCGCCGCGCCGACGGCCGCAGACTCGGTCGCCGTGGTGATCCCGAAGAGGATTACGCCGAGCACGACTATGGTGAGGATGGCGAGCGGCATGACGGAGGAGATCAAAAGCTTCACCACCTGCAGCCGCTCCGCACTCATATTGCGGTAGTAGCGGACGAGCACCACCGCAGCGATCGTGGCAATCAACCAGAAGGACACGTAGAAGCTTGTCGCCGGCCCGTTGATCGCGGTCGGCGCGGCATCCGCCGCCGGTGCCCCGAGCTGTTCCAGCCCTTCTGGCGCCTCCGCCTCCGCCGATGCCTGCGGATGGATGACGACATACCACCATACGAGCGCCATCGTAAAAGCCGTCAGTGCTAGCGGGACCAAGGCAGCGCAGAAATTCTTGACGAGAGCCCAATAGGTGAGAGACCCCTCCTCGGTTTCGAGAGCCAGCGCCCTTGCCGGTGAGACTAGTGCGCGAGAGAGCCCGGCCAGCATGTTGTGCGAGTACGACGCTTGCAGGCCCCGCATCCACGCGCTGACGGGCACTTTGGTCTGCTCCGCAGGCAGCGGCGGAGCGATCTTGGGGCTGATGAGCGCCCAGCCGAGAATATAGGCGAGGTAGAGCAGCGCGAGGAAAAACCCGGGGAACATGGCAGCGGCGTAGAGCTTGACAACGGATTGTCCCGCGACTGCGGCATAGACGATGATCATCACCGAGGGCGGGATCAGAATGCCGAGGGTACCGCCCGCCGTGATCACACCGGAGGCAAGCTTCACGTCATAGCCGGCGCGTAACATCGGATTGAACGCAATCACGCCCATCAGCACGACCACCGCACCGACGAGGCCGCTGGCGATGCCCCAGAAGGTACAGACGATGAGGGTAGCGACGGCGAGCGACGCAGGCACCCGCTTGAATGCGAGCTGAATGCTGTAGAACATCTTGTCGACCAGCGCACCCCGCTCCATCACGTAGCCCATGAGCACGAACAACGGGATCGAGATCAGAACGTCATTGGTCATCGCCCCATAGGTACGCTGCACCATCAGGTCGAAGACGCGATTGTCGATCCAGTGCTCGGCCGGATTGTAGAAGGCGTAGAAGCCGAAGAGCATGCCAAGCCCCATCAGCGTAAACGCCGTCGGAAACCCCATCATGATGACCACCACGATGAGCATCAGCATCGTCAGTCCGAGGAGTGGATCGCTCACGTCTCGCCGTCTCCCCCCATTCCCCGTTGCCGCGCCGCCCTGTCGATCGCCTGCGCACGCTCGATCGCAGCCTCGCGCGTTTCCGCGTCGACATGCTCGCTGTGCTCAAGCTGCTCGGCGACGACGTCGAGCTCCTCCACATCCTTGAGCCGACTTGGCCATTCGCCGGTCCGCAGGCAAACGATGCAGCGCGTGATCTCGGCCAGCCCCTGAAGCAGGACGAAACCGCCAGCGACCGGAATGACGGTTTTGAAATAGTAGATAGGCGGCCCCTCCGCCGTCACGGTCGAATGCTCGCCGATCCGCCAGGAAAGTGCTGCATAATCGTAGCCGGCGTAAACGAGCGCGGCGACGCCGGGCAGGAAGAAGAGGACGTAGAGGACCAGATCGAGGGCGGCTTGCGTGCGCGGCCTCATGGAGCTGTAGAGGAAGTCGCCGCGTACATGAGCATTCTGCGCCAAGGCGTATGCCCCCGCGAGCATGAACAGCGAGCCATAGAACATGTTGCTGGCATCGAATATCCAGGCCGTCGGCATGTTCAGGATGTAGCGTTTGACGACCTCTACGCAGACCATCGTCATCAGCCCGATAATCAGCCAGGCTGCGGCTTTACCGATCCACACGCTGGTCGCATCGACCCTGAGCAGAAAATGCTGAACGTTCACGCATGCCCCCCGCTGCAAGAGGGGCGCTACAGCGGCGCGCCTTTCAAGAACGCACAGAGTTCGCTGTAACGCTTTGATTTATCGAATAGTGTGATCCTTCGACTGTCTCCGATGTGCGAAATGAGATGAGCCGGTCTTCCGCCTGAATCCCGTCTGATTGACGCGAAGCGGCCGTGCCTCAGAGATCCTTCGCCACGCCGTCCTGTCCGAAGTAGTGGTCGAATGCCAGCCGCCGACTGACGACGGTGTCCTGTTCCCAGCGCGTGGCCCGCTCGGCAAAAACGAGCTGGGACTGGAGCACTTCCTTGAACAGCGGGTTTTCCGCTGCCTTCTTCTTCACCACCTCGTCGTAGACCTCCAGTTGCTTCTTGAGAATTGCCTCCGGGGTCTTGTAGAACTTGACCTTGTCGACGGTCTGCATCTCCCGGTAGTCCGTGGAATAGCGATCGATCGCCTTCCAGGCCATATCCTGAGATGCCGCCTCGACGGCGTTGGTGATGATCGCCTTCATCTGATCAGGTAGACCGTCGTACTTCGGCTTGTTGAACATCACTTCGAACTGCTCGCCATTCTGGTGGTAGCTCTGCAGCATGCAAATCTTCGATACATCCGGGAAACCGAGCACCCGGTCGGACGAGGCGTTGTTGAACTCGGCCGCGTCGATCAGGCCTCGATCGAGCGCCGCAACGATTTCGCCGGCCGGCAGCGCGTTGACCGCCGCGCCGAGGCCGGTGAAGACATCGATCGAGATGCCCACGGTACGGAACTTCAGGCCCTGAAGATCCTCGGGCTTTGCGACTGGCTTCTTGAACCAGCCAAGCGGCTGGGTCGGCATCGGCCCATAGGGGAACGAGACCACGTTGGCGCCAATGGATTCATACAGTTTTGCGAGTAGTTCCTTGCCGCCGCCGTATTTGTGCCAGGCGAGCAGCATGTTGGCATCCATGGCGAAACCCGGGCCAGAGCCCCATA
Organism: Ensifer sp. 22521; assembly: GCF_052044795.1. Lineage (NCBI taxonomy): Bacteria > Pseudomonadati > Pseudomonadota > Alphaproteobacteria > Hyphomicrobiales > Rhizobiaceae > Ensifer > Ensifer sp. 22521. Next base: position 87,802 of record NZ_JBQENM010000012.1, read on the forward strand.
GCGCGAGCGCCGCCTGCTTGCCGTAATGGTAGACGAGGACGCCGTGACCGCCGTCCAACGTTCCTTGCGATACGGCGTCGAGCAGGCCGAAGGCCGGCACCACGGCACCAGCGGGCAGCACTTCTATCTTCAAATCGCCACCGGTCATATCATTGACCTTCCTGGCGAAGTCGAGCGCGAATTCGTGAAAGATGTCCTTGGATGGCCAGGTGCTTTGCCAGCGCATGCTGATCGGCCCCTGCGCCTTGACAACGCTAGGCGCGGCGACCGTTGCGACCCCCGCTATTGCCGCACCGCCCAGGAATTTGCGACGCGAAATCCGTCCCTCGATATGGGTTCTTCGCTTCATATGCTCCTCCCGAAGGCACAAGCATTTCTTGCTATATTAGATAATACTCTTATGCAGAGCCCCACGCAAAGATTGCACGCAGCGTCGCTCAAAAGCCTGCAGGTAAGGCGCCATCCCGACCTCTTGTTTTTCCGCGGGCCTCGTGCAGATGCGGGCGTCGAAGGAAGGCGTTTTCGTCAGCGCGTAGCGGCGGTGGCCGAGCGATGACTGCCCCTCGAAATCACAGGCCGCTGGCTCCCCCTATCGTTCGGGAATTGACAGCCCAGCCATCGCGGGTCAACATCGCGCCGGCAAATCAGCCGCCAGTCGCCGGGCCGGAGCGCGCCCCCAAACCCATTGAATTTATTCATAAAGCAAAGGCAAATATACCGATGCAGCATGACGCCGCGCTTTCTCCCGTGCAGAGCTCGCTTTTCGGCGAGAAGGCCGGGCCGGCAATCGCCCACGGTTATTTCACCCGCCAGGGCGGCGTTTCCGAAGGGCTCTATCGCGGCCTCAATGTCGGCCTCGGTTCGAAGGACGAAAGAGCCCATGTCAACGAGAACCGCACCCGCGTCGCGGGCTGGTTCGGCGCGCCGCTGGAACGGCTGGCGACGGTTCATCAGGTCCATTCCCCCAACGCCATCGTGGTCGACGAAAGCTATGACGGTAGCCGCCCTGAGGCTGATGCGCTGGTGACGGCGACGCCCGGTATCGTGCTCGGCGTGCTATCGGCCGATTGCGGCCCGATCCTCTTTGCCGACGCAGAAACCAATATCATCGGCGCCGCCCATGCCGGCTGGAAGGGCGCGCTTGGCGGCGTGCTCGAGAGCACCGTCGACGCGATGGTCTCGCTCGGCGCCCGGCGCGATCGCATCGTCGCCTGCCTCGGCCCGTCGATCAGCCATCGCAACTACGAAGTCGGTGCCGAATTCGTCGAGCGCTTCGTCTCGGCGAACGACAGCTACGCAACCTATTTCAGGCCGTCAGACCGCGACGGCCACGCAATGTTCGACCTGCCGGGTCTCACGATCAAGCGGTTGACCGAAGCAGGCGTAGCAGCCGAAAATCTCGATATCTGCACCTATGCCGACGAGGAGCGCTTCTTCTCCTACCGTCGGACGACACACAGGCAGGAACCGGACTACGGCCGGCAGATTTCCGCCATTTGCATACGGGGGACCTGACATGGCGCTTCAATTTGCCCAGGAAGAATATGCAAGCCGCCTCGATCGGCTGACGGAGAAGATGCGCGAGGAGAAGCTCGATGCCGTGCTGCTCTTCGCCCAGGAGAGCATGTACTGGCTGACGGGCTACGACACCTTCGGCTACTGCTTCTTCCAGACGCTGGTTGTGAAGAAAGACGGCTCGATGGTCTTGCTGACGCGCTCGGCCGACCTGCGCCAGGCACGCCACACCTCCAATATCGAACGCATCGAGATCTGGGTGGACCGGGCCAATGCCGATCCGACCCTGGATCTCAAGAACCTCTTGAGCGAACTCGACCTGCTCGGCTGCCGCATCGGCGTCGAATACGATACGCACGGCATGACCGGCCGCGTCGCCCGACTGCTCGACCGCCAGATCCAGACCTTCGGCGAGATAATCGACGCCTCGTACCTCGTCAGCCGTCTGCGCCTCATCAAGAGCGACGCCGAGATCGCCTATGTCGAGAAGGCAGCAAGCCTGGCCGACGATGCGCTCGACGCCGCGCTGCCGCTGATCCGTCCCGGCGGCAACGAAGCCGACATCCTCGCCGCGATGCAGGGCAAGATTCTGGCCGGCGGCGGCGACTATCCGGCCAACGAATTCATCATCGGCTCCGGCGCCGACGCGCTGCTCTGCCGCTACAAGTCCGGGCGCCGCGTGCTTGACAGCCAGGACCAGCTCACCCTCGAATGGGCCGGCGTCAGCGCCCACTATCATGCGGCGATGATGCGCACCGTCGTCATCGGCGAACCGACCAACCGTCACCGCGAACTCTACAGCGCCTGCCGCGAAACCATCCAGGCGATCGAGATGGTGCTTCGTCCCGGCAACACCTTCGGCACCGTCTTCGACATGCATGCCAAGATCATGGACGAGCGCGGCCTCGCCCGTCACCGCCTCAACGCCTGCGGCTATTCGCTCGGCGCCCGCTTCTCGCCCTCCTGGATGGAGCACCAGATGTTCCATCTCGGCAACCCGCAGGAGATCGAGCCGAACATGTCGCTGTTCGTGCACATGATCATCATGGATTCCGACAGCGGCACCGCCATGACCCTCGGCCAGACCTACCTCACCACCACGGATACTCCGCGCCCGCTGTCGCGCTATGGCCTGGACTTCATTTCTGCTTAGGGAAATCCGCCTAGAATTGCTTTGAACTGGCAGACGACAGGAGACGTTTCAAAAACTGCCGCGAAGAAAACGGACGGTTTGAACATGCGAAAGCTCACCACGCCTATCGTTGGCCTCGGACTCCTCGTCGCCCTGGCTGGCTGCAACAGCACCGACATGCTGACGCCGCAGGTCGACGTCGGCGCCGGAACCTTTCGCTCGCCGCCGGTGACGCAATCCGACCTCGACGCCATGTCGGCTGAGACCGCCGTCGCCCCAGTGCAGCGCGAACCCGTCAGCCAGACCACCGCCTACTCTCCTCAGCCGGCCCCTTCGAACACGCCGACGGCCTATGCCAGCGGCGATGCGACCTATACCGATCCGGCCGGCACGTTCGAGGCCCAGGCAAGCCGGCTTGCCGCCGGTTCAGCACCCGTCCAGAACACGATCCAGAACCAACCGCCCCCGGTACAACAGACGCCAGTGCAACAGACCGCAGCCGCTGCCGAAGAGATCCAGAACGAGCCGAGCGTCGCTTCGCTGCCGAAGGCAAGTGCCGCCGCCAGCGGCACGATCCGGTTCCTGCCGATCATCGGCGCACCGGTCCAGGCGGTCACGCCGCTCTCCAAGCAGCTTGGGGCCGAAGCGCGCGCACACGGCCTGACGATCAAGGGCTCTGGCGATGCCAGCAGCGAACATATCCTCAAGGGCTACTTCTCGACGCTCAAAGACGGCGACAAGACCACCGTCGTCTATGTCTGGGATGTGCTCGACGGCAGCGGAAACCGCCTGCACCGTATCCAGGGACAGGACTCGGTTCCCGGCGGCGGCGCCGACTTGTGGAGCGGAGTCCCGGCGGCAACCATGCAGGGAATCGCGACGAAAACCATCAACGCCTACCTCGAATGGCGGCAATCTCAGGCCGGTTGATGCAAAGTTTTTAGGATATTGGCCTTCGCGGCGCAGCATTCCCCTTGCATTCAAGTTCAGTCTCGCTAAAAAGCGGCCGATCAGCTCTGAACGGCGGCCATCCGCAAAGAATGTCCGCGATTGGAATGGCTCTCGGAATCTGCGCGGAACACACCGCTCCCGGAAAAGTACCGGACGGTGACCGCGCCAGCTCAAGGCGGTCCGTCAATGAAGGTTTTCGCAGGCAATTCGAACCGGCTGCTGGCCGAAGCGATCTGCAACTATCTCAACCTGCCTCTCGGCAAAGCGGCGGTACGCCGGTTCGCCGATCAGGAAATCTTCGTCGAGATCGGCGAAAACGTGCGCGGCGAGGATGTGTTCATCATCCAGTCGACCTCTTTCCCCACCAACGATCACCTGATGGAACTGCTCATCATGATCGACGCGGTGCGCCGCTCTTCCGCTCGCCGCATCACCGCAGTGCTTCCCTATTTCGGCTATGCCCGCCAGGATCGCAAAGCCGGTCCGCGCACGCCGATCTCCGCCAAGCTCGTCGCCAACCTGATCACCGAAGCCGGCGCCGACCGCGTTCTGACCCTTGATCTTCACGCCGGGCAGATCCAGGGCTTCTTCGACATCCCGACCGACAATCTCTATGCGATCCCGATCCTGGCGCGCGACGTCAAGGAAAACTACGACCTCAAGAACGTCATGGTCGTTTCGCCCGACGTCGGCGGCGTGGTGCGCGCCCGCGCGCTTGCCAAGCGCCTCGACTGTCTGCTGGCCATCGTCGACAAGCGTCGCGACCGTCCCGGTGAATCGGAAGTCATGAACGTCATCGGCGACGTGAAGGGCAAGGACTGCCTGCTGATCGACGACATCGTCGACTCGGGTGGCACACTCTGCAACGCGGCCGAAGCGCTCCTAAAGAACGGCGCAACCAGCGTCACGGCCTACATCACCCACGGCGTTCTGTCCGGCGGCGCGGTTGCCCGCGTCACTTCGTCGATGCTGAAGGAACTGGTCATCACCGACTCGATCCAGCCGACCACGGCCGTCCAGTCCGCCCACAACATCCGCGTGATCACCACCGCTGGCCTGCTTGGCGAAGCCATCAGCCGCACCAGCCAGGAAGAGTCGGTTTCGAGCCTCTTCGACTGAGATCGTTGCGAGCACGCGAATTTCTGAAAACAACGCCGGCGCCCAAGCGCCGGCGTTTTTCGTTGAGCGAGAAGTACCGCGAGCAAGGCGAGTCTGAATGAAAGCCGCAACAATCTGTGAGCGTGAGGGTATGCTTTACGTTCACAGTTCATCAAAGACGACTGTAGGGCTTTGAATTCTCAATGCTCCAGTTTTGAGTATCGACAAGACCGATGTCGGAGAAGTAGGCCGCGCGATTAGGGAGTGCTTGGCAGCATCTTGCGAGAATGTCCCGCACCCGAGGTCGTTCACAAACCTATTCGATCCAGTGCTCGTTCGCGCGGGGGTAAAATCGTTCGGCAGATTCTTGAAAGCAGCTAAATGCGTAGAGGTCGAAACGAGCTGTGAGGCAACGGTAAGGTTGATCCCGACACGAAATGAAGGCGTCAAGAGCGGATTCGTTCCGCTAACGGGCAAAACTGTAAGCGTCATTGGTTCAGATGAAGATCTAGGTTCGGCAGCGATTGAGGCGCTCGCAACATCGGAATGACGAAACAAGCTCGCGAATTCCCCCCCAAATTTACGCCGGCGTCAAAGTGCCGGCGTTGTTCGTTGCGGAGACACAGCTATTTCCCGAGAGCCTGCGTCATCGGCTGGTCAACGAGGTTGTCGATGAACCAGTTGGGATAAACCGGCGCCGGCACCGTCTCGGCATCGAGCACCGAGATTTCCGCCTGGGTCAGAACAAGATCGGCCGAACCAAGATTGTCCTTGAGCTGGTGCGGCTTGGAGGCTCCGAGCAACACGCTCGTCACCGCCTTCTTCGAAAGCAGCCAGGCGATCGCCACCTGCGCCACGCTCGCCCCGTGATGATCGGCGATCCCGCGCATGCGCTCGACCAGCTTGAAGCCCTGTTCCTTGTCGAAGGGCAGGATGTCGAAACCGGAATAGCGGTTGTCGGGGTCGCCAAGATTTTCGCGCGTGTACTTGCCCGAAAGAAAGCCCGACGCGAGGGGGCTCCAGACAGTCAGCCCCAGCCCGTAGCGCTGCATCATCGGGATGACGTCACGCTCCACGTCGCGGCCGAGCAAGGAATAATGCATCTGGCCATGGGTGAAAGGCGCTAGTCCGTTGGCCTTCTGGATCTCAAGCGCGGCCGCCACCTTCCAGGCCGACCAGTTGGAAAAGCCAATGTAGCGCACCTTGCCGGAGCGAACGACCGCATCGAGCGCGAGAAGCGTTTCCTCGAGCGGCGTGTGCGGATCTTCCTTGTGAACGATGTAGGCGTCGATCCAGTCGGTGCCGAGACGCTTCAGGCTCTGATCAACCGACCAGAGGATGTGGCGGCGCGAAAGGCCGGCCTGGCTGAGTGGCGTTCCGGTGCGAAAGCCGACCTTGGTGGCGATCACCACCTCGTCGCGACGGGACTTGAGCGCCTCGCCGAGGATGCGTTCCGACTGCCCGGAGGCATAGGCGTCGGCCGTATCGAAGAAGTTGATGCCGGCATCCAGCGCCTGTCCCACAAGGGCATCGGCCGCTTCGGCATCGGTCTTGTAGACGGCGCCGAGGCTGCGATCGCCGGCGGTGAAGGTCATCGCGCCGAAGGCAAGGCGCGAGACCACGAGACCGGTGTTTCCAAGCGTCGTGTATTGCATGTCGTTCTCCATTGCTCGAAGGAAGTGGTGTGAGGAGACCATGCCAAAGTTGATTGCGATGAAAAATAGCTGTTATCTTTAAGGCTTCGGAAGCAGAACTTCATAATGGCGATGACACGCGATCCATTCAACGGGCTAAGAGAATTCCTGGCGGTTGCCGAGAGCAGCAGCTTCACCGCGGCGTCAGCGACGCTCGGCGTTACGCCCAATGCCGTCAGCCAGACGATCAGGGCGCTCGAAGCCCGTCTCGGCCTCCAGCTCTTCGTCCGCACCACGCGGCGCGTCGCTCTGACCGAGGCCGGTAGCGCCTTCCTGAAGCGCGTGCGCCCTGCCGCCTCCGAGATCGCCGATGCCTACGAGCTGCTCGGAGACTTTCGCGACCGGCCCATGGGCAACCTGCGGCTGACCGTGCCGCGCATGGCGATCCCGCTGGTGCTGACGCCGCTTTTGCCGCGCTTCCGCCAGGCCTATCCGGACGTTTCGGTGGAAATCTCGATCGACGATGCCGCCGTCGATATCACCGAGCGCGGCTTCGATGCCGGCATTCGCATCGGCGAAGCGGTCGAACGGGATATGATTGCGGTCCGGCTGACGCCAGACATCACCTGGACGGTGGTCGGCTCGCCGTCCTACTTCGTGAAACGAGGGCGGCCGCAAACGCCCGAAGAGCTGACACGCCACGAGGCGATCCGCTATCGCTACCCGGCATCCGGCACGATCTACCGCTGGGAGTTCGAGCGGGAGGGACGCGACTTCTCCGTCGACGTACCCGGCGGGCTGACCGTCAACGACTTCCAGATGCTCGTGGAGATGGCGGAAGCCGGCACCGGGCTCGCCTACCTGCCGGACCTTTCGGTACGCGACGCTGTCGCAACCGGGCGCCTTGAACGGGTACTCGAAGCCTACCTGCCGAGGTCGCCGGGCCTCTTCATCTATTTCCCCGCCAAGGCCCAGACCCAGCCGAAATTGCGGGCGCTTCTCGATCTGGCGGCAAAGATCGTGCGGGAGCGGAAGTAGGTCGCTCCGTCCACCGCTTTCGCAACCACACCTGAATCACATGCGCATTGACAATCTTGAGGTGTGAGCAGCATAAATACCTAATTTAGAAAACGGGCACATTAAGGTGTGAGCATGGAAATTGGTTCTCAGGGGCGCCGTGACCGCCTGGCTATACTGATAGATGCCGATAACATCCGCTCCAGTTTTCTGCCGCTTATCATTCGCGAAGCATCGGCGCTCGGCACCGCTTCCATCAAACGTGTTTATGGAGACTTTGGCCGCCCTGCGATGGCCATCTGGCAGCCGCTGCTCCATAAATATGCATTCTTGCCGGTTCACGTCGCACCAGCAGCGAAAAGCAAGAACGCCACCGATTTGAAGCTGGCGATCGACGCGATCGATATCCTGCATCGCGGACAAGTCGATGGCTTCTGCATTGCCTACAGCGACAGCGATTTCACCTCGCTCGCAAGCCGGATCCGGGAGGATGGCCTGTCCGTCTACGGCTTTGGCGAAAAGAAGGCGCCCAAACCCTACGCGAATTCATGCAACCGATTCATTTATTGCGATCTCCTTCTTGTGGAAGGTACAAAAGGCGATTGTAAATCGAATAAGCCGGCAAAGCTGCCTCTGAAAGAAATCTTGGCGGCAATTGACGACACATTGGGCGACGACGGGTGGGCTCACCTCGGCACAGTCGGTAGCGTACTCAACAAACGAATACCGAATTTCGATCCCCGAAAACACGATTTCAAGAACCTCAAGGCGCTGATTAAGAGCATTTCGTGCCTGGAGCACCGGGAGACCAGCCGCACTTCGTTCCACGTAAGGCGGAAATGAGTTGGTGTTGGCGCGTATGGGAGCGCTATCCACGCACGACGACGCAAGCCTCGCCGCCGCCAAACAGACCCGAACGGGTGAGGAATCGCTTCTCCCGTCCGTTGTCGAGCGAGAACATCCCGCCCCGCCCCGGCACCACGTCGATGATCAGTTGCGTGTGCTTCCAGACCTCGAACTGGCTGGCGCTGATATAGACGGGTACGCCGCCGACGGCGCCGAGCTTCACGTCGTTGTCTCCGACGATGTAATCATCAGCCGGATAACACATCGGCGACGAGCCGTCGCAGCAGCCGCCGGATTGGTGAAACAGGATATCGGGATGGTCGTGCCGGATTTCGGCAATGAAATCGAGCGCCGCGTCCGTCGCAAGCACCCGCGGTTCGTTGGTTTCGGTGGTCCCGGTCATTTCAATGGACATCACGAGCCTCCCTGCTCGATCGCGCATCCCATATTGGTCGGCTGAGGCGCGGGTGGAGCACACCTCAGCCGCCGGTCGGGCCAGAGGAAAGGTGGAGATTACCTTCCCTCTGGCTTCTGTTGCCCTCCCCGACGGAGGGGAAGGCAGGGTCCGATCAGAAGAAGCCGAGCGCCTTCGGGCTGTAGCTCACCAGCATGTTCTTCGTCTGCTGGTAGTGATCGAGCATCATCTTGTGGGTCTCGCGGCCGATGCCGGACTGCTTGTAACCGCCGAAGGCCGCATGCGCTGGATAGGCGTGATAGCAATTGGTCCAGACGCGGCCGGCCTGGATTTCACGACCGAAGCGGTAGCAACGGTTGGCATCGCGGCTCCAGACGCCGGCACCGAGGCCGTAGAGCGTGTCGTTGGCGATCTCCAGCGCTTCCGCCTCGGTCTTGAAGGTGGTGACCGAAACGACGGGTCCGAAGATTTCCTCCTGGAAGATCCGCATCTTGTTGTGCCCGCGGAAAACTGTCGGCTTGACGTAGAAGCCTTCCGACAGTTCGCCTTCGAGCACGTTGCGGCCACCGCCGGTGAGCACTTCGGCGCCTTCCTGTTTGCCGATGTCGATGTAGGAGAGAATCTTTTCGAGCTGTTCGCTGGAGGCCTGTGCGCCGATCATCGTGGCGCTGTCGAGCGGATTGCCCTGGCGGATCGCCTCGACGCGTTTCACCGCCCGCTCCATGAAGCGGTCATAGATGCTCTCCTGCACCAGCGCACGGCTCGGGCAGGTGCAGACTTCGCCCTGGTTCAGCGCGAACATGGCAAAGCCTTCGAGCGCCTTGTCGAAGTAATCGTCATCCTCGGCCAAAACGTCGGCAAAGAAGATGTTCGGCGATTTGCCGCCGAGTTCCAGCGTCACCGGAATGAGGTTCTGGCTGGCATATTGCATGATCAGCCGACCGGTCGTCGTTTCGCCAGTAAAGGCGATCTTGGCGATGCGCGGGCTGGTAGCGAGCGGCTTGCCGGCTTCAAGGCCGAAGCCGTTGACGATGTTGAGCACGCCTGCCGGCAAGAGATCGCCGATCAGCTCCGCCCAGACGAGGATCGAGGCCGGCGTCTGCTCGGCCGGCTTCAGGACGACGCAATTGCCGGCGGCAAGCGCCGGAGCCAGTTTCCAGGCCGCCATCAGGATCGGGAAATTCCACGGGATGATCTGGCCGACGACGCCGAGCGGTTCGTGGAAGTGATAGGCGACCGTGTCGTGGTCGATCTCGCCGATCGAGCCTTCCTGCGCGCGGATGCAGGCGGCGAAGTAGCGGAAATGGTCGATGGCAAGCGGAATGTCGGCCGCCATGGTCTCGCGGATCGGCTTGCCGTTGTCGAAGGTTTCGGCCCGCGCCAGGAGTTCGAGATTGTCCTCCATGCGGTCGGCGATCTTCATCAGGATGTTGGAGCGCTCGGCGGCCGACGCCCGGCCCCATTTTTCGCGGGCCGCGTGGGCGGCGTCGAGCGCAAGCTCGATGTCAGCGGCATCCGAGCGCGCCACCTGACACAGCACGCCGCCGGTCACCGGCGTCGTATTGTCGAAATAGCGCCCGGCCACCGGCTCGCGCCATTCGCCGCCGATGAAGTTGCCGTATTTCTGCCTGAACGGGCTTTCGACGATCTTCTGATGCAACATGGTCTTTCCTCCCTGAGAACCAGCAACGGGGCTGTGAGAAGGAAGGTGCGACTGAACGTGCGTCTTCGATAGTGAGGCGCAAGCACCAGTGACGCGATGTGTTTCAGAATTGAGACAGGTAGGCTTGGATCCCGTGCTGCAGTGCAGCAAACTGGGCGGCAAGTCTGCGGTTGCTTCAGCCCGCGTTTGCCCCTCATCCCCCTGCCGGGACCCTCCCCGTCGTCACGGGGAGAAGGGGCAAGCGGCATGCTCCCCATTCCCCCAAGGATCAGGGCCACCACAATCGCAAAGACCGCTCGGGGCCACGTCCCCTCTCCCCGTCTGCGGGGAGAGGGTTAGGGTGAGGGGCAGCCTTCAGATGGGTAGGAAGATCAGTTGACCTGGAGCCGCTTCATCTTGCGGTAAAGCGTGGCGCGGCTGATGCCGAGCAGCTCGGCCGCCATGGAGACGTTGCCGCTGGCACGGGAAAGAACACGCCGGAGCGCCGCGCGCTCCGCATCGGGAAGCTCGGCGGCATCGCCTGACGTGTCCTCTCCAAGAAGGTCGGAGGCCGGAACCCCGGCGGCGATGCGCCGGTCGTCGAGGTCGAGCCATTGCCGTGCGGCACGCGTCGCGCCGAGCACGAGGTCGTCGCGGTCGACAGCAAGGAGCGCCGGCCCGGCTCGATCCACTGGCACCAGCACGATGCGCGCACCGGCGAAGGCACGACGGAAGAGGCCGGCCTCGATGCGCGCGGCGGCGTCACGAACCGCCTGCGACAGGATCGACATGGTGATCTCGGAGGCATCGTCACGGCAGGTTGAAATGTCGATGGCCGCCGCCAATCGCCCGCGATGATCGCGGATCGGCGCGGTCGCGCAGCTCAAGCCGATATTGCTGCTCAGGAAATGCTGATCGCGCTGGATGACGACGGCGCGCTCATCGGCGATCGCCGTGCCGATGCCGTTGGTGCCCACATTCGCCTCGCTCCAGACCGTTCCCGACCAGAGCCCGACGCCGCGAAATTCAGCGTCGTCGCCGACCGCTCCGCGCCGCTCGAGCGCCACGCCGTCATTGTCGGTGAGGAGCAGGCAGCAGCCAGCCCTGCCGACGGTCGCAAACAACCGGTCGAGTTCGATGCCGGCCTCCGCCAGCAGCTCACCGGAGCGCTCGCGGACGGAGCGAAACTCGCTGTCCGACAGCCGAAGCGGCGTACGGGCTTCCTCCGGAGCAAGCTTATGCAGGGTCATGCAGCGCCGCCACGACGCGGCCACCGATGAGCTCGCCGCCGCCGAAGACTGGTGCGCGACCCGATAGACAAGTTCCGAATGATCCCTGACGGCAGGCATCGGCTTCCTCCCTGAAAGCGTCGACCGGCGGAAGGCGGATGCGACCGATCTCCCAAACGGCGCACCTGCTTGGGCGGCACTATAGCCAACGATCTCCGCAAAGGTCCAGCCAGACGAAGGTTCGAGGGTCAGCCCCCCTCAGCGAGTTTGATCGGTGCATCACGCGGCCGATATCGACAGCGCGCCCGAATGTGATACGCGAAAGGATCAGATCGCCGCGACTCACCCCCACAACAGCCGGTTGCCGCCATGTTTCGTGACTTCTCGCCCCAGAGCCTCTTCATGGGCCTGCTGATCGCCTTCGTCGGCTTCGCCAGTTCCTTCGCCGTCGTGTTGCACGGCCTGACCGGAGTCGGCGCCAGCGAAGCACAGGCTGCCTCCGGGCTGATGGCGTTGTCGATCTCCATGGGCGTCTGCGCGATTGTCATCAGCGCCATCACGCGGCTGCCGGTCAGCATCGCCTGGTCGACGCCGGGTGCCGCACTGCTCGCGAGCGCCGGCGTCGTCGAAGGCGGCTTCAACGCTGCCGTCGGCGCCTTCCTCGTCTGTGGGCTGGTCGTCGTCGTCGCCGGCCTCTGGAAACCGCTCGGCCGCCTGGTTTCGGGCATTCCTGCCCCGCTCGCCAATGCCATGCTCGCGGGGGTGTTGCTCAGCCTCTGCTTCGCGCCGGTCAAGGCGATCGCCTTCAATCCGCTTCTCGGCTTGCCGATCCTCATCGCCTGGGCGGTCGTCGGCAGCGTCAACAAGCTCTATGCGGTGCCGGCCGCGCTCGTCGCTTTCGTACTCGTCATCGCCTTCGGCGTCGAAGTCCCGGCGGGCGCCTTCTCTACCCTGTCCTCGGCGCTGGTGCCGACCGTCGAGTTCGTGACCCCACAGTTCAATGTCGCAGCCATGGTCAGCATTGCGCTGCCGCTGTTCATCGTCACCATGGCCTCGCAGAACATCCCCGGCATCGCGGTGTTGAAGGTCAACGACTATCACCCCGCCCCCGGGCCGCTGTTTGCGACCACCGGCCTCTTTTCCATGCTGAGCGCGCCGTTCGGCGGCCACGCGGTCAATCTGGCGGCGATCACCGCCGCCATGTGCGCCGGCAGCGATTCTCATCCCGATCGCAACCGACGCTACTGGTCGGCGATCAATGCCGGCGCCTTCTACATTCTCTTCGGGCTGCTTGCCGGCGCCGTCACCACCTTCGTCAGCCTTGCGCCTTCCATCCTGATCGAGGCGGTGGCCGGCCTCGCGCTCGTCGGCGCCTTCGCCAGTTCCGCCATGGCCGCCTTCACCGAGGCGAAGACACGCGAGGCGGCCGCCATCACCTTTCTGGTGACGGCATCGGGCGTCAGTTTCGCCGGTGTTTCCGGGGCCTTCTGGGGTCTGATTGCCGGTGGGCTGATGCTGGCGCTTGCGCGTCTTACCCAGAAAAAGGCCTGAACCCGCGGCAAAGCTTGCATTTCAAGCCGATCTCGTCTATGCACCGCCCCGTCCGCGTAGACACCCTTGGAGGCAACGCGGATGAAGCCCATGTGGCTTCGGTTCATCCGCCATGTCGGATGAGCTCTCCAGATTTAGACATAGAAAGGTCTACCCATGAGCCACGCAACTTACGAGCTCAAGGCCGAGACGCGCGAACGGGTTGGTAAGGGGTCCTCCCGTGAACTTCGTCGCAACGGTCTTATCCCGGCTGTCATCTACGGTGACAAGCAAGCCCCCGTTTCCATCGCACTCTCCACCAAGGAAGTGACGATGAAGATCCACGCCGGCGGTTTCATGACCACCGTCGCGGTCATCGACGTCAACGGCGAAAAGATCCGCGTCCTGCCGAAGGACTACCAGCTGGATCCGGTCCGTGACTTCACCATGCATGTCGACTTCCTGCGCGTCTCCAAGGACAGCCAGGTTACCGTTGAAGTTCCGGTTCACTTCGAAAACGAAGAGAAGTCCCCGGGCCTGAAGGCTGGCGGCGTTCTGAACATCGTTCGCCACGAAGTCGAACTCAACGTTTCGGCCAACGACATTCCGGAATTCCTGAGCGTCGATCTCTCCGGCCTCAAGGTCGGCGACGCCGTTCACATTTCCAACATCAAGCTGCCGAAGGGCGCGACCCCGGTTATCACCGACCGCGACTTCACCATTGCAACGATCGTTGCTCCGGCCGGTGGCGTGAAGGAAGAAGCCGAAGGCGAAGCAGAAGCCTGATTGGCTTTTGGGTGACTGGCGAAAAGCCAGTCCCGCTGCACTTCATCGAGAGCCCGTCCCATTCGTTTGGGGCGGGCTTTTTGCATTGGTCCACAGGCCTCTCGCCCAGCGCCGGCATCGCGTCTCATCATTTATCACGAAGCGATTTCAGCAACATTTAAGGTTTTGATGATGTTCTTCTGTCGGGGAAACTGGGGCTCAGACTGAAGAGAATCCGAAATGAAATGCGTGGCAGCACCTTCCAAGGCGTGCATCCGATGATGCATTCCGTGGAGAACCGATTTATTGCGATTGTCTGTGGCGCAATGCTCGTTTTCATTGCCCCTCTGCTCGTTCTCTTCCTGAGTATATCCAGCGACCGCATCGCACGCGAGCGGATTCACAACATCGAACTGCTGATGGCCGCAAGCGCCGAGGCGCTGGGCAAACCCATCTGGGACTTCGACAGCGACGGCATAAAGCACATCGCCCGATCGCTGATAAACGGCACCGATATCCTCTCTGTCACCGTCCGCGACCAGACCGGCTCGATCCTCGCCCAGATGCCGCTCGGCGGCGCTGTGCCCGGCACCAAGGACCGGATCCTCAGCCTGCCCATTTCCTATCAGTCCATGGATGGGATGAAGGAGATCGGTCGCATCGAGGTGAGAGTGCCGACGCCCGGCCTTCTGTCGCAATTCAGCAAGGACGAGCTGGCGATCCTCGCCATCCTGCTCTTCGCCGTCGCAATCGTCTTCGCCGCAGCCCTCGTCGGCAATCGCTTCACGGTGATGCGCCCGCTGATGCGCCTGACAGCGGCGATCGAGGCGACGCGCCGGCTCGGCTCACGCCACCGGGTCGACTGGACCTCCGACGACGAAATGGGCGCGCTTGCCGCCAATTTCAACGAGATGCAGGACCGGCTCGAGCGCGAAGAGACCGAACTGAAGAATGCGCACGAACGCGTCACCGATATCTACAACCTGACGCCCGCGATGCTGTTCTCGCTCGACGTCGACGGACGCCTGCTCGCCGTCAGCGACTACTGGCTGCTGGCGACCGGTTACGATCGGGACGACGTCATCGGCCGCGACTTCGTCGATTTCATCGATCAGCACTGGCACGAAACCTATCGCAGCCATGCCAAAACGATCGCGGTCGGCGACCATGAGATCCGGGAGGTCACCGTTCCTTTCCGCAAGACGGATAGCGAGCTGATGACGGTGCTGATCCAGGAGACGAAGGCGACCGGTGAAGGCAGCCTGTCGCTCTCCGTCATGACCGATGTCACGGCGCTGAAGCAGGCGGAAAGCCGCAACCACACCCAGGCGATCACCGACCACCTCACCGGCCTGCTCAACCGCCAGGGGTTCGAAGGGGCACTCGATGACGCGATCCGGCAGGCCGACGAATGCGGCATGCAGCTTGGCTGCCTGTTCATCGATCTCGACCGCTTCAAGTGGATCAACGACAATTTCGGCCACGCGGCCGGCGACGAAGTGTTGCGCCACACGGTCGAGCTCATCCGTGACGCGCTGAGCCCCGGCGACATCATGGCCCGCCTCGGCGGAGACGAATTCGCCATCCTGATTTCCGACCGGGACGCGGCTGCGCTCGCAAGCGAGATCGGCGAACGCATCGTTTCGGCACTGCGCGAGCCGATGCCGATTGCCGGCAACGAACTGCTCGTCAGCGCCAGCGTCGGCATCTCGGTCTACCCGGCCCATGCGGAAAACGCCTCCGACCTCCTGCTCAAGGCGGATATGGCCATGTATGCGCGCAAGCACGATGGCAAGAACGGCCTGCAGCTGTTTGACGCCAGCATGCTCGACGCTTCCCGCGAGCGCCATGAGATCGAACAGTGCATCGAGGCTGGGCTGAAGGACGACCACTTCGAGGCCTGGCTGCAGCCGATCGTCAGCCTTGCCGACGGACAGATCGCCGGCTTCGAGGCGCTGATGCGCCTCAACCACCCGGAAAAGGGCCTGATGCCGCCCGGCAAGATCATCGGCATTGCCGAGGAAACCGGCACGATCGCCCGCATAGGCGACCACATCCTCGAAAAGGCGATCCGCCATCTGGCTGCGATCTCCGAGCTGGACGGCACGCAGAACACCTACCTAGCCGTCAATTTCTCGCCGCTGCAATTCGAGCTGACGCTGCCGCACAAGCTCGCCGCACTGCTCCTGAAGCACCATATTTCGCCATGCCGGATCGTCGTCGAGATCACCGAAGCCGTCCTCATGCTCGACAATCCGGAAGTGCACGCGGTGCTGAAGCAACTCAACGAATTCGGCTGCCGCATCGCGCTCGACGATTTCGGCACCGGCTATTCATCGCTGAGCTACCTCAACCGTTTCCCGGTCGATATCGTCAAGGTCGACCAGTCCTTCACCCGTTCGCTGAGTTCCGGCACCGCCGACATCCGCCGCAAGAGCCGCATGCTGATCAAGGGCATCCGCACGATCTCGCACCAGATGGGCTGCACCGTCGTTGCCGAAGGCATCGAGACGAAGGAGCAGTGGCAGCTGCTGCGCAAGCTGGGTGTCGATTGCGGCCAGGGCTATCTCTTCAGCCGGCCGATGCAGATCGACAGCATGCTGAAGATGCTGGAAAGCGACTCGGAGGCAAAGACGGCGGCGGTGGCAGACAGGCGGGCATGATGTTCGCTGCCAGCGGTCACGCTCTCCGATGGAGGTTCGGGACGCGGCAGCACTGCGCGGATACCGCAAGGCATGCAGCAAAAGGAGGAAAGCACGTGAAGGCGCTGATCCCAATATTTTTCCTCGGTCTCTTCACGACCGCTGAGGCACAGACGATCAAGTTCGTCACCGAGGAGTACCCCCCTTACAACTTTTCGACCGAGAACGGTCCGAGCGGTGCTGCGGTAGATCAGGTCAAGCGGATCATGGAGCGGCTGAAACAGCCTTACACGATCGAGGTTCTGCCCTGGGCGCGGGCCTTCATGCTGGCCGAAACCGATCCTGCCTATTGCGTTTTCACCACCGGCCACGACGCCGAACGCGACAAGAAGTTTCTATGGGTCGAACCTCTGCTGGTCGATCATATGGTTATGGTTCGCCACGCCGGCTCAAACATAGCACCGGCTTCGCTGGAAGCAGCACGTCAGTACACCGTAGGCACCCAGCGCGAGGATTTTTCCGCAACCTATCTCAGGGACCACGACTTCCCGAAGATCGACTATGCCGCAAACCTCAATTCGAGCGTGAAGAAGCTGATCGCCGGACGCGTCGATCTGCTGATGACGTCAGAGAAAACCTTCCAGAGCATGCGCGCCGAGGGCAAACCGGTCGAGGCGGCGCTGGTGCTTGAAGGCAAGCTCTACGGCATCGCCTGCCACCGCGATGTATCGCGGGCAACCGTCGCCGCGATGCAGCGCGAACTGGACCGGCTGGTCGGCAACGGCACCCAGGACGAAATCTTCAAGCACTACGGCCTCACGCCGAATGCCAGCCTGCGCGCCGAGAAATAAGCGTTGACTTCCCGCGGGCACGATGATCTTGGATGGCCCCACCCCGAAATCATCGACGCGTGACGACATGCTGATCATCGTAGGGCTTGGCAATCCAGGTTCGAAATACGCCACCAACCGGCACAATATCGGCTTCATGGCGGTCGACGTCATTCACCGCCGGCACAGCTTTTCCTCCTGGTCGAAGAAGTTCAAGGCCGAGATCGCCGAAGGCGAGATCGGCGGCGAACGCGTGCTCCTGATGAAGCCGCAGACCTTCATGAACCTCTCAGGCGAAGCGGTCGGCGAGGCCATGCGCTTCTACAAGCTGCAGCCGAAGGATATTACCGTCATCTATGACGAACTCGACCTGCCGGCCGCCAAGGCGCGGCTCAAGGTCGGCGGCGGCCATGGCGGCCACAACGGCATCAAGTCGATCGATGCCCATTGCGGCAAGGAGTATCGCCGCCTGCGTCTGGGCATCGGCCATCCCGGCGTCAAGGACCTCGTTCACGCCCACGTTCTCGGCGATTTCGCCAAGGCCGACCAAGCCTGGCTGATACCGCTGCTCGACGCCATCGCCGACAATGCCGACATGCTGGTGCGCGGCGAGGATTCCCAGCTTCTGAACAAGATCGCGCTCGCGACCGGCGGCAAGCCGGAAGCGGACAAGCCCGAAACCCCGAAGAAGCAGAGCGCGCAATCGCACATCCACCAGGCGCGCAATTCAGCCCAGCCAAAGAAGCTGCCGGCGACCGGCCCGATGGCCGACATGCTGAAGAAGATGTTCGGCTCGAAGGGCGACTAGCTTCCCGTTTCCGGAGCGAGCACTAGTTTTCGCTCAGGTCGGCTTTGAAGACCGGCCTGGAGCACGCCCTATGAGCCTCCCGGTGATTGACTGGCTTCTCGCTTCGGATCCTTCGATCCGCTGGCAAGTGATGCGTGACCTGCTGGATGCCCCGGAACCTGTGTGGAGGGCCGAGCGAGCCAAGGTGGAGACCGAAGGCTGGGGCGCCAGACTGCTTTCGCATCAGGACGACGACGGCCAATGGGCGGGCGGCGCCTTCGTTCCGGCTGGTTTTGACGCGCGCGAGTGGTCCGAGCGCGGTCAACCCTGGACGGCCACGTGCTTTTCGCTGTCGCAGCTTGACTTCTTCCGCATCAAACGGATAGCCGCGAACCTGAAAGAGACCCGAACGCCTAGGCGGCTCTGTGCGCTGCCAGAAAGATCCGCACCGCCTCGGCCGCATGGGCCTGCAAGACGTCAGGCGCCGGAATGGCGCCGTCGCCGAGCAGCATGGCGTCGTTCACCGGCCCACCCATGACGAGCCAGTTGAAGAACCCGCCAGCGACCTGCACATCCTTCACCCGGATGTCGCCCTTCTCGCCATAGCGCTTGAAGGCGACGGCAAGCCGCCTGATCGAGCGCATCGGTCCGCGCTCGTGCAGCGCTTCGCCAAGCTGCGGAAAGCGCTCGACCTCGGCAATCACCAGGCGCCGCACCTGCATCAGCCGCGGCGTCATCACGATCGTCAGCAGCTGGGTGGCATAGTCGAGCAGGAATTCCTCGATCGGCTCATCGCCGTCAGGATCGGCGACCTGCTCCTGGAACTCATCGCCTGCCCCACCCGTCATGCTGCGCACGACCTCCAGAAACAACGCCTCCTTGCTCTGGAAATGGGAATAGACGGTCTGCTTCGACACCTCCGCCGTCGCCGCGATCTCATCCATGTTGGTGCCCAGAAAGCCGTGTTTCAGGAAGAGATCGCTTGCTGCCGCCACGATCCCCTTGCGGGTGCGCTCCATGCGCGTCTTTGCGCCGTTGCTCAATCCTGCCCCTCCGCCTTGCTGCACGTCACAAATCATCTGCCCCACACGATAGGCCAGTCGGATTGACAAATCAAACTGGACGGTACAGTCTAGTTAGTGAGACGATGTCGGGAGAGGGCCATGGTGAAACCACAAGCAAGAAATCGAATTGCCGCCTGCCGCTGCGGGCTGGTTGCCTTTGAAGCCGTCGGCGAACCGATCGTCGGCGCCGCCTGCTATTGCAGCAGCTGCCGCACCGCCGGCGAGCGCTTCGAGGCCCTGCCCGAAGCCTCGCCTGTGCTGGAAGCCGACGGCTCGACGCGCTTCGCGCTCTACCGGAAAGACAGGATCCGCTGCATCAGGGGCAGCGAGCTTTTGCGCGGGCATCGGTTGACGCCCGAGGCGCCGACGCGAAGGGTGATTGCGAGTTGCTGCAACGCCGCGATGTTCCTCGAATTCAAAGGCGGCCACTGGCTGAGCGTCTACAATCAGCGTTTCGCCCCGGACGAACAGCCGCCGCTCGAAATGCGGACCATGACGAAAGATCGTAAGGCAGGCGTCGAATTCGCCGATACACTGCCGAGCTACAAGACGCATTCGGGCCGCTTCATGTGGCGGCTTTTGACCGCCTGGGCGGCCATGGGATTCAAGGCGCCCAGGATCGACTATGTGAAAGGCGAGGCCGATGGCATCTCAGGCTGAGAAGATCGAGATCGAAAACATCGTCTCTCCCGGCCATAAATACCGTGTCGACCGGGTAAAATACGAGGCAATGCGCGAAGCCCTGCTCGCGGTTCTGCCACCGGCCACACCAGGGCTGACCGTTGCGGAAGCGATGGAGCGGCTATTGCCGTTGTTGCCGCAGGACCTTTTCCCCGAGGGTGCAAAGGCCGGCTGGTGGCTGAAGGCGGTTCAGCTCGATCTCGAAGCCAAGGGCACGATCAAGCGGGAAGCAAGCAAGCCGCTTCGTCTACATAAGAAAACATAAAGCGAACCGGCGACCCCCGCCATCCTTCGTACCGGCCGCTCGTTATTCCTCGGGTTCGGTGGTGAAGAGCAGCGGAAAACCCGCTTCCTTGGCAAGATCGGTCGCCGCCTTGGCCTTGGTTTCCGCAATGTCGCGCACACAGACGACGACCACCGAAGTGCCCATCTTGTGCGCCGTCATCATCACGCGGTAGCCGGCCTCCTCGCTCATATGGAACACGGCCTTGAGCACGCCGACGACAAACTCGCGCGGCGTATAATCGTCGTTGAGCAGCATGACTTTGTAAAGTTTCGGCCGTTCGAGCTTCGGCTTGACCTTCACTTTGATTTTTCTGGCAACCTCGTTGTCACTCATCGGAACCACCCCGTTGATGACAGAAAGAACGGAAATTCCTTAAACCAGAACCGACTTAGGGACAAAATCGTGAAGCAGATCTAAATGTTACAGCGACGCGCGGCGCTATATGCGCACTATCCTACGGGCGGGCGCACCGATCAAGCAAAAGCAGGGGCGGCAGTCACCGTCGGTCAGTTGGCGGGCCAGTGCCCGACGAACATCGTCGCCGCCTCGTCATAGGAGCGGGCCCGCTCCAGTGCCGCCTCGGGCGCCTGCTTGCGCGCAAGAAGCGCATGATAGAAGCAATGCACGAAGAGCGGCGCATCGGCCCCTTCGGGCGAACCATCGGGAGCGACGTAGAGGGCTGCGCCACCCGCCCCGACAAAGGCATCGCCGTATGCCTTGCCGCCGGTTTCGCAGCAGGTGCTGAGAACGATCTTGCCGCCGAGCCTGGCATGCTCGGCAACGACCGAAGGCGGCAGGCTACCGTCGACTAGCATCGATGTGTCGATGCCTTCGCAATACTCGCCGAAGACGAAACCATTTTCGTCGCCGTGACCGCAAATGACCAGATGCTGATGCACGAACTCGCCGCCGGCGATCAAGGTCAGGAAGTCCCCGGGTGTCCCCGGCAGATGCAGCGTGACGACGGCGCTAAGGCTCTCCAGCATGGAACGGATCAGCAGGGCTTCAAGCGTGTCGCCGATATCGACGACGGCCACCGGCACGCGCGGGAACATGAATTTCTGATCGATCAATGTGGGCTCCTCAGATTTTTCACCGCGACGGGGCCGGCGGATTTCTGAGGGCATATGCGGGCCCAAATACCGCGCGTTCAACGGCGCAAGCCCCTTATTTACCGTGAACGGGGTGTCCACCCTTGACCAGGAAGCGCCCTTCCCGCATAGCCACGCCAACGGAATTTAAAGATACGGACGAGACCCCATGGGCTTCAAATGCGGTATTGTCGGGCTGCCGAACGTCGGCAAGTCCACGCTCTTCAACGCACTCACCAAGACGGCGGCCGCTCAGGCGGCCAACTATCCCTTCTGCACCATCGAGCCGAACACCGGCGAAGTGGCGGTGCCGGACCCGCGCATGCGCAAGCTTGCCGACATTGCCAAGTCGAAGGAAATCATCCCGACGCGCATCTCCTTCGTCGACATCGCCGGCCTCGTGCGTGGCGCGTCGAAGGGCGAAGGCCTCGGCAATCAGTTCCTCGCCAACATCCGCGAAGTGGATGCTGTCGTGCATGTGCTGCGCTGCTTCGAGGATGATGACATCACCCACGTCGAAGGCCGCATCCACCCGGTCGCAGATGCCGAGACGATCGAGACCGAGCTGATGCTCGCCGACCTCGACAGCCTTGAGCGCCGCACCGAGCAGACCCGCAAGCGCGCCGGCGGCAAGGACAAGGACTCCATGGCGCAGCTTCCGATCATGGAAGCCTCGCTGAAGCTGCTGCAGGACGGCAAGCCGGTACGCACGCTGCTTGCCAAGCTCGATGCCGAAGAACTGCGCATTCTGCAGAGCCTCAACCTCCTGACCGCCCATCCGGTGCTCTACGTCTGCAACGTCGCCGAAAGCGATGCGGTCGACGGCAACGAACACACCCGCGCGGTTGCCGAAATGGCAAAGGCGCAAGGGGCCGAAAGCGTCGTGATCTCGGCGGCGATCGAATCCGAAGTGGCACAGCTGCCGGAAGAAGAATCCAAGGAGTTCCTGAGCGCGCTCGGCCTAGAAGAAGCCGGTCTCGACCGTCTGATCCGCGCCGGCTACAAGCTGCTCGACCTCATCACCTACTTCACCGTCGGCCCCAAGGAAACCCGCGCCTGGACGATCCAGCGCGGCACCAAGGCACCGCAGGCGGCCGGCGTCATCCACACCGACTTCGAGCGCGGATTCATCCGTGCCAACACGATCGCCTACGAGGATTACATCACGCTCGGCGGCGAAGTGGGCGCCAAGGAAGCCGGCAAGGCGCGCGACGAAGGCAAGGAATACGTCGTCCAGGACGGCGACGTCATCCACTTCCGCTTCAACACGTAAGACGTGGCGCGGCGATCTTGCGTGGCAGGAGCAAGATCAACAGAGACAAGGCGCGCTGCAACGGTGCAGCGCACGCAGAGAACTCGGTATCACGGCGCGGCATGCAACCGCGCCGTTATCGTTTGCGGTAGCAGGTCCATGACCATGCGGCGCAACCGCTGCCAGAAGATGCCGATGAAGAGCACGGTCACGCCGACGACCGCAAAGGCAATGAAGACGTAGCTGTCGAGCGAAGCGCCGGTCTGGCTCAGCATCGTCCAGATCGCACCACCCAGCGACAACAGCCCTGAGGTGACGAAGGCGCGGCGGTCGATGACCAGCCCGACCAGCATGAATGCGGCGACGATCAGGATCGCGGCAACAGCTTGGCCGAAGCCGGCCTGACCGTCCCACCAGGTACTGCCACCGTTCGACAGGAAAACCAGGCCCATCAATGCGTAGAGCAATGCCGGTGCTGCGGCCAGGTGCAGCCAGAATGCCGTATCCGAGCGCGCGGTCTCACGCTGTGGATCGGAAACGTCGTAGCGCATGGCGGCCGCAAAAAGGCCCAGGGCTCCAACAAGAACGGTGAGCGCGAGAAGGATGAAATGGGTTTCGTTGGCAAGGTCGATCCCCAAGATCTTCTCGAGGGCAAGAAGGATCGCGACCACGCAGACGAGTGCGATCGATACCATCAGACCGGAGAGCGCCAGCGGTACGCGATAGCGCCAGTAGAACAAGGCGAGCGGGATCGGGAACGCTGAAAGATAGGCAAGCGCAAAGACCAGCGGCTTCCAGGCATCCTCCTGCTCGCTCACGAACCACAGCGACGTCGTCCCGACCCAGTGCACGAGCGCAACCGTCAGCGCCACCGACGGCAGTGCCAGCCGCTGGCGCCGCACCAGGATTTCGGCAAGGATGAGAATGACCGGCAGCGTTGCGAACGGACCACCCAGACCCCAAAGGCCGATCAGCACGACAATGACGCCGATGGTGATCAGGATATCGTGAAATCCCCGCACGAACCGCGGCTGCTCGCTGTCTTCGGCTGCACGCGCATCAAGCGCAGCGTCCTGTCGCTCCGCGGCGGCATCCGGCGCCGTCGGCCCGAAGATCATGCCGCGGTCCGCAAGATAGGCTTCCAGATCTCTCACCTGGTTCGCTGAGATGATCCCTTTTTCGGCAGCGCCTGCGAGCGCTCTGTTCAGTTCGGTCACGAATGCTCCTCGATCAAGCGCCGGCGGATGCGCCAGCTAGACAGGTGGTTGCATGAACGTCCGGCATGCGCAACCTGGAAATTCAGCCCACGCTACCTCGCAACAGATCCGCTCAAATGGATTCCGCTTCGATAAATTATGCAGTAGGTAGACGGCAGCAAATCAGACGGGACAACTCAAGCATGCTGTATTTCGAGGATTTTTCCGAAGGGCGGCGTTTCGACTACACGCCGGTCGAGATGAAGCCGGCGGAGATGATCGCCTTCGCCAGTGAGTTCGACCAGCAGCCGATGCATCTCGACGAGGAAGCGGGAAAACGCAGCATTCTTGGCGGCCTTGCCGCGTCCGGCTGGCACACCAGCGCCGTCGGCATGCGCATGATGCTCGACGCCTTCATGGGCAATTCGACGTCTCAAGGGTCGCCCGGCATCGACTTCATGGACTGGAGGAAACCGGTCATCGCCGGCGATATCCTCAACGGCTTCAGCCTCGTGCTCGAGGCGCGGCGGTCGAAATCGAAGCCCGAACTCGGCATCGTCAAATTCCGCAACGAAATCACCAACCAGGCGGGTGAGCCCGTAGCGGTCTCCGAATGCACCGTTCTCTTTCGCTGCCGCGAGAAGGGGCAAGCCTGATGATGACGATGGAAGAATTTTACGCCGCCAGGGCCAGGACCGCCATCGGCAGCCTGACCTTCACGGCCGAAGACATCATCCGCTTCGCCCGCGACTTCGACCCGCAGCCTTTTCATCTCGATGAGGAAGCGGCACGGCATTCGCTGTTCGGCGGGCTTTGCGCATCGGGCTGGCATACCAGCGCCGGATGGATGCAATGCTTCGTCCGCTTCTGGAGGAACGAGCAGCGCCGGCTCGCCGCCGAGGGTCTGCGTGCGCCGAACCTCGGCCCCTCGCCCGGTTTTCGCGATCTCAAATGGTTGAAGCCGGTCTATGCCGGCGACACGGTCACCTATTTCGTGACCTTCCTCGAAAGCCGCTCGCTCACCTCGAAACCCGGCTGGCGGATCAACACGATCCTGTGCGAAGGCGACAACCAGCACGGCGAGGCGGTGATCCGCTTCGAGAGCAAGGTGATCGAGTTCGTGTAGCAACGAGCGCCGCCTTCGGGCGACGCCCCTCCAGAGACATCTTAATTCCAGCGCGGTTTGCGCGTAAAATCAGCATCAGACAAAGCGCGGTGCCGCCTGTCACTTACCCCGTGCGGGATGCCCGCCTTGCATCAAGGAAACGGGAGTGTTGGCCATGGAAAAAACCCATGTCTGTGAACTGGCGGACGCCTATCTGCGTCTTGGCGGCCATCGCCGTGTCGTGATCGACGATAACGAGACATCCGTCAGAAGTTGGGAAGACGAGCCTCCGGAAGCCGAACAGTTTTGGCAAAAGGAAGTAGAGACACTGCCACCCGCCACACAGCGTGAAGTTCAGCTGATGTTGCGGACGATCAATCGCCTCTGAAGCGATCGAAATGATCCGGTGCGGAACGGCAGCGCGGATTTCGATCCGCGATGCCGCTATCGCCCATCAGGATCAGTGACCTTCGAATTCGATCAGCGTGCGGACATTGACGCCAAGCGCTTCGAGCTTCTTGCGCCCACCGAGATCGGGGAGATCGATGACGAAGCAGGCGGCGACGATATCGGCGCCCATCTGCTTCAGAAGCTTGGTGGCCGCTTCCGCCGTCCCGCCGGTCGCAATCAGATCGTCGACGAGGATCACCTTCTCGCCCGGCTTGATCGCGTCCTTGTGCATTTCCATTTCGTCGACGCCGTATTCCAGGCTGTAGGCGATGCGCACGGTGTCGTGCGGCAACTTGCCCTTCTTGCGGATCGGCACGAAGCCGGAAGAAAGCTGGTGTGCAATCGCGCCACCGAGGATGAAACCGCGCGCTTCGATGCCGGCGATCTTGTCGATCTTGGTACCGGCGTAGGGATGCACCAGTTCATCGATCGCGCGGCGGAATGCGCGCGGATTGCCGAGCAGCGTGGTGATATCGCGAAACATCACGCCCGGCTTCGGATAATCAGGAATGTTCCGGATGGCGGAGATCAGTTCCGATTGAACGGTGGTCATGGGCAAAAGGGCCTTTGCGTCTCTTGTTACCGCAAACCCATAACACCATCGGCCTCTTTGTCTATAACGGTTTCTTCTCGCGTCGTCGGCGGGAACAATTGGCCGCCCTTGGGGGTTGATGCTACTCTAATCGTGCGGTCGCCCGACCGGCGCGCCGCGCTCTCGCATCAAACTTTAGACAGGGAAGGAAGCACCATGCGCCTGTTTGAATGCGGTTCCCTCGTCCCGGGTTGCGAATGGCACACGCGCGCCGACAACGATGCCGAAATCGTGCGCCGCGCCGTCGAGCACATGCGCGAAACGCACGGCGAGACGGTTATTCGCGAAAACATGATCGACAACATCAAGGCCCGGATCACCGACGAATCCAAGGCGGCGTAACCGTCCGGCCAAGGCGGCGTAAGCCGTCCGGCCAAGGCAGGGTAGCCGTCCTCAAGGCGGCGCTAGCCGTCCGATTAGTCCGGCTGCACCATGGCTTCGAGCCGGGCGATGAGGTTTGCCCGGTCGAGACTGAAGTTGCGCTCGATCCAGAGATTTTCGAGTTCGCTGAGGATTTCTCCCACGCGCGGGCCGGCCGGAACGCCGGCCTTCAGCACATCGCCGCCATTCAGCGGGAAGCTCGGCCGCTTCCAGGCGTCGGCGCGTGCCAGCAGCCGGCGCAGCGCAGCGGTTTCGGACAGCAGCGCCGGATCGCCTTCCGACTTGCGCCGTGCCGTTGCCAGCGCCAGCCGCAGCGCTACGACAATCCCCTCCACTCCATGACGATAGAGCAACCGATCGAAGGCCGTATCGACGGTGGTCGCGGGGACCGCCGGCGCCTTGGCCCAGCGGCTGAAATAGGCAGCTTCCGCCTTCGACAGACGCAGACGCTCCGCCATTGCCTCCAGCCGCTCTTCGTCCGGCGGCACGATCGCGGCCAGGCGCAGAAGCGGATCCGGCGCCCAGCCAAAGGCCCGCTCGGCGGCAACGATATCCGGGATCGCGTCGATGCCCCATTTTTCCGTTTCCGGCAGAACTTCGGTCAGCACGCCTGCCTGGCGCATCCACAGCAGCGCGCGGCCGGGATCGGCGGCGGAAAGCAACTTCTTTGTTTCGGCCCAGACCCGCTCGGCCGAAAGCGTTGCAAGCTTCGAGCGCGCCCTGGCACAGGCGCGCAGGCCCTCGGCATCCGGCCTGCCGCTGCCGTAATGCGCGAAGAACCGGAAGAAACGCAGGATGCGCAGATAGTCCTCGGCAACCCGCTCTGAAGCATCGCCGATGAAGCGCAGCGTGCGCGTCTCGATGTCCGAGAGCCCGCCGACATCGTCGAACACGTCGCCGCGGTCGTTCGCGTAAAGTGCATTGATGGTGAAATCCCGCCGTTCTGCATCCGCCTTCCAGTCGCTGCCGAAGGCGACTTCCGCGCGGCGGCCATCAGTCGAAACGTCACGCCGGAGCGTCGTGACTTCATAGGGCGTTCCGTCGATGACGAGCGTTACGGTGCCATGATCGATGCCTGTCGGCACCACCTTGATGCCTGCCGCCTTCGCCCGCTCGGACACTTCGTCCGGACGCCAGGTGGTCGCCATGTCGATGTCGCCGGCCGGCAGACCCATCAGGCTGTTGCGCACCGCGCCGCCGACGACCCGGACCTCGCCGCCCTCGACGTTCAGGACCTCGAAAACACGGCGGAGAGAGGGCGATGAAAACCAGCCTTCGCCGGCAACGGAAGTCATGCGTAAAGCCTTTCATAAAGCATGCGGAGGATGCCGGCGGTGATACCCCAGATGTTGTGGTCGCCATAGGGCATTCGATAGAAATGCCGTTCCTCACCCTGCCAATGCCCGCGACCGCGGGTGTGATTGCTGGGGTTCATCAGGAAGGACAGCGGCACCTCGAAGACGCTTTCGACCTCGTCCGGATTGGCGATCAGCTCGAAGCCGGGCTTCACCACCGCCAGCACCGGGGTGATGCGAAAACCGGACATGGCCATGTAATGCGGCAGCCGGCCGATGGTCTCGACGAAGCGCGGATCGAGACCGATCTCCTCCTGCGCTTCGCGCAGTGCCGCCACTTCGACGGACCGGTCCTCGGGATCGACGGCCCCACCGGGAAAGGCGACCTGGCCGGAATGCTTGCGCAGGCTCGCCGTACGCTGGGTCAGGATGACGCTGGCATCGTCGCCATCGTCGACGACGGGCACGAGGACTGCGGCATCCTTCAGATGCAGCGTCTCCAGATAGGGCACGATGCCCGGATTGAGCAGGAAATCGCCATGGTCGCGCCAGGAGGTTTCCACCGGTCCGCCCATCTGGGTCAGCGCACGTCGACGGAATTCGTCAGCGGAGAAGAGATGCCGGTTCATCGCGACAGCGCTTCCAGCTCTGCCGCCGGCATGATCGGGAAGACGGCGCCGCCCGAGCGCACGCAGAACATCTCGGTGCCATCGACTTGCTGCGTCTCACCGAGTTCGACGATGTCGTACATGACGGGCCGGGAGACCAGCGCCTCCAGGCGCCCGCGCACATGCAGATATGGTTTCAGCTCCCGGTTCTCGCCGTGGATGACGAAGCGCAGCGGATGCTCCGGCCCGGCTTCGACCACATCGCCGACATTGGTGCGGAAGGTCAGGAGCTGGCCCTGTTCTCCTTGGGTCATGCTCATTTCGACGGCCACGAAGGGCGCATCGACGATGCGGATGCCGACCTTTTCCACAGGAGTCACGAGATAGGTGTGCCCATCCTCGTCCTTGCGCAAAACGGTGGAAAACAGCCTGACCAAGGGCTGCCGGCCGATCGGTGTGCCGAGATAGAACCAGGTGCCGTCGGCGCGGATCTCCATGTCGATGTCGCCGCAGAACGGCGGATTCCAGCGGTCCACCGGCGGCAGGCCGCGCGCCTTTTCGCCGGTCTGCCCCGCAGCACGCGCAATCAGTGCCGCCAGTCCGGCGGCATCGCCGGTTTGCTGAATTTCGGCTTCTGCCATTGTTCCGTCCCGTTTGACCCCGATTTTCAGATCGAGACCTTTGATATGTCACGAGATAGTGCGTCGGCGCCGACTTGTCAGCCGTCCGGCAGGGTCTAAATTGGAATTTGGCAACTGAAATCCCGGTATAGGGCGATTCGGTTTAACAACGGGCGACCGGGGAGTACGACCATGACTGTCATGAAGGGCGCGGCCGACGCGATCGACGAGAAGACGATTGTCGCCGCGGCCGAAAGCGCACTCGGCGAAATCGCCCGGGTGCGTGCGGAAGTCGGCAAGGTTATTTTCGGTCAGGAGAGCGTTGTCGAGCAGACCCTGCTCGCCGTTCTCTCCGGCGGCCATGCCCTGCTCGTCGGCGTTCCCGGCCTTGCCAAGACGAAGCTCGTCGCCACACTCGGCACGGTCCTCGGCCTTGATTCCAGCCGCGTGCAGTTCACGCCCGACCTGATGCCCTCCGACATCCTCGGCTCGGAAGTCATGGACCAGGATGCGGCCGGCCATCGCTCGTTCCGCTTCATTCCCGGCCCGATCTTCACGCAATTGCTGATGGCCGACGAAATCAACCGCGCCTCGCCGCGCACGCAATCGGCGCTGCTGCAGGCGATGCAGGAGTATCACATCACCGTGGCCGGCGCCCGCAAGGACCTGCCGGCGCCCTTCCACGTGCTTGCCACCCAGAACCCGTTGGAGCAGGAGGGCACCTATCCCCTGCCCGAGGCGCAGCTCGACCGCTTTCTGATGCAGGTCGATGTCGGCTATCCCGACCTTGCGGCCGAGCGGCAGATTCTGCTCGAGACCACAGGTGTCAGCGAAGCAACCGCTCACCCGGTCATCGATGCAGCGCGGCTACAGCAGATCCAGGCCCTGATCCGACAGATGCCGATCGGGGAAAAGGTGGTCGACGCGATCCTGTCGCTCGTGCGCTCCGCCCGTCCGGGCAACGGCAATGCCGCGACCGACAAGAACGTTGCTTGGGGTCCCGGGCCCCGTGCCGGCCAGGCGCTGATGCTCTGCGCCCGCGCCCGCGCGCTTTACGACGGGCGCCTGGCGCCGTCGATCGACGACATCCTGGCGCTTGCCGAGCCCGTGCTTCAGCATCGCATGGCGCTCACTTTCGCTGCGCGCGCCGAAGGCATGACCGTGCGCGACGTCATCGCCGATCTGGTGAAACAGGCCAGAGGCTGACGAATGGCCACCGTCGGGCACATAGTCTCGCGTACTCCTGCTGGTGAAGTACTTTCCCGCGCGCAACAGCGCGCCATGCTCGTTCCCGATTGCCTGGTCGAAGCACGGCGGATCGCCAATACCGTGATTTCCGGCTGGCATGGCCGGCGCAAGCGCGGCATCGGCGAGAATTTCTGGCAGTTCCGGCCCTACAGCGACGGCGAGAGCCTGTCGCGCATCGACTGGCGCCGCTCGGCCCGCGACGACCACACCTATGTCCGCGACCGCGAATGGGAGGCCGCGCACACCATCTGGCTGTGGGCGGATCTCTCCCCGTCGATGATGTACAAGTCGAGGCTCGGCGCGGTCTCCAAGGAGAGCCGCGCGCTCGTGCTGATGCTGGCGCTCGCCGAGATCCTCGCGCGCTCCGGCGAACGCATCGGCTGCCCCGGCATCATGGAGCCGATCTCGGCCCGCAATGCCGCCGAACGGCTGGCGACCGCGATCATGCTGAGCCCGCTCGCGGAAGGCCTCCCCAACACCGGGATGATCCGCAGCGCCAGCGATCTCGTGCTGATCGGCGATTTTCTCGATCCGGCGGAAAAGATCATGGACCGCCTCGGCCCGCTGGCACGCCGGGGTTTGCGCGGCCATGTGGTCGAGATCGCCGACCCTGCAGAAGAGGTGTTTCCCTATAGCGGCCGCACCGAATTCACCGACCCGGAGACCGGCGAGAAGCTGACGGCCGGCCGCGCCGAA
Organism: Ensifer sp. 22521; assembly: GCF_052044795.1. NCBI lineage: Bacteria > Pseudomonadati > Pseudomonadota > Alphaproteobacteria > Hyphomicrobiales > Rhizobiaceae > Ensifer > Ensifer sp. 22521. The sequence goes on from NZ_JBQENM010000012.1 coordinate 118,400, forward strand.
GTGCTGCGCGAGGACTATCAGCGCGCCTATGTCAGCCGCCGCGACAGCCTGGGCGTGACGCTCCGCCATCTCGGCTGGACCTTCACCCCGCACAGAACCGACCGGCCCGCCTCGGAGGCGCTCGTCGCCGTGCACACCTATCTCTCCGGCATGCCGGGACGCGCGACGCACGGGGGCCAGCTATGAGCAGCTTGCCCTTCCTGTTCACCAACCCCGCTATCCTCGCCGCCCTGGTTGCCCTGCCTGTCATCTGGTGGCTGCTGCGCATGACGCCGCCAAGGCCCGCGGCCGAAGTGTTCCCGCCGCTGCGCATCCTGGCGTCCGTGATGAAGCGCGAGGAAACCCCGGCGCAAAGCCCCTGGTGGCTGACGCTGCTGCGCATGCTGATGGCCGCGGCGGTGATCCTGGCGATCGCCGATCCGGTGTTCAACCCGCGGCAGAACACGCTTTCCTCCGCTGGCCCGCTGGCGCTCGTCATCGACAACAGCTGGGCGACGGTCTCCGATTGGGATCGGCGGGTCGAGGCCGCCAATGCGCTCATCGACGATGCGGAGGCGAAGGATCTGCCGGTTTCGATCGTCTTCACGACCGATCGACAGCACGATGCGACCCCGGCTTCCGCCACCACCGCGCGAGACCGGCTGGCCGCGGCGCAGCCGCAACCGCTGCCGGCCGCGCGCGATCGGGCGCTTGCCGCCATGAAAGCCGCCCTCGCGAACTCGCCGCCTGGCACGCTTGCGTTCCTCAGTGACGGGATCGAGGCTGGGGACGGTCAGACGATGCGCCAAGTCGCGGAGATCGGCGCGGCCAACGTCCGCCGGATCGAAGGCAATGCGGAAAGCGCCATCGCGTTGACGTCCGCGACCAACGAAAACGAAGGCATGCGGGTCACGGCATCGCGGCTGCCGCTTGGCGAGCCACGCGCCTATTACGTCTTTGCCCGCGACGCGCGCGGCACCGCCATTGCCGAAGGAGAACTCCGCTTCGCTTCTGGCGCCACGGCAGCGAATGCCCTGTTGAGAGCCCCCTTCGAGCTGCGCAACGATTTCGCACGTCTGACGATCGAGGGCCAGGCGACAGCCGGCGGCATCCACCTGCTCGACGATGGCAATCGCCGTCGTCGCGTGGCCTTGCTGAGCGGCGAGGTGCATCAGTCGCAGCCGCTGCTTTCACCGCTCTATTACATCAAGCGGGCGCTCGAACCGCACGCCGACCTGATCGAGCCGCGAGAGGAAGCGATCGGCAAGGCGATTGCCGAACTTCTCGCTCAAAATCCGTCGATCCTGGTCATGGCCGACGTCGGCCGGTTGCCGGACGAAAGCTATCCGCTGGTGACGCGCTGGCTGGAGAATGGCGGCATGCTCGTTCGCTTTGCCGGCCCGAGGCTGGCCGGCGCGCCTGCCGACGACCCGCTCGTCCCCGTCATGCTCAGGCAGGGCGAACGGTCCCTCGACGGCGCGCTCTCCTGGTCAGAGCCGCAGCCGCTTGCCGACTACCCATCTTCCAGCCCCTTTGCCGGTCTCGAGCATCCGCGCGATGTCCTTGTCAAACGCCAGGTTCTGGCGCAGCCGACACCGGACCTTGCCGAACGGACCTGGGCCAACCTCGCCGATGGCACGCCGTTGGTCACGACAGCCGAACGCGGACGTGGACGCATCGTGCTCTTCCACGTGAGCGCCGACCCGGGCTGGTCGAACCTGCCAATTTCAGGCTCCTTCGTCGACATGCTCCGCCGGTCCATCCAGCTTTCACGTGCCGGCGGCATTGCCGGCGACCAGACAAGCAAGGCGCAGACGCTGCCGCCCTATCGCCTGGTAAACGCCCGGGGCGAACTGACCACCGAGACGGGCAGCGCCCGGCCGCTTGAGATCGCCCCCGGAGTTGCGCCGATTGTTTCCGCAGACACACCGCCCGGCCTCTACGGCTCGGAAGAGGGTTTTGTTGCCAACAATCTTCTCCCCGACGGCGGCAGCATCGCTCCGATCAGAGGCAACCTCGTCAGCGAACGCGCGGAAGGGCTGGAAGGCGTGCGTCCGTTCTCGATCCGGCCCTATCTCTTCGGGCTCGCGCTGATGCTTTTCATGATCGACACGTTGATCGTGCTTTATATGGCGGGCGGCCTCACGGGATTGCGCCACCGCGCTGCCGGTGGCGCCGCCACGGCAGCCGTGCTTGCAACCCTTGGCCTTGCCACCCTTGGTCTTGCTGCCCTGGCACCAACGATTGTTCACGCGCAGGATAGCCAGCCAAGCGACGCGCAGACACTGCAACGCCTCGACACGACCCACCTCGCCTATGTCATCACCGGCGAGGCCGAGGTCGATCGATTGTCGGAACAGGGCCTCCTGGGCCTCAGCAACTACCTGACCTATCGCACAGCCCTGGAACCGGGCGCCCCCGTTGGCGTCGATCTGGAACAGGACGAGCTAGCGTTCTACCCGATCATCTATTGGCCGGTATCCGCCACGGCGCCGATGCCGAGCAGCAGAGTGATGAGCCGGATCGACGCCTATATGCGCAATGGCGGGACCGTGCTCTTCGACACGCGCGACCAGTTCTCCTCGCTGACGCCTTCGGCGGCGGGCGACAGCCCCAATGTGCAGCGCCTGCAGGAGATGCTGAACGGCCTCGACATTCCGCCGCTGGAACCGGTGCCCTCAGACCACGTGCTGACAAAGGCCTTCTACCTGCTTTCGAATTTTCCCGGGCGTTACACCGAGAGCCAGTTGTGGGTGGAAGCCGCCCCCCATGACGCCGAGGAGCAGAGCAACCGACCGGTGCGCGGCGGCGATGGCGTCACGCCGATCATGATCACCGGCAACGACTTTGCCGGCGCCTGGGCTGTCGACGCCAACGGCGCGCCGCTTCTGCCGACGGTACCGCCGGACGAAATGCAGCGCGAATACGCTTATCGCGCGGGCGTCAACATCATGATGTACATGCTGACCGGCAACTACAAGTCCGATCAGGTTCATGTGCCGGACCTCCTCCAGAGGCTTGGGCAGTGAGGGCTGATCGATGACTTATGGTTTTGCTCCGCTGCTTCCACTGATGTTCTTCGTGCCGCTTCTGGTCGTCGCGGCGCTGTTCATCGGCTACGGCCTATGGCGAAAGATACGCGGCGCCTGGCTGCGCGCCCTCGCCTTGGCCGCACTCGCCTTGGCGATCGCCAATCCTTCCATCTTCGTCGAACTGCGTGACCCGCTCTCGACGATCGTCGCGATCGTCGTTGACCGCAGCCAGAGCCAGCAGAATGGCGACCGCACCGAGCAGACCGATCGTGCGATCGAGGGCCTGAAGGCGCGACTGGCGGCGATACCGCTGATCGAGCCGCGCATCGTCGAGGCCAAGTCCGATCCGGCGAGCGTCTCGCCGGCGACCAACCTCTTCACCACACTTACGACAGCGCTCTCCGATGTTCCGCCAGCGCGCATCGGCGGCGCCATCTTCGTGACCGATGGCCAGATCCACGACGTGCCCGATGTCAGCCGCAAGCTGGGTTTCGACGCCCCGGTTCACGGCCTGATCACCGGCAAGCCTGATGAGTTCGACCGGCGCGTCGAGCTCATCAACCCGCCGCGTTTCGGCATCGTCGGCGAAGAGCAGAAGCTCTCGTTCCGGGTTGTCGACGACGGCGCCGCACCCGGCGGGACCGCGGAAGTCAGCATCCGCCTCAACGGCAACGAAATCGCCCGGGAACGGGCCGAGCCGGGGACCGACGTCCCCTTCAGCTTCAAGGTTACGCGCGGCGGCAACAACGTGCTCGAATTTGCGGTGGACGCGGTTCCGGGCGAAGTGACCACGACCAACAACCGTGCGGTTCACGTGCTCGACGGCATTCGCGAGAACCTGCGCGTGCTGCTCGTGTCCGGCGAGCCTCATGCCGGTGAGCGTGCCTGGCGTAATCTCCTGAAATCCGACGCCGCGGTCGATCTCGTGCACTTCACCATTCTGCGTCCGCAGGAAAAGCAGGACGGTACGCCGATCAACGAACTGTCGCTGATCGCGTTCCCGACGCGTGAGCTGTTCGTCGACAAGATCAACGAGTTCGACCTGATCATCCTCGATCGCTACCAGCATCGCGGCCTGCTGCCGATCCTCTACTACGACAACATCGCGCAATATGTGGAGAACGGCGGCGCGCTTCTGATTGCCGCCGGGCCGGAACATGCCGGCGACGATTCGATCGCCGCAACGCCGCTCTCGGCCGTGCTTCCGGCCGCGCCCACGGGTGTGATGAACGAGAAGGCCTTCTTCCCCCGCCTGTCGGAGGAAGGGAAGAAACATCCGGTAACCCGCGGCCTCGAAGGCTCCGATAGCGAGCCGCCGCACTGGGGCCGCTGGTTCCGTACGGTTGATGTCGACAGGCCTGAGGGCAATACGGTGATGGAAGCAGCCGATGGCAAGCCGTTGCTCGTGCTCAACCGTGTGGGCAAGGGCCGCGTTGCCATGTTGCTCTCCGACCAGGGCTGGCTTTGGGCTCGCGGCTTCGAAGGCGGCGGTCCGCATGTCTCGCTCTATCGCCGCACCGCCCATTGGCTGATGCAGGAGCCCTCGCTGGAGGAAGAAGCGCTGACGGCACGCGCCCGGGGCCGCACGCTGGAAATCACCCGTCAGACGATCGACGGCGACCCGGGTCCCGTTTCGCTCGTCTCCCCCTCGGGTCAAAAGCAGGACGTGAAGTTGACCGAGCGCCAGCCGGGTCTCTATTCGGCAGAACTCGCAACGACCGAGACCGGCCTGTTCGAGATGGCCAATGGTGAACTCACGGCCCTTGCCCATGTCGGCGATCCCAATGCGCCCGAGTTCAAGGCGGCGATCTCGACCGAGGACAAGCTGCGCCCGTGGGCGGAGAAGACCAAGGGACTGGTGCGGCGTCTCGCAAGCGCCGACGGGCCGCTCGATCTGCCGACGGTCCTGCCGGTCAGGGGCTCGATACGTTCGGCCGACGATCAGCGCCTCTCGATCCGCATGACCGACGAAACCGTGCTGAAGGGCATCAACTCGCTGCCGCTGTTTACCGGTCTCCTCGGGCTTGCGGCACTGCTCTTCCTGATCTCCGCCACCTGGTATCGCGAGGGACGATGACCGAACGGAACGTCGTCGTCAGCAACCTTCGCGACACACCGCATTTCTTCGATGCCGTGGCCGATCGCATCTGGCGCGCCTGGTGGGAACAGCAGCGCTTTCCTTTGAGCCATATTACCGGCCTGCTCCAGGCGAGCCTCACCGAAGATGCAGAATCCCTTTGCCTGGTGGCGCATGCCGGAGATCGCTTCGTCGGCACCGCCTCGGTGATCGCCTCGGACCTCGAGGAGCGACCGGATCTCACCCCCTGGGTGGCGGCCGTCTGGGTCGACCCGCCGTTCCGCGGCACCGGCATCGGCGGCGACATCGTGCTGAGGGCTGCCCGTGCGGCGCTCGATTCCGGCGCCAAGGCCGTTCATCTCTGCGCCCTTCCCGGCAAGCGCGCCTTCTACGAGCGCCTCGGCTGGCGGCTCGATGAAAAGGACGTGGGCGAGGATCGCCTCGACGTCTTCAGCATGCGCCGCGCGTGAAAGGTTTTCGATGTTCGAGGTAACGGACGCGCCTCCGGCCGAGGCGCTGGAAGCGATCGGCAATGGCCTCACAGCCTTCAATGCCGCCGATGTCGGCCCGTCGGAGCGGCGACCACTCGCCGTGCTCGTTGGCGGTCCCGAGGCGAAGGGGCAACGCGGTGGCTTGAACGGCTACACCGGCTGGGGCTGGCTCTTCGTGCAATGGCTGTGGCTGCCGGAGGATCTTCGTGGCCAGGGCCTTGCCGGCAAGCTGCTTCAGGCGGCGGAAGACGAAGCTCGACGCCGCGGCTGCCACAATGCCTGGATCGACACCTTCAACCCGCAAGCCCGGCGCGCCTACGAACGCCAGGGCTACGAGGCGTTCGGCGAATTGCCGGATTTCCCGATCGGCCGCACCCGGGTCTTCCTGAAGAAATCGATCGTCTCCGGCTAGAGCGCCGTGCGTTCAATTGAACGCACACAGGACGCTCTAGCACTTTGGATCTAGAGCATCCTTCCACCTGAAAGCGGGATGCTCTGGTCTCAGACCGCGAGCTGCAGCTCGAGCGGCACGGCGGATGCCACCGCATCGTCCCGCCAGCCGATGGTGCCGGCAAGGCCAGCATGCACGCCCTCGGCCATCGGCACGACGAGCACGCGGGCGGGATCGACCGGTCCCGGAAATTCGAGCGCACCGTAGCGCACCTTCTCGAAACCGAGCGGCTGATAATAGGGCGGATCGCCAACGAGGATCACCGCCTCCGAACCCTGCCGCCGCGCCGCTTCGACGGCGATGCGCACGAGCTCCCGGCCGATACCCATGTTCTTGTGCGACGGCCGTACGGCCAGCGGCCCAAGCAGATGGCCCTTGATCGATCCTGCCATCACAGGCGTCATCCTGACCGAAGCGATGGTCTCGCCGTTGTCGGCACAGATGAAGGACAGCGACCGATCATGCGGCCCTTGCTCGCGGATGCGCGCGGCCGCCCGGGCAAACCGGCCGGGGCCGAAGGCTTCTTCATTGATGATTTCGATGGCTGCGTCATGGGACGCGTCTTCGGTCAGGTAGACGAGATCGTGCTTTTTCATGGGATCGAGAAACCAGGCATGCGAACAGACATAGGGATGGCTTCGCCCGAAGCGGGCGTTGGCAGCATCAGCGTCGTCGCAGGTTTCCCGAGAACATCATCAGTGCGGTTTCTTCCAACACGAAAAAAGTTGTGAGATCGCCGATATCAGAAAAATGCCCGCTGTCAAAGTCTAAAACGCACTGTTCGGATTTCGCCATCTATCGGACGCCGCTGGAAGCGCTATCTATGAGCGCAAGGATCACGAAGGAGATTTCAAGATGGGTAGATTAGTGGACGGCGTCTGGCAGGACGTCTGGTACGATACCGTCGCAACGAACGGCCATTTCAAGCGCAGCGCTTCGCAGTTTCGCAACTGGGTCACGGCAGACGGATCCGCGGGACCTAGCGGCGACGGCGGTTTCAAGGCGGAGGCCGGTCGCTATCATCTCTATGTTTCGCTCGCCTGTCCCTGGGCGCACCGCACGCTGATCTTCCGCAAGCTGAAGAAGCTGGAGGACCTCATTTCCGTTTCGGTCGTCGATCCGCTCATGCTCGCCCAGGGCTGGGAGTTCAAGGACGGCGGCATCGGCACTGGCGACCATCTCTTCGGATCGAAGGCGCTGTGGCAGATCTATACCCGCGCCGATGCCCACTATTCCGGCCGCGTGACCGTACCGATTCTCTGGGACAAGCAGCAAAACACCATCGTCTCGAACGAATCCTCCGAGATCATCCGCATGTTCAATTCCGCCTTCGACGGGCTGACCGGCTCGACGACCGACTTCTACCCGGAAGAACTGCGCGCCGAAATCGATGCGTTGAATGCCTACGTCTACAACGACGTCAACAACGGGGTTTACAAGGCGGGCTTTGCCACCACGCAGGCCGCCTACGAGGAGAGCGTCACCGCGCTCTTTTCCCGGCTCGACAAGCTGGAAGAACGCCTCGCGTCGCATCGCTATCTGACCGGCAGCCGCCTCACCGAGGCCGACTGGCGCCTGTTCACCACGCTGGTGCGTTTCGATCCGGTCTATGTCGGCCACTTCAAGTGCAACATCCGCCGGATCGCCGACTATCCGAACCTGCAAGGTTACCTCCGGGAGCTTTACCAGGTCCCGGGCGTGGCCGAGACCGTCGATATGCGCCACATCAAGGAGCACTACTACCGCAGCCACACGACCATCAACCCGACCGGCGTCGTGCCAGTGGGTCCGGTGCTCGACCTCACCTCCCCGCACGGACGCGAGAGGCTGTAGACCGATTGTTCGAGCGGCTGGACCGCCTCTACCAGTGAATGTCGAAGGCAGCGCTGCCGGCGAGTTCCGCAAGCCGGCGACGCGTCGCCGGCGTGGTATCCTCCGGCAGCGCATCGAGCGTGAAGAAGCCGCTCGCGGCGATCTCCAGATCCGGTGTCTTCGGCGTGGTCTGCCTGACGCCGTCGCAGCGGTAGAAGACGACATGGTCGCGGCGGCTCGTGCGCCTGTTGTAGTAGACCTGGATGAGCACCGGCGGCGCCGTTGCCTCCAGGTTTCCCTCTTCGCGCAGCTCCCGCAGCAGCCCGTTAATCGAGGCTTCGTCGCGATCGAGCCCCCCACCCGGCAGGTGCCAGCCCGGCAGATAGGAATGGCGCACGAGAAAAACCCGGCCCTCGTCATCGAAACAGGCAGCGCGAACGCCGATCGTCATGCCGCGCGCAAGGGCGTAATAGCCATGCGCGAGCCGCATCAGGAGCCGGAGATACCAGCGCCGCATCTCCGGTGGCCATTCCTCGTTCAGTCGTCTCGTCCTTCCCATGTTTTCGGCCCGCACGCGATTCATCGGGCGACCTGATTCCCCTCGGCCGGAATATGCGCTAGACGGGGGCGATGTTCAAACTTGCCCATATCTCCGATGTCCATCTCGGGCCCCTGCCCGAATTGTCCTTGAGGGAGCTCGCGTCGAAGCGCATCACCGGTTTCGTCAACTGGCACCGCAACCGCAGCCGGCATCTCTTTACCGGCACGCTCGACACCCTGCTGGCGGATATCGAGAAGAAGGATCCTGACCATCTGGCGATGACAGGCGATCTCGTGAACCTCGCGTCTTCGCTTGAGATCAAGGCAGTGACCGAATGGCTGACGGATGCCGGCAAGCCGGAGAACATTTCCATCGTTCCGGGCAACCATGACGCCTATGTGCCGGGCGCCTACGAAAAGACCACCCGTGCCTGGTATCCCTACATGCGGGGCGACGATGCGCCGGCTCATTGGCACGACCGGCACCGTTGCTTTCCCTATATGCGGGTGCGCGGACCGGTCGCGCTGATCGGCTGCTCGACCGCTGTCGCAACGCCCCCCTTTGCCGCAAGCGGCTATTTCGGCCAGCGGCAGGCACGCGCGACCGTCAACATGCTGCGGGCCGCCGGCGAAGCGGGCCTCTTTCGTATCGTCATGATCCACCACCCGCCGATCCGCGGCGCGGCCTCGATGCACAAGCGCATGATCGGCATCCGCCGTTTCGCCGCGACGATTTCCTCGGGCGGTGCGGAGCTCGTGATCCATGGCCACACCCATCTCAACACCGTCTACTGGCTGAAGGGCCAGAATGCACCGGTCCCGGTCGTTGGCATCGCCTCGGCCTCGCAAGGCCCGGGCGGCCACAAGCCGCCAGCAGCCTATAACCTCTTCACCATCACCGGCGAGCCGGGCAATTGGCAGCTGACGCGCGAACGCTATGCGCTGAACGGCGATGCAACGACGGTGACACTCGCCGAAACGACGCGTTTCTGAAGCCGTCAGGCGGGCCACTTCGCAGAATATTCATCGCCCGGCGAATATTTTCCCGCATTCATGCGTCATACCCCAGTCGTGCGCCGCCCGCTGGTGGTGTGCATTGTCTTCTGGCATGCTTCGTGGCTGAAGCCGCCCGACGGCGGCTCACCTCCTTTCGGAGCGTCAAGGACACGCGATCATTTTGAAACGACGCGCGGGCTTTCAAGGGCATGCGCGAAGAACGGGAGATGGCATGATGTACCGAAAGGCCCTGCTTGGCGCCCTGATTGTGGCCGGCGCAACCAGCTTCATGGCGCAGGCCGTGATGGCAGCCGGCGAAGACACCAGCGAACCGCCCAAGAAGACCAAGACGACCAGCGAATGCACGGATTGCAAGGTGTGGGACGCAAAGAAGAATGCCTGCGTCAACGCCAAGAAAAGCGACCTCAGCGACGATATCCTGTTCCAGGCCGCCCGCGAGCTCGCCTATGCCGGCCAGTATGAAAATTCCATCAAGGTACTCGGCGCGGTCAAGGACCAGAAGAGCGCCCGCGTCCTCAACTATCTCGGCTATTCCAACCGCAAGGCCGGCCGCATGGAACTCGGCATGCAGTACTACAAGCGCGCGCTCCAGGCCGACGAGAACTACATTCTCGCGCGCTCCTACATGGGCCAGGCGCTGATCGAACAGGGACACGTCGAGGAAGCACGCGTGCAGCTCGTCGAGATCCGCGATCGTGGCGGGGAGAACACCTGGGCCTACCGCGCACTGTTGCAGTCGCTTGGCGGCGTGCGCCAGTACTGACCCACCGGGAGCATCGAGGNGCCGCCTCGATCGCAGCGCCAAACGACAGAGCGCCGAGCGCGCAAGAGACGCGCCGGCATTGGCTGTCTAGCCCTTCTTTGCGCCCCCGCTGCTGCCGCTTGCAATGGGCGCGCTCTCGTTCTTCTTCTCCGACCATTCCGGCGGCAGACCGAGCGCGCCGCCAGCGATGCCGCCGAGGCCGGATCCTTTGCCGAAAACAGCACAATCGGGATCGGAGGGTTTGCCGGTCACCGCATAGGCGACGCTGCTCTTGACGTTCTTCATCGAAGGCAGTTCGAAGTCGGATTTCATCGGGTCACCCGATTTTTCCAGCAGCGCACTGAAATCGCCCGAAAAATCTCCGGCAAGCTCAAAGGCGTCGGCAGCCGTCGATGCGCGGGAACCATTGGTGAGGATGTTGGCACCGCGCGCCCATGTCAGCCCGGCGATCTGCTTGCCCCGCGCGTCGAAAGCCTCCGCCTCGACTGCGAGACTTCCGAGACCGATCGGAATGCGCGGAACCGGAACGGGAGCGACCGCCGAGGTGACGGTCGACACGCCCGCAACAACGGCATTTGTCGATTTGACCTTGCTGACCACGGAGCGCACGGCCATATCCGCCGGCTTCGATATCGGCACGACATCGAACTGCGCACTCAATGCCTCGCAGAGCGACCGGTCGATCGCCGTCGCCACCAGTTTCCTCTGCGGATCTCCAAGCTTGTCGAGATCGGCATTGGCCGCGAAGGTCGTCGGGATCACGTGCACCGTCTTGACGTTCTTGGTCGAGGCGGCATCCACCCGATACTTCGTCTTGGTCACCATCCCGTCGCTGGCGACGAAATCCTTGTAGGACGATAGTGATCCGGTTTCGATGACCTCAGCGCTCTGGCATGCGGCAAGGCCCACAAGCAGCGGAACCACCGCACCAATGCGCATGGCCATGGCCCCTCGCCGAAGCTGGGCGCTGCCCCATCGGCCGCCCCTGATCCGAGCGGCGTTCATTCTCTTGCTAGGATGCTGTGCGTTCATTGGCGTGTCCCCGACATCGACCTGCAGTTGTGCCATGGGGTCCAGCCAGATTCGGGCCGAACTTTGACGCGATCTCGGGGTGGCGGTGCAGTTTACGGTAACGAAGTCCTCGGTTAACGGCGGCCGGCAAGCAAAAGCTTTTTGGGAAAAGACGCTATGAAGCAGCAGAATTTGCTTCCCGTTCCGGCACTTCCCTTGCAGACTAAGGGGCAAATGTTTCATATCATCCGGCTCGTGCCTCGCACCGCGAATAAATGCACGATCCGGCACGTTTCATTTGGAAGAGCAATGCGTCCAGCGGCAGAAACGAAGGACTTCAGACGCGACTTGGTCAGTCTCCTGCCCAAATTGCGTCGGTTCGCGATGACGCTGACGCGCAACGCCAATGATGCCGACGACCTCGTCCAGGAAGCCTGCGAGCGCGCGATCACGCGCAGCCACCTGTGGAACGGAGAAGGCCGGCTGGAAAGCTGGGTCTATGCGATGACGCGCAACCTCTGGGTCGACGAGATTCGCAAGCGCAAGGTCCGCGCCGGCAGCGGCACGGTCGATGCGCTCGGCCAGGAAGAGCTCAGCATCGAGGCTTCGGCCGAAAAGGCCGTCTACGCCAACCAGTTGCAGAAGATGATCCTGTCGATGCCCGAAGGCCTGGCGAGCGTGTTCCTGCTGGTCAACGTCGAAGGCCATAGCTACCGCGAGACGGCCGACATCCTCGGCATTCCGATCGGCACTGTCATGAGCAGGCTGTCGACGGCGCGCCTCAGGCTTGCCGCCATGATCTCCGAGAATACCGAAAGGAGGGCCTGACCGTTGCAACAGACAAAGGGTCACGCACTCGAAGTTCGCCTATCCGCCTATATCGACGGTGAGATCGGCGAAGCGGAACGAAATGAACTCGACGCGCTTCTCGCCCGCGACGAAGACGCCAAGGCTTTGTTCGAAAAGCTGAAAGCCGGCAGCAGCTTCGGCGATACGGCCTTTGAGGATTTTCTGCACGACCCCGTGCCGCTGGCCCTGGTGCGACAGATCAAGCAGGGTCCCGGTGTCAGCCCCAAAACCGAACGCGTGACGGCGACAGCCGCCAACGTCAGAAACGTGCGCATCTGGCCGCGCGTGCTTGCCGCATCGGTTGCACTGATGCTGCTCGGCGGTTCGGCCGGCTTCGTCATCGGCACGGCAAACAATGTGGGCGAACCGGCCGAAGTGGCAGCGGCGCGCGGCTGGCTGGACGATATCGCCGACTACCACCGCATCTATTCGCGCCAGAAAGAGCATCTCGTCGAGGTTCCCGCCTCCGAGGCTCCCAAGATCGAGACCTGGCTTGCGTCCAGCGTCGGCGTTCCCTTCAAGATTCCGCAGCTTGGCGGCAAGGGCCTGACCTTCGCAGGCGCCCGTCTGCTGGTGGCGAACGGCAAACCCGTGGCACAGCTCGTTTACCGCAGCACTGAGGGCGAGATCTTCGCGATCTGCTTCCTCAAGAATACCACCGGCCCGCAGTCGAACGATTTTGACGAGAGCATCCGCGATGATCTCGGCATGGTCTCCTGGCAGAGAGGTGGCGCCTCCTTCGTGCTCGTCGGCCCTTCCGCCCATGTCGGGATGCAGGATATCGCCGAGGCCGCCGCCGCGACGATCTGAGTTCACGCCTTCAAAGCTTGGCTTTGCCGCAACCAACACGAAAATTCTGGAGCCGCCCCCTTGGCAACACCAGTTGCCAAGGGGGATTTCGCTGCCATGAAAAGCAGACATCGGCCGCGGTCGGCAGAAAGCATAATTCCTGCGCCCATATTTGGAGCAAGCAGAAATTTGTGTAGGCAACCAAACGGTTACACCTGCGACCACGTCGCAAAATACACTACCGCGATGGCCAAATATTGAGTCCGAATTGCAGCGTCACAGCTCCCGCAAAATTGGCAAAAATCGGCAAGAAAAAACCAAAGGTTGACATTGCAATACTTTACCTCTATCTCTGGCAAATCGATATTTGCTTGCTAAGCTTTGGTTACCGCGCATCTAGCAACTGCGCCCTGAACGAACCTTCCTTTCAAAAATCGCTATCACCATCCGCAGCGCTCCCGCGTCGCGGTCGTTCAATATGCTATGAGAGGGTTCATCATGACCACCGGCACAGTTAAATGGTTTAATTCCACCAAGGGCTTCGGCTTCATTCAGCCTGACAACGGCGGCCCGGACGCCTTCGTCCACATCTCCGCCGTCGAACGCGCTGGCATGCGCGAAATCGTCGAAGGCCAGAAGGTCTCCTACGACATGGAGCGCGACAACAAGTCGGGCAAGATGTCGGCCTGCAATCTTCAGGCGGCCTGAATCGGTATCGGCTCTCCCTTGACCACGGATGTACTGGCACTGCCGAGAGCATGATACCCATCAAGGTCAGGCAATATGCCTGGCCTTTTTTATTTCCGCGCATCGAATGCACGTTCCCGCGACTGCGTTGCACATCGGGAATGACGTGACTGCCGTCGACGCGCCTGTAAGATCGGGATCCCCCATGACAGAGACCCACACCAAATCGCGCCAGCGGGCCGAGATTGCCTTTGCCAAGGAGCAATCGCAATTCTTTGCTCGAGGCAGCGCAGTCGAGGAACTCGACGCCATCGTCCAGGCACGCGAAGAGAAGACCTCGCGCCTGCGCGAAGCACGCCTGGCGAAGGAATTGCAAGATCGTCTGGCGGGTGCTGCCGCCCCCATTTCGAAACGCGTCAGAAAAACCTGACCTTCAGTCAGGGTGACACCTCAACTGGAAGAGAGACTTGAGAAACATCAGAAACAGTGAACTCACCGACCGTCGCAGCGCCGCTGCCGATGCGAAGAAAGCGCTTCTTGAAGCCTACCGCGCGGCAAAGGAAGCCGCAGAACCGACCCAGCTCGCCCGCCAGGCCGAGCGTCAGGCAGTCGCTGCGGCCCGCGAGGAACGGCGCGCTGGTCGCGAACGGGCGAAGGCCGAGGAGCGCGAGCGTTTGCAGGCCGAGGCGGCAGAGCGCGAGGCCGCCATCGCAGCCGCTGCTAGAGCCGAGACCGAGGCACGCGAGGCCGCTGACCGGAGCCGCATTTCGCGCGTGATCGAGGACGAGGCCGCTCGCAAGGCCGAACGCGACCGGCGCTACGCCAACCGCAAGGCGCGGCAGGCATAACAGACGACCGGCGCGTCGGCATGACGCCGTCATGCCGAGCTGCGACTGCCCTGTCTCAACGATTGATCGAAAACGCCGCCCGTCCATTGAGGGCACGCGGCGTTTTTGTTGATCAGCCGCGCTTCATTTCCAGAACGCGGTTCGCCGCCGACACGATCGCTTCGAGCGAGGCGGCAACGATGTTGGTATTGATACCGGCACCGAACAGTTTTCCGCCCGGATGCTCCATCTCGACATAGGCGATGGCCGCCGCGTTGGAGCCGTGCTGCAGTGAGTGCTCGGAATAGTCAGCGACCGAAAGATCGATGCCGAGGTAGATCGACAGCGCGTTGATGAAGCCGTCGATCGGGCCGGTGCCCTTGCCTTCGATGCGCTTCACCTCGCCATTGTCGGTGATCTCGGCGGCCACCACGCGCACGCCCTTGTGCTCGCCGACCGGATAGGTGTGGTGATCGACGAACTTGATGCGCGCGCCCGGCTGCTCGACATAGCGCTCGATGAAGCGCTCGTGGATGCGCCTGGAGGGCACCTCCTTGCCTTCCTCGTCGGTAATGCGCTGGATGTCTTCGCGGAACTCGACCTGGAGGTTGCGCGGCAGGTTGATGCCGTAATCCTCCTGCAGGATGTAGGCGATGCCGCCCTTGCCCGACTGCGAGTTGATGCGGATGATCGCCTCGTAGGAACGGCCGACGTCGCGCGGATCAATTGGCAGATACGGCACTTCCCAGAGCGGCTTGTTGGCCGTCTTGATCGCCTTCATGCCTTTGTTGATCGCGTCCTGGTGCGAACCAGAGAAGGCCGTATAGACCAGCTCGCCGACGTATGGATGGCGCTCCGGAATGACCATCTGGTTGGAGTATTCGTAGACTTCCTTGATCCGCTCGATGTCCGAGCAGTCGAGCTGCGGGTCGACGCCTTGCGTGAACATGTTCAGCGCCAGGGTGACGACGTCGACGTTGCCGGTGCGCTCGCCATTGCCGAACAGCGTGCCTTCGACGCGGTCGGCGCCAGCCATCAGGCCGAGCTCGGTGGCGGCAATGCCGGTGCCGCGGTCGTTGTGCGGGTGCAGCGAGATGATCAGGTTTTCGCGGTTGTCGAGGTTGCGGCACATCCATTCGATCTGGTCGGCATAGATGTTCGGCGTCGCCATCTCGACGGTCGAGGGCAGGTTCAGGATCAGCTTGTTTTCGGGAGTCGGCTTGACGATTTCGGTGACCGCATTGCAGATCTCCAGCGCCACTTCGAGTTCGGTGCCGGTAAAGCTCTCGGGCGAATACTCGAAGCGGTAGCCGCCACCGGCCTTGGCCGCCATGTCGGTGATCATCTTGGCAGCGTCGGTGGCAATCTGCTTGATGCCGGCGACGTCCTTGGCGAAGACCACGCGGCGCTGCAATTCACTGGTGGAATTGTAGAAGTGCACGATGGGCTGGTGGGCGCCTTCGAGCGCCTCGAAGGTGCGGGTGATCAACTCGGGCCGGCACTGCACCAGCACCTGCAGCGACACGTCCTTGGCGACGTTACCCTCTTCGATGCACCAGCGGGCAAAGTCGAAGTCGGTCTGCGAGGCCGAGGGGAAGCCGATCTCGATTTCCTTGAAGCCCATGTCGAGCAGCAGCTGGAACATGCGGGCCTTGCGATCGTGACCCATCGGGTCGATCAGCGACTGGTTACCGTCGCGCAGGTCAACCGAGCACCAGATCGGCGCCTTGGTGATCGTCTTCGACGGCCAGGTGCGGTCGGTGAGTGCGATCTGCGGGTAAGGCTGATACTTCACCGACGCTTCCGGCATGCCGTTCTTGATGGAATGGGATTTCTGGATCATTGCAGCTTCTCTTCATCACTGAGCGCTCTGGCCGCATTGCCATAACCGATCGGGGACCGGATTGCGATGGCAAATGGAGCGGCGGGCGCGCCTTTGTCCTAAAACTCTTGTGGGGTCGAGGAGCATCCGCCGGCGTGGCTTTTCGGCCGCCGGGCGCTCCTCAGCGAACCCGGCAACCGCGAGTAAGGCCGAGAAGAAGAAGCGAGGCGAAGGCGCGCAGCGGCGCACGATTGTCATCGTGTGCAGCAGAGATCGTAGCGATCTGGTGTGCGTCGGCCTTGGTCATGGTCAAAGCCTATACACGGCTTGCCGAACCGGAGCAAGCGGCACAATGCGCGCAGGTCGCTGCAAAAGAAAAGGGCACCGCCGCGATGCCGGTGCCCTTCATATCCGTTCGGCTGAGCGAACTCAGATGTCCGCAGCCGAGGTGATGATGCGCGACACGAGACCATAGCTCTTGGCCTCTTCAGCCGACAGCCAGTAATCGCGCTCGGTGTCCTTGGCGATCTTTTCGACCGTCTGGCCGGTCGCTTCGGAGAAGATCTTGTTGAGGCGCTCGTTCATCTTGATGATTTCGCGTGCCTGGATCTCGATGTCCGAAGCCATGCCGCGGGTGCCGCCCGACGGTTGGTGAAGCAGGAAGCGGGTGTTCGGCAGGCAAAGGCGACGCTCCTTGGGAACGCCGACATAAATCAGCGCGCCGGCGGATGCGACCCAGCCGGTGCCGATCGTCCAGACCTTCGGCTTCACGAACTTGATCATGTCGTGAATGCTGTCGCCGGATTCAACGTGGCCGCCCGGCGAACTGACGAAGAGACGGATGTCCTCATCGCTGGCCGACGCAAGCGCCACGAGCTGCGAGCACACTTTCTGCGCCAGTTCCTGGGTGATCGTGCCGTAGATGAAAATCGAACGCGACTTGAAAAGGTTCGCCTCCGTTTCCTTGCCGAGCGGCAATTCGGTCTTCTTGTCGTCCTCGTCGTCGTTGTCGTACATCCGTGTTTCTCCGGCGTCTCATGAAGTCTTCAGTCAAAGTCAGATAATGCGACTCGACGCCGAAGACAATGCAACAAACCGAAGCGGCGACAAAGCGGCAAGGCGCACTTCGCTTATGGTAAAAACACCTACCGCCAAATGCCGTATAGACAGGTGGACAAAGGCCAATAAAATCAACCGCGCCAAACATTCAGAACGGGGCCATCCTCCCAGGCCTCGCCGATCCATGGGGACACGCATGAACAGACGCATCCTGATTGCTGCCGCGGCGCTGATCGCTTCCGCCGCCCCGGCCTTCGCCCACCTCAACCCGGAAGAAAACGGCTCGTTTGCGGCCGGCTTCTCGCATCCGCTCTTCGGCCTCGACCATATCCTCGTCATGGTCGCCGTCGGCCTCTGGGCCGCCCAGATTGGCGGCCGGGCACTGTGGATCGTGCCGACGGCCTTCGTCTCCATGATGGCGGCGGGCTTCGCGCTCGCCATGGCCGGCGTCGGACTGCCCTTCGTCGAGCCGGCGATCTTGGCCTCTGTGGTCGCACTCGGCCTGCTCGTCGCCATGGCGGTGCGCCTCGACACCGCTGCATCGGCGGCCATCGTCGGCGTCTTTGCCCTCTTCCACGGCCACGCCCATGGCGGTGAGCTTGGCAGCGCCGGGGCACTCGCCTTCTCGGTCGGCTTCATTGGCGCGACCGCAGCGCTTCATGTAGCCGGCATCGGTCTCGGCATCGCCCTTCAGCGCCTTTCCGGCGGCAACGTGCTGGCGCGCATCCTCGGCGGGCTGACGGCAGTTGCGGGTGCAGCCCTGATCTTCGGCTGAGATCAGGAAACGTGCAGCACGGACGCATTATCTTTCTGAACGGCACGTCCAGTTCCGGAAAATCCACGCTGGCAAAGGCGCTCCGGGAAATCCTCCCGGAGCCCTTCTGCTACTATGCGTCAGATCAGCTTGCCGACGCCGGCTTTCGGGTGCTCAAGCGTGGCATGCACCATGGGATGCGCGGCGAACGCAACAGGTTCTTCGACGGATTTCACTGCTCGATTGCGGCTTTCGCCGAGGCCGGCAACGATCTGATCGTCGAGCATATCGTCGAGGAGAAAAGCTGGTCCGACGAGATCAGAAAACTGACAGCACATCTGGACGTCTTCTGGATCGGCGTTCATGCGCCTATCGAAGACCTTGAGCGTCGCGAGCGCGGCGATCGCACGATCGGTGAAGCCCGGTTTCACCTCAAGACGCATGCCCACTGCAACTACGACCTCGAAGTGGATACGCACGAACCAACCGATCAGGTTGCCGCGCGCATCGCTGATGCCTGGCGCCAACGCCGGGCTTTCAAGCCGTAGCGGAGACCCCGCTTTTTCCCTTACCCGCGACCGCGATAGGTCGGCACGCCCTGATCGGGCAGCCACAGGCCCTCCGGCGGCTTGCCGGTCTGCCAGAAGACGTCGATCGGGATACCGCCACGCGGGTACCAATAGGCGCCGATGCGGAGCCAGCGTGGCGAAAGCAGCGAGACCAGCCGCTGGGCGATCTCGATGGTGCAGTCCTCGTGAAAGGCGCCGTGGTTGCGGAAGGAGTGCAGGAACAGTTTCAGCGACTTCGATTCCACCAGCCACTCATCCGGCACATAGTCGATGACGATATGGGCGAAATCCGGCTGCCCGGTCATCGGGCAGAGCGAGGTGAACTCCGGCGCGGTGAAGCGCACCAGATAGTCCTTGCCCTTGTTGCCACTCGGCACCCGCTCCAGCACCGCCTCTTCCGGGCTTTGCGGCAGGTCGACCTTCGCGCCCAATTGCGAGAGGCCAGATACGTCAGTCTTGCTCATTTGCCTGTTGCTCCGTGAGAACATCCGCGCGTGGGTTCGGTCGATACCGGCTTGCGCCCTCGCCGACCCGCCCCGTTTGCGGCCCTTAAATCAGAACTGCCTTAAGAAGGAAATCTTCTCGCAGTTCAAGCGATATCGGCCGTTTGTGTTTTCAATGGCGCGCTGACGTCGTCTTGACGCGCACGCCGTGCGCCTTCTCGCCCTCCGGCTCCACATGGATCGCTATCCTGGCGCCCGGATGCACCACACGGATCGCATCCTCGATCCGGTCGCAGATATCGTGCGCCTCGCCGACCGGCATCGCTTCCGGCACGACCATGTGGAAGTCCACAAAGATGGCCGGACCGGCCTGACGGGTCTTGAGATCGTGCACGCCGAGCGACCCCGCGGCATTGGCGGCGATCGCCTGCTTGATCGCCTCTTCCTCTTCCCCCGAAACCGCCCGGTCCATCAATCCATCGATCGAACGCGAGATCACCATCCAGCCCTGGAAGAGGATGTTGCAGGCGACGACGACGGCGAGCAGGGGGTCGAGGATCGCGTAGCCGGTCGCGATGGCAAGCACGAGGCCGACGAGAACGCCGATCGAGGTGACGACATCCGACAGGATATGGTGACCATCGGCACTCAGCGCCGGCGAGCGATGGTTGCGGCCGGCTGTGATCAGCACATAGGCCCAGATGGCGTTGACGACTCCCGCGGCGAAGTTGATCGCCAGGCCCAGAGCCGGCGCTTCCATCACCACCGGCGCCATGATCGCCGGCACCGCTTCCCAGACGATCAAAAGAGCTGCAACGACAATCAGCACGCCTTCGATGACGGCTGAAAAATACTCGGCTTTGTGGTGGCCGAAGGGATGGCCGGCATCCGCCGGCTTGGAAGCATAACCAATCATCAGATAGGCGATCACTGCGGCGATCACGTTGACCGTGGACTCGAGGCCATCGGACAAAAGGGCCACCGAGCCGGTGAGCCACCAGGCGAGAAGCTTCAGCCCCAGCACGGCCAGAGACAGCGGAATGCCCCAAAAGGCAAGCTGCAGGACGGTTCTGTTGTCGGACGCAGACATTTTTATCATTCCCTATGCAGATGCAAACGAGTTGCAAACGCAAGCCCATTGAAACGCAAAACCGCCCGCGCGAATTTCGCGCAGGCGGTCTATCGCTAAGC
Organism: Ensifer sp. 22521; assembly: GCF_052044795.1. Classification (NCBI taxonomy): domain Bacteria; kingdom Pseudomonadati; phylum Pseudomonadota; class Alphaproteobacteria; order Hyphomicrobiales; family Rhizobiaceae; genus Ensifer; species Ensifer sp. 22521. The sequence continues at coordinate 138,563 of NZ_JBQENM010000012.1, forward strand.
ATATGAGCGATTGGGCCCCGCTTGTCAAAGCTTGGTTCGGCTGGCTCCGGTTTCTCCGCAGGCAATGACCTCGAGGGCCAACAGCTTGGCTTCGATTTCGTCGCCGTCGGCAACCTTGCTGCCCCGGCCAATGAAGAAGAACACGACGGCTGCGGTCGCCACCGTGATGCCAGTCAGCAGCCAAAGCAAGGCACTGAACGCATCGCCATAGGCGTGGAGGAGAACGGCGTGCGATGTCTGCGGTGCAAGCAGCGCTGCGTCCGTAAGGTTGCCAGTCACGACGCGCTGGGCCATTGCAGCGGCATTCGCGCCGGCCTCCGGCCCCAGGTTCGAAGCGGTGAGCGCGGAGAGAACTGCGGTCACGATCGCGAGCGCAACCCCCTCGCCTGCCACGCGCGTGGTGCTGAAGATCCCCGTCGCCATGCCCGCGCGCTCCTTCGGCACGACGCTGACGGCAAGCCCGTCCATCAGCCCCCAGGGCAGGCTGATGCCAAGTCCTATCAACAGCAGAGGTGCGAGCAGCACGGCCGGCTCGGAACCCACCGGAAACCGGCTTAGCCAGAAGAGCCCTGCCGCCGAGATCAGCAAGCCCGCTCCACAGATCGCTGCCGGCGTGAACCAGCGCGTCAACAGACCTGCGGCAATCGGCAGGATCAGAAGCGGCGCAGACATCGCGATCATCATCTGGCCACCTGAGACCGCGCTCATGCCTTCGATGCCGATGAAACGCACGGGAAGCAGGATCAGCAAAACGACGAAGCCATAGGCGGGAGCGGCCGCAAGCAATTGCACGCCGACGAAGCGCGGATAGCGAAACAGCGTCAGATCGAGCATCGGCCGCGCGACCGAGCGCTCGATCCACCAGAAGGCCAGGAAGAAAAGCACGGAGGCCGCGAACATGGCGACCGCGAGAGGGTGGCTCCAGCCGCTTTCCGGTGCCTGCAAAATGCCGAAGGTGAGCGCAGTCAGCGCCGCGGTGAAATTCGCAGCTCCCTTCCAGTCGAGGCCCGTGGCATCCGGATCCCGCGTCTCCCGCATCAAAACCGCTCCAAGTGCCAGCGCCAGGCCAGCGAGAGCAACGACGAGCAGGAAGATCGCGGGCCACCCGAAGGCCTCGACCATGAGGCCCGAGGCGATTGGCCCGAAGGCGAGGCCGACGCCGAAGCTGGCGCCAACGAGGCTGAAGGCTCTCAGCCGCTCGTTTCCTTCGAACTCCTGGGCGAGCGAGGCCATGCCGCCGGAGAAGGCGGCGGCTGCGCCTATCCCTTGAAGCGCTCGCAACACGTCGAACCAGACGATATTGCCGGCGAATGCCAGAGCAGCCGAGAACAGCAGGAAGGCAGCAAGTCCGCCGAGGAAGACGCGCTTGCGACCGAAACTGTCGGCAACTGCGTCTGCCGCCATCAGCGAACTGCCGAAGGTCAGCATGAAGGCATTGGTGACCCAATTGAGCGCGATCGGATCGGCGCCGAGGCTGCGGCTGATCGCCGGCAACGCCACGGCTGGTCCCGTGAAGGTGAGCGGCATCGCAGCCGCCGCGCAGCAAACCGCGAGCAGCACGAACCGGCGTCCGCGCCCGTCTTTGAACTTTTCTCTCATATCGTCCATCCGTTGGAGCAAAGGAGATACCCACACAGACTTCCTGGAAACCTGCAGCTGGACGTCCGCCGCTTGGGCATCGATTGACGAATGCAGGATAGTTTCGCCATAATCGGCTGAGAATTGTGCCAAGAGGACAGGCATACCGGAACAGAACGCTCGAATAGGAAGTCAGCAATGGATCGCCTGAGTGGATTGACCGCCTTCGTGCGCACCGCCGATCTCGGCAGCTTCGTCGCCGCTGGGCGCGTGCTCGGCCTGTCCGCCTCCGCGGTCGGCAAGGCAGTCACTGCTCTCGAAAAGCAGCTCGGAGTGCGCCTGCTGCAGCGCTCGACCCGTAGTATCCGGCTGACCGAGGAGGGACGCCTCTTTCACGAGCGCTGCCGCCGCATTCTCGACGACCTCGACGATGCAGAAGCCTCATTGGCCGAGGCGGTGGCCGTTCCGCGCGGACGGCTGCGTGTCAGCGTGCCGATCGTCAGCTACCATCTGCTGTTACCGGTGCTGCCGGAGTTCGTGCGGCGCCACCCCGAAATCGAGCTCGACCTCGACTTCAACGATCGCATCGTCGATCTGATCGACGAGGAAGTCGACGTCGCCGTCCGCAGCGGCGTGCTGCCGGATTCCCGGCTGATGACCCGGGCGCTGCGACCGTTCCAGCTTCTGCTCTGCGCCGCCCCCGCCTATCTCGATCGGCACGGCACACCCGAATGCCCGCGTGACCTCGACGGGCACCATGCGATCCGCTTCCGTTTTCCCAACAGCCGGAAGCTGCAGGAATGGCCGATCGCCATGCCCTCAGACGGACCCGGACCGCAGATCAAGACCGTGCTCACCAGCAACAACATGGAGGCGCTCAGCGGCGCCGTCCTCAGCGGTCTCGGCATCGGCTGCCTGCCGGATTTCCTCGCGCGCCAGCCACTCAGTGACGGCCGGCTCCGCACGGTGCTCGACGCCTATCTCGACGCTCCCGGACAGTTTCACCTCCTCTGGCTGTCAAACCGCCATCTATCGCCAAAGGTGCGCGTGTTCGTCGATTTCCTGGGCGAGCGGCTTTTTGCCGATCGCTGCGAGCGCGCGCCAGCCATTCAGGCGACACGGTAGGAACAAAAAGGGCCACCTCCATGACGGAAGCGGCCCCTTGGTTCTTCAATATCGTCAAGATCTTCCCAACGTCAGCATCGCCCGAATGCGGGAATGCTCAGGCGGCCTTGATCTTGGCGCGCTTGGCAAGATGCGCCACGACGTTCTCGATCATCCGCATGCCGGCGTCGCCGCCAAGCGTCATGATCGATTCCGGGTGAAACTGCACTGCAGCCACCGGTTCCTTGGTGTGCTCGATACCCATGATCGTGCCGTCTTCGCTTTCAGCTGTAATCATGAAGTCGTTAGGCAAGCTCGACGGATCGGCGAAGATCGAGTGGTAGCGCCCGACGGTCACTTCCTTGCCGAGACCGGAGAAGACGATGCCCGGTTCCAGCACGCGGATGCGCGACGGCTTGCCGTGCATCGGGATCGCGAGTTGGCGCAGGTCCCCGCCATAGGCTTCGGCAAGCGCCTGCAGACCGAGGCAGACGCCGAAAATCGGCAGTTCGCGGGCCCGCGCCTTCTTGATCGTTGCCCTGCAGTCGAAATCTTTCGGATTGCCGGGTCCTGGCGAAAGCACGACGAGATCCGGCTTGACGCGATCGAAGATCTCTTCCGCGACCGGCGTGCGTACCGTCGTGACGGTTGCCCCAGTCTGGCGGAAATAGTTCGCGAGCGTATGAACGAAGCTGTCTTCGTGGTCGACGAGCAGGATGTTGACGCCGGCGCCGACCGCCGCAACGTCGCGGCTTGCCTTGCCGGCGTTGGCGGATTTCGCATCGCGAATGGCAGCGATCATGGCGGAGGCCTTCAGTTCGGTTTCGGCTTCTTCTTCTTCCGGGTTTGAATCGTAGAGCAGCGTCGCCCCTGCCCTGACCTCGGCGATGCCGTCCTTGATGCGGATCGTGCGCAGCGTCAGGCCCGTGTTCATGTCGCCGTTGAAGCCGACCATGCCGATCGCGCCACCATACCATGCACGCGGGCTCTTCTCATGGCTTTCGATAAAGCGCATGGCCCAAAGCTTCGGCGCACCGGTGACCGTCACCGCCCAGGCGTGACTGAGGAAGCCGTCGAAGGCATCCATATCGTCGCGCAGCCGCCCTTCGATATGGTCGACCGTGTGGATCAGGCGCGAATACATCTCGATCTGGCGGCGGCCGATGACCTTGACCGAGCCGGGCACGCAGACGCGGCTCTTGTCGTTGCGGTCGACGTCCGAGCACATGGTGAGCTCGGATTCGTCCTTCTTGGAATTCAAGAGCTTCAGTATCTGCTCGCTGTCGGCGATCGGGTCGTCGCCGCGCTTGATCGTACCCGAGATCGGGCAGGTCTCGATGCGGCGGCCGGAAACGCGAACGAACATTTCCGGCGAAGCGCCGACGAGATATTCCTGGTTTCCGAGATTGATGAAGAAGGAATAGGGCGACGGATTGATCGCCTTCAGCCGATTGGAGATTTCCGAAGGCTTGCTCTCGCAGCGCTCGAAGAACTTCTGGCCGGGCACCACTTCGAACAGATCGCCACGGCGGAAGCTCTCCTTCGCCTTGACGACGAGCTCGGCATATTCGCCGGGGCGATGGTCGCCATGCGGCGGGATGCTGTCGACTGTCTGGAATGGTTCGCTCGCGATCTCGTCCGCCTTGCCTTCGGTCGTCTTGCCATCCTTGGCGAAATCGTAGCGGTCGATCCAGGCCTTGGCGGCATAGTGGTCGACGACGAGGATCTCGTCCGGCAGGAACAGCACCATGTCGCGCTGGTCGTCGGGACGCTTGAGCTTCAGGTCGATCGCGTCGAACTGGAAGGCGAGATCGTAGCCGAAGGCGCCATAAAGGCCGAGGCTCGCGTCCTCGGCCGAATGGAAGAGATTGGTGACGGCGCGCAGCACGCTGAACACCGTCGGCATCTTCGAGCGCTCTTCCTCAGTGAAGACGCGGTCAGGCTGATTGATCGTCAGATCGAGGCGGCGGCTGGTCGAGGCGCCGAGGGTGATGTCCGCGACTGTCTTCAGCTGCTCGGCGATGATCGACAGCAGCACTTCGCCACGGTCGTTATAGGCTTCGATCCAGAGCGCGCGGCCGAACGAGGAAATGCCGAGCGGCGGATCGACGACGGCCGTGTCCCAACGGGTGTAGCGGCCGGGATATTCATAGTTGGAGGAAAACACCGCGCCGCGGCGTTCATCGAGCTTGTCCACATAGCTCGCGATCGCCTGCGTATAGGAGGCTTCGCGTCGCCTGCGCGTCACCACGATGCCGCCTTTGGTGGTGTAGCTCTCCGCTCCGCCCTCGAGAATTACCGTTGCCATTCGCCTCGCTCCGTAAAAGCCCGGTCCTTGAGCGGCCCAAACATGAAAAAAGCCGCCTCGAAATCTCCGGGCGGCTTCATCTCTCAATCACGCATGACTGGTCAAGGCCGCTTCAGCGAGCCCACCACCAGGTCGAAATGTTGCGTGCATTTTCCATGGGCGAAAGTGTTAGCGTGGGTTGATGCCTTGCGCAAGCGGGAAAGCCGCGCCGGATATCACGGATCGATCAAAAAAAGAGGCGGCTCTTGCGAGCCGCCCGACTGGAGTTGATCTCATCCTATCAGAACTTCGCCTTCGCCGTAACCAGGAAGGTGCGACCGCGGCCCGTATCGATCGTGCTGCCTGCAATCGTGCTCGACGACGGCGTGTAGGTCTTGTCGAACAGGTTCGTCACCGTCGCCGTCACCTCGAAGCCGTTCTCGAACTTGTAGTTCGCGAAGAGGTCGACGAGGCCATAGCCCGGAACGTTCGGCGGCGTGCGGTTGATCTCGCCGACGAATGCGTTCGACACGGCATAGAGCCGCGTGCCGACCGTCAGGCGCTGGTCTTCGAGGAAGCGCGCACCGAGCGTTGCGCTGATGATGTTGTCGGGCAGATAGCTCTGGACACCGAATCCATTGACCTGCGAAGGCAAATTGCTGTCGGTGTAGGTGTAGGCGAGATCACCGAAGACATAGCCGGCATCATAGGCCGCCTGGAGTTCGAAGCCCTGCACCGTCGACGTGCCGGGATTGTTGACGAAGAAGATCTGGCGACCGCCACCCAGCAGCGCTGCGGTGATGTAGTTGTCGATGCGGTTGTGAAAGTAGTTCGCCTTCACACGCAGGCTGTCGCTGGGATCGAGCAGCCCGTCGAAGGTGAAGTTCGCACCGATTTCCCAGCCCTTCGAGATTTCAGGCTCGAGGAACGGATTGGGGAAGAACGACTGGCCGCTCGTACCCGGGTGCGTGCCACCTGCAAAGGTTTCGTTGACAGTCGGCGAGCGCGAGGTCTCGGCGTAGGTCACGTAGGGCTGGATCCAGTCCGTCGGGTTGAGCGCGACCGTGACGCTCGGATTGAGACGGCCGTCGGACTTGTCGACCGTGTAGGGACCCGCCGGCAGGCCGATCGGGTTGCCTCGCACCACGGCGCCGGAGCCATCGAGGCTGAAGTGATCCCACCGCAGGCCGGCCGTCAGGTCGACGATGCCATAGGTGAAGGTCGTGTTGCTGAAGACGCCGGTCGTGGCATTAGTGCCGCTGCCGTTGACGCCGCCAGACGGGCGCGCCGTGCTGTTGATGACGTCATAGTCGTCGCGGAAGTATTCGACGCCGTAGTTCGCCCGGACGGCAACCTCACCGAGATCGAACAGCGAGGTGTTCGAAATGTCGAAGCCCTTGCCCGTGTCGGTGATGCGACGACCGGCCGCCGTGCCGCCACCGCGAATATCGGTGTCATACTTCATCTTCAGCCGGTTCCAATAGGCGTTCGCCCGGAAATCGATGAGTTCGTTGTCCGGCGTATAGGAATAGCTGGCCGAAACGGTCTGGTTCTTCACGTTCTGGAAGTAGGAGTTCGCGAAGAAGTCGTTGTCATAGGTGATGCCGGTGAGCTTGAAGGTGTGGTCCTGATCCGGAGTCACCTCGAACTTCAACAGGCCGGAAAGCAGGTCTTCCTCGGTGTAAGGCACCGTTACGCCGTTGCCGTTGTCGTAGTTGCCGGGATCAGCCTTGCTGATGCCGCCGAGCACCGAGAAGACGTCGTTGAAACGATAGGCACCGATCAAAGATTCCGACCAGCCGGCCTCGTTGCTGCCGTAGGTGGCAGAAGCGATGCCGCCGTAGTTCTTGCCGTCCTGGATCAGGTCTTCGACGTCGTAGGTCTTGAAGTTGACCGAACCGGCCAAAGCACCGCCGCCGACACCGGTGACGGCACCGCGGGTGACATCGATCTCGGACAGGAATGCCGGATCGAAATAGGCAAAGCCCTGGGCTTCATGGCCGGTGAAGCGGAAGTTCTGGCGCACACCGTCGATCATCATGTTGACGCGGCCGGACCCCTCGAAGCCGCGGATGTTGACGGCGACGCCCGGGTTCTGCGGGTTGTTGGCGGTCGACGTGCCGGGAACGCCGCGCAGCAGGTCGTCGGTCTCGAGACCGGATTGCAGGTCGATCTGGTCGGACGTGACGACGCTGACCGGGCCGGCCTTGGCATAGGGGTCAGCGGTGCGCGAGCCCTTGGCAACGATCGGCGACAGATAGGTTTCGCCCTTCTTGGTCTCCTCAGCCATTTTCTCTTCCGGCTTTGCCTGGTTTGTCGGGCTCTGGGCGAATGCGACGGTGGCGACTGAAATTGCAAGAGTTGTCGTGCAAGCCAACAGGGCCTGGCGACGATGCCGGGTGAGCATGGACCAATCCTTTGAGGTTCGAGGCCGGGCTTGCTGTTGAGCGGCAAACTCAAGGGGCTGGCTGGGCGCGTTCTGGGCGTTGCGACATGTCGTCGCCTCATTTATGCCGCATAAAAAACATGAGTTTATTTGTCAACATATAAAGATACTCCCCACAATTTGTGGGGTCGTGCCAATTCGAGGCGTTGCCGAACTGCAACGCTTTTGCCGGAGAGTTGGAGCGGACGAGCAAAAGTACATGCGGCCTTCCGCCCGCATCCCGCTCTAATTTATTGGAATCGGTCACGTTTATGATTGGATCGATTCCACCCAAAACATCGCGATCTCATGAAACCAGATCCGGTTCTGCGCGTTCCCTCCGCTCAAAGCCCGCCGCGCGGGCAGTGAGAAAGGTACTGGATGCGTCGCTCTTTCCCCTTGATCCTGCTGTCACTCCTGATCCTGACGGGCGCCAGCCTGCCGAAACACGGCCCCATCCCGATAGAAAAGCCGCCGACGGATGCAGGAGCGGAAGAGGCTGTTCCCACACCCGACAAGAAGCCGGCGGCACCGGCGGACGACGGCAAGGGCGCGACGGAGAAAGGGCCGACGGCAGCCAACGGCGAACAGCCCGTTCCGCAGCCGAAGCAGGCGGATGGAGACGAGCAATCGACAAAGGACAAGAAGCTGCCGGCGGACGAAAAGGACCAGCGCGCCGACGAGAAGAAGGATGCCAAGCCCGCACCGGCGCCAATCGTCTATCCACCGGTCGAGACGGAGAATGCTGCCGAATATGCCAAGTGCCTCGCCGACCTGAAAGCGGTTGGCGCGACGTTTGTCGAAGCCAAGCGCATCGACGACGGCAAGGGCTGCGGCATCGACAAGCCACTGGAGGTCACCAGCATTCTGCCCGACGTTACGCTCGCGCCGAAGGGAGTGATGCGGTGCGAAACGGCGCTGGCGCTGGCACGCTGGACAAAGGAAGCCGCCCAGCCGGCTGCCGAGGTCGCCTTCGACAAGAACATCAAGATCAAGGCGCTGAACCAGGCGTCGACCTATATCTGCCGCCTGCGCAACAATGCAACGTCAGGCAAGATCTCCGAACATGCCCACGGCAACGCCGTCGACATCGCGTCCTTCCGCTTGAGCGACGGAACGACGATCGCCATCCAGCCGCGCGACGAGGATGGCACGATGGACGGCGCCTTCCAGCGCGCGGTCACCGCCTCCGCCTGCCTGTATTTCAAGACTGTGCTCGATCCCGGCAGCGACGCCGCCCACGAAACCCACCTGCATCTCGACGTGATCGATCGGCGCAATGACTATCGCTATTGCCGCTAGGCGGGGATCACCTAGCCCGGTCGCCGCAACTCAGTCATTGCTATAGCCGAGGGCGACAAACTCGCCCTCGAAACGCCCGGCCACCTCTCCACCGTCAAGCAGGTCGGCAACGACCACGGCCCGCGCCCTGCCCCGCCGTTCGAGCAATCGCAGAAAGCTCGGCCACTGCCCGGCATTCGCTAGCGACGAGCGAGCCGAAAAGGCACCGGCCACCGGCTTTAGATAGTCCATGCGGTTGCTCTGGATCACCAGGCGCGCAGCCACGCCGCTTTTGCGCAACCGCACATGCAAGAGCGACCACGCCGACAGGATCGATAGCGCCGAGGCGCTGCCGCCGAACACCGTTTCGCGGTGATTGATGTTGGGTGCCAGGGGCGCCGAGAGCAGGATATGGTCTTCCGCTACCTCCTCTACATGAACCTGCATCGCCGCCGAAAGCGGGATATGGGCGTGAAGATAGGTCTGCAAATCCTGGGGCGTCATCGCGGTGTCCATTGTGTCTGCTACAGTGGCGTACGCCTTGCGTGTCGCGCAAAGGTCGCCTCCGATCAATGCACGAGACCCCATGTCCTGGCCAGTGCCGCAGGCCCGCGTTCAGTCGCCTCCGGCCAGCCTCATAACCACAAAGATACCGGTCGGCGCGCCTTGCAGGACGGCACCCCGGCTCCCAAATACAGGCATGAGGAAAATCCACCCGTTTTGCGCCCAGTCTCAAGGAAATGTGTCATGGCATTGACGATCTACCAGCTCTCCATTCCCGCATTCATTCGCGGTCTTGGTGTGCTCACCAAACTGCTCGACAAGGCCGAGGCTCATGCGCGCGACAACGGCATCTCCCCTGATGATCTCGTCATTGCCCGGCTGGCGCCGGACATGCTGACGCTTGCCGGCCAGGTGCAGCGAGTGAGCGACACGAGCAAGGGTCTGGTCGGGCGCCTGACTTCGATCGAGGTTCCCCGTTTTCCGGACGAGGAAAAGACCCTGGACGAACTGCGTCAGCGCATCGCCAACACGGTTGCTTTTCTTGAAATTGTGCGCCCCGTCGACCTGGAGGATAGCGGCAGCCGCGAGGTCGTCCTCAACTTCCCGACCCTGAAAGTGACGCTCACGGGCGAAGAGTATCTGCTGAGATTCGTTCTGCCAAACTTCTATTTCCACCTGACGACGGCCTACGACATCCTGCGTCACAAGGGCGTCTCGATCGGCAAGGCCGACTTCCTCAGCCTCACTGCCTAACTTCCATTCTGGAAGCGAAGATAAAGGAATGCAAAACACGACAACGCCGCGCATCCCGCCGGATGCGCGGCGTTGTTTCGATCAGGCCAGTCGGTCGCTCTAGAACAGCCCCTCGATGTAACCCCGCTCGTTCAGGAAGATCTTCTCCGACGACGGCACTTTGGGAAGGCCGGGCATGGTCATGATCTCGCCGGTGATGACCACGATAAAACCGGCGCCGGCCGCAAGTCGCACCTCGCGGATCGGCACCGCATGGCCGCTCGGCGCGCCGCGCAGGTTCGGGTCGGTCGAGAAGGAATATTGTGTCTTGGCCATGCAGATCGGCAGGTGGCCATAGCCCTGGTTCTCCCAGGTGTGCAGTTGATCGCGCACCGACTTGTCGGCGATCACTTCGCTCGCATGATAGATGTCCTTGGCGATTGTCTCGATCTTGTGGAAGAGCGGCATGTCATCCGGATAGAGCGGCGAGAACTGCGAATGGCCGCCCTCGGCCAGATCCGCCACCTTGCGCGCCAGTTCTTCGATTCCCGCCGACCCCTCGGCCCAATGCCGGCAGAGCACGGCGTCGGCACCGAGTGTCGTCACATAGTCCTTGATCGCCTGAATCTCGGCCTCGGTGTCGGAGGTGAAGTGGTTGATCGCGACGATCGCGGGAACGCCGAACTTCTTAACGTTCTGTACATGCCGGCCAAGGTTGGCGCAGCCCTTGCGCAGGGCCTCCAGGTTTTCCTTGCCGAGATCGTCCTTCTTGACGCCGCCATTCATCTTGATCGCCCTGACGGTGGCGACGATCACCGCGGCATCGGGCTTCAGCCCCGCCTTGCGGCACTTGATGTCGAAGAATTTTTCCGCACCTAGATCGGCGCCGAAGCCGGCTTCCGTCACGACATAGTCGGCGAGCTTCAGCGCCGTCGTCGTCGCGATCACCGAATTGCAGCCATGGGCGATGTTGGCGAAGGGACCGCCATGCACGAAGGCGGGATTGTTTTCCAATGTCTGCACTAGGTTCGGCTGCATCGCGTCCTTGAGCAGCACCGCCATCGCGCCATCGGCCTTGATGTCGCGCGCAAACACCGGGCTCTTGTCGCGTCGGTTGCCGACGATGATATTGCCGAGGCGCTTCTCGAGATCCTTCAGATCGGTTGCCAGGCAGAGGATGGCCATGACCTCGGATGCAACGGTGATGTCGAAACCGGTCTCGCGCGGATAACCATTCGCGACACCACCGAGCGGCCCGACAATGCTGCGCAGTGCCCGGTCGTTCATGTCCATCACGCGACGCCAGGCGATGCGGCGGATGTCGACGTTCTGCTCGTTGCCCCAGTAGATGTGATTGTCGAGCAGCGCCGCGAGCAGATTGTGCGCTGAAGTAATGGCGTGGAAATCGCCGGTGAAATGGAGGTTCATGTCCTCCATGGGCACCACCTGTGCGTAACCGCCGCCGGCGGCTCCGCCCTTGATGCCGAAGCAGGGGCCGAGCGACGCCTCGCGGATGCAGACGATCGCCTTCTTGCCGATACGGTTGAGCCCGTCGCCGAGGCCGACCGTCGTCGTCGTCTTGCCTTCGCCGGCCGGCGTCGGATTGATCGCCGTCACCAGGATCAGGTGGCCGTTTTTCTTTTCGCGCTGGCGGGCGATGAAATCGGCCCCGATCTTAGCCTTGTCGTGGCCGTAGGGCAGCAGATCTTCCGCCGGGATGCCGAGTGCCGCCCCTATCTCCAGGATCGGCTTTTTCTTCGCCGCACGCGCAATCTCGATATCGGACTTAACCTCGGTCATGACATGTCCCCTCCCCAGGGTCTCGTTTTCATCCACGCCTTTCAAGGCGCAGTTCGCGATGCCGGAGCGAGATGAGGAAACGTGTCTGCGGCTTTCGGCCCGCATCCCGCTTTAACTCAAGTAAGGTCTGCGGCAGCGCCCGGAAGTTCAGGCGCCACCTTGCCGTTCAGCCCTATCGGGCGAGGATATCGCGCATTTCGACGATGTTCGAGCGTACCCTCAGCGTATAGAAGCCCATCGTCGCCAGATGCGTCGGCATGATCCAGCCGGCCTCCTCGCCGTTGGAGATGATCAGCGGCTGGATGCGCAATGCGGCGCGCAGTTGCTTGATCGTTTCCGTCCAGATCGGCGTCAGGCCGCGCTGGGCAACGACGTTGTCGAAGTCGGCGCCGGCGGCCGACAGAATGCCGTAATAACCGTAGAGCTGGCCATAGGCGAACCAGAAGCGGTCGTCGGCGCGCGTGTCGAACCAGCCGCCATTGTGGTTTTCCGACCGTTCGCGAATGATCGCCGAGGTGTTGCCGAGATCGTTGGCAACACGGTCGAGGAATTCGACGAGGTTGTCGGAGCGGCCGTCGAAGATCGCTTCGCATTTGCCGAGCGAGATGTTGAAGGCCCTGAGGTCCTTCATCGCCGCCCGGTAGAAGCTCGGCGTCGGCGTCTTCGGGCCAAACGGGTTCAGGCCGAAATACCAGGTCTCCTCATCGAACTGGATATTGCCGCGCGCACTCTGCAGGTCGCTGTTGATGCCGGACGTGCCGCGCACGCGACCAAGCGAATCGACCAGTTCGACCGAGGTGCGGCGCACCGCCTGGTTGATGCCGCGCTGGAACGACGCCTTGTTGTCGAGCCAGGGCGTGTCGTCCCAGTCAAGCCCGAAGAACCCGAGCTTGTAGAGCAGCATCGACGATATCCACGCATTCTCGTTGACATTGTAATCGATAAGGTCGGCGGCGACATCGACGATTGCCGAGGTCTGGCACACGGTACCGGCAGGCAATTGCACCACCGCCAGCGCCTCCGGTGTCGATTCGGTCTGCGGTGCAGCCGCCGCCGCAAGGTTGGTTGCCGCCGCACCGGTCGTCGATTGGCCCGTCGTCGCACCCGGGCCGCTCTTCGGCGAGCCCGCCGGCACCTTGTGCTCGGCCAGCTTGTAACGCTCGACATAGTCAGGATCGAAGTTCGTCCAGGCCTGCGTCTGCCAGATGAAATAGCCGTAGAGGAAGATGAGGCCGAGCAGAACGATGCCGATTGGTCCTTTGATGATCCAGCTCCGCTGCCGATACCAGTTACTGGCCGCAACGAACGGCCAGAGCAGCCAGGCAACGGCGAGACCTATGCCGCGGCCGATCGCGGTAAAGACCCGCTGGAAAAACGCAACGATCGGATCGAACATGTCCTATTCCTCTCTGAGGCCGTAAAGCTTGTGGCGGAAGGCCGCCTTGTCCTTGAGATATGAACCCGTCAGCGTCGCCACAACATAGGCCTTGAAGCTTTCGCCATAGCGCTCGTAGGCGTCGTAGAAACCCTGCTTGTCGAAGACGAAGCGCGAGACGAAATCGCGGGGCACGAGCTGGGAAATCAGTCGGTTGACCAGCCACTGGTCGGGATGGGTGGGTGCTGCGCGCACCAGCATGAAGCGGTTCGCCGGCGCCACGTCCTGCATCTTGATCGTGCCGGTCGCGGCAACCATGCGGATCATCTCCTGCAGGAACGGATAGGCCCCGTCCCTCGCGACGACAGCCGCATTGCGGTGCATCCAGGTCTGCAGCCAGATCCGGTCGGCATTGGCGAGATCGGCCGTCGGGTCAATTTCGTCGATCAGCCCGCGCACGATCATGTCGGCCCGGTGCTGATAGAGCCCCGACTCCTCCACCCAGGACGCCTGTGGCAATTGCAGCCGCTTGGTCGAGGCGAGGAAGTCGTAGATCCGGGCATGATCGTTGATGGCGATATAGCTGACCTGCCATGGCCGCGAGCGGCGGAAGCCGGGGACCGAGGGGTCGCAGATCACGGTCGTCGTCTTGTCGTCGAGAAAGACATAGACGCCCCCGAAATGATTGGCCCAGAAGGCTTCGTGGCGGAAGACGAGCTGGTCCGGCACCAGCGCATTCTGGCGGATATCGCCGGTGAGCTTGGCAAGCTCGACCATGCGGTTCAGCATCTCGTCGTCGGCCCAGGCCGTCGGCACTTTCTTCAGCCGGTCGACGAGGCCCCTGAGTTCGGCGGCCTTGCCGAGCATGTCCTCGGCCGACAGCACCCGGAAACGCACCTCGTTGATCGACAGCAGGTCGTCGATGTCGTCGACGACCGAAACCGAATCCTCGATCTCGCCGTAGAGCGCGTCCTTGATCGTGATCGCATTGATCGCGCGGCCGTTGGCGTTGAAGAATTCGTGCATCAGCGCCGCCGTATTGGAGAAGCTCGTATGCACGACCGGCAGCTCCGCCTGATCCGGTGTCATGATGATGAACCGGCGGTTGACCCGGTTCGGATCGAGATAATCACGGTCACCCAGTTCGTCAGCGATTTCGGGCGAAAACCCGGTCATGTCGATGCTGAACGCCGTCAACGCCGTCGGGCGCAGGCCGAAGCCTTCGAGTGCCTTGTTGTAACGCGCGATCAGGTGCGGCTCGGAGACATCGAGCAGCCGTCCATAGATGAGCTCGGCTTCGAGCAAGCGTTTCATCGGTCAGCTCTTCCCATCATAACCCCTGCCACCGGCCGTCGCGCTTCATCGCCTCGATCTCGCGGATCGCCTTTTCGCGCTGGCGCTCGCGGCGGATGATGTCGGTGACGGCGGCATCGTCGGATTTGTCGGTGTAGCGGAATTCGCTGTCGGCGTAGCGGTTGATCTCCTGCAGCACCATGTCGATGGTGATCGGGCCGCGTAGCGCCTCGATCATCGCTTTCTTCTCGTCGTAGCTCTTGTGCATGAACGAGCCGGCATCCCTGAACCAGTCATCCGGCAGCTCGACATCCATGGCGCGCAGCTTGATCGCGTCGGTGATGTTCTTGATCGCGCGGCCGGTAAAGCGCGGCTCGGCCTCCTTGATCATGTGCAGATAGGCGCCGACATCGGCGAGCGAGGCGAGCGCGCCCCGTTCCTTCTGGTAACGCTCCCAGACGGCGATGAGGCCATCCTCCTTCGGCCGCGCGTGCTCGGCATAGGATTGCGACACGGCCCGCTTGATCTCCTGCCCCTCGAACAATTGGTGTTCGCCGAGCGGGATCTTGTGGTTCTTGCCAACGAGCAGCGCGAAGATGTCGACATAGTCGTCTTCCGTCTGCGGCCCGTCGACCAGCCAACGGGCGCCGGCGCGCTGACGCAGCGCATCGTCGACATTCTCGGGATAGTTGGAGAACATGCCGAAGGTGCAGTTGCCGCGCACCACCGTCGAAGCACCGGCGAAGCTCTCCATCAGCACCGCCGTCACCTCATGCTGGCCGGCGGAAGCGCGATCATCGGAGCGCTTCGCCGCCACCTGGTCGACATCGTCGATCGTGCCGAAGCCGATCGCGCGCGGGTTGATGACGTTGTTGACGAACTCCTTGCAGTTCTGGCCCGATTTGCCCTGATAGGAGGAGATCTGGTCAACGCCGAAATTCTCGTAATGGAAGGCGTAGCCGGCAATCTCGCAATATTCGTTGAGCATGCCGGCGAGCATCTGGATCAGGATCGTCTTGCCGGTGCCCGGCATGCCGTCGCCGATGAAGGTGAAGAGGAAGCCGCCAAGCTCGACGAAGGGGTTCATCTGCCGGTCGAAGTCATAGGCCATCAGCATCTTGGCAAGCTTCAACGCCTGGTACTTGGCAATGTGGTTGCCGATGATCTCCTCGGGCTTCTTGAAGGTCATCACCAGCGGCTTGCGCTTCTGGCCCGGTGCGACATCGAAGCCGTTCAGCGTGAAATCGTCCTGGTCGAGCCGGATATGCACGGTCTCGAAGCTCTGCAGTCCAGTGAACCGCGCCTTGCGCGCGATCAACCCCTCGACTGCCACGCGCGAAAAGGCGCGCGCCCGGGCGGTCAGCGCCAGATCGTCAGGCGCCCCGGCAATGCCGTGGTCGAGCGCCGAGATGAGGCTCTTCAATGCGTCCTGCGGCGTGTCGAACAGAAAGTCGGGCTCGACCGCATCGTCCACCGGCTCGCCCTCACCTGAAAGCGTCGAGCCGAGATAGGCGGCAAGCGTAAACGCGGCGACATAGGCAGACGCCGAAAGCAGCGCCTTGAACTGGTTGGCCTCATCTCCTCCGAGCGGCGATGTGGCGTTTTTCGCCTGCAGTTGCTCGAGGTTTGTCTGCCGCGCAAAGACGTCGGCCACGGCGAGCGCCACCTGAATACCGCGGCGTGTGCGATAAAGCACGGCGTGCTGGGCCGGCGACAACATCGGATCGCCTTGGCGCACTGACTGAATGGTCTTGGTCAGCTCGACTTCGCGTGTGCGCCGCTGGCCACCGGTCGAAACCGTCGAGACGAAGCGGCGGCCGGTGCCGGCAAGCGTCGTCCCGGCGGATGCATCCTCGCGCTCCAGAATGATGAGCTTCGTCACCAGCCCCTGCGCCACCGCCTGATGCTTGGCGATGTCGTCCTCGTGCAGCGTCGTCAGCCCCGTATTGAGTGTCATCGTCAAACCTCGCTTACGACCTGGTTGCCGGAAATGACGTGGACCTTGTAGTCGCCGAACACCTGTTCGGCCTCGCCGGCGGCATAGAGCGCCTGATAGGCGTCGTGCGGCACCAGCGCGTGCTTCTCGTAGGAGGAGACACCCATGCGCGCCGCTTCCAGATTGGCGGTATCGATGTGGAACTCCTCCTGCGCCGGCGTCGATGACCAGAAGCCGCGTTTGGCGGGCCTTTCGGCCTTGGAGAAGACCTCCTGCACGGTCCAGGTCAGAAGCCAGGCATTCTCGGTCTTTCGCACCTTGGAGAGGATGTCGTTGATGCGCGCATTGTTCTCGGTGATCCCGGCAGAATAGAACGGGCCGAGCACGATGCGGCGCAGCTGCTTCGGATGGAGCTCGTCAAAATCCTTGTCGAGATTGGTCGCGATCGTCACCGGGGTCAGCGAATAGCTGCTGTTCTTGGAGGCGAAATCGTCGAAGCGGCTGGCGAGATCTGGATTGAGCAAACCACCAACCGGCAACGGGATCTCGACCTGCGGATTGAGCTTGCCGTCCTCGGTCACCAGCATCTCGACGATCTTCTCGGAGGAATCCTCGATCGTCGCCATGTAGACCATCGGCAGGGTATTGGCGCCGTCGAAGGCGCCCCAGCTCACGATGTAATAGGGACGCATCGTCTTGGAATTGACGGCGACGCGGATGGTCTCCGGCAAGATAAAGGGCGAGAAGATCTCACCCTTGCCGATCTGCTCCAGATAGAGCCGCTCGGCCATGCGCGTCTGCAACGCCTCGGGAAAGGCCTTCTGACGGAGGATGAAATCGACCATCTCGTCCCTCAGCGCATCGGCCGTGGGAATGTCGGCGAGGCGCTTTGCCGCCGTCTGGCGATCGTTCTCCAGTTCCAGCACGTTCTGGAACACCGGAAAACCGCTTTCGGCGCGCGAGATCCGGAACTGATCGACGAAGCCGATGCGGTTCTCCCAGCAGTCGATCGACGCCTTCAACCGGCCGAGATAGGGGACGATCACTTCGCCGACGACGGTGTTGCGATAGAGCGGCGAGTTGCGGTCGCCGAGAAAGAGTTCGAGCCCGGCGAGTGCGGCGTGGATCGACGCGAAATATTGTGCGACAGCGGATGAAGCCGCGACTTTCATGCAAATCCCCGTGGCGCGTGCCAGACGGCAAACTCGGTTCCGATCATTCGCCTGCCGATCACTGCTTCACGTAGTTGGCAGTGTTGTGCTTGTCCATGACAGCCTGGAAGCGACGGGCAAAGGCGTCGTCCGCCAGCTTCTTGCGGCGCTGGATATCCTGCGTCGAAAGCATGTTCTTTTCATGCATTTCGAGGAGATCGCCGATATGGCGCTGCGCAGCGGCACCGATGCCGGCCATCGTCTCTTCGGCGGCGGTGTCGACCTGGCTGCCGAGCGTGTTGATCTTGTGGGCGACATCCTGCTGGGCAGCCGTCTTCAAGGAGTCTTCCAGCGCCTTGTAGAGCACGATGCGCTGTTCGGTATCGATCGTCAGCTTGTTGATCAGCGTGTTCTGCGCGGCGATCTGGTTGTTGAGCGAATCGACGAAGGTCTGGAACATCGCGGTGTAGCGTTCGAGCGTCTGGCTCTCGGCGAGCAGCTCCTGTTCCTTGGCCTGCTTCTCGTTGTATTCGGTGGCAAGCGCCGAGCGTTCGCCTTCGAGCTCGGTGCGGACCTTCTGCTCCGTGGAGGCGGCAATGCGGTTTTCGATGTCGAGCAGCAGGGGGTTCAGTTCCTCGATGCGCTTCTGCACCTCTTCGAGGTTCGCCATCGTACCCTTGCGGCGCTCGATCACCTGGATCAGGCTCTGCTCCGAGGTCTTGTAGCGCTGGTCGAGGACCGACTTCTGCTCCTTGAGGATGCCGACGATCATGTCGGACTTCGACAGCAGCTCCTGCAGGTTGCCGGCAAGCGACATGTTGCGCACGCGGTCGGTGCGCATGCGCTGCATCTTCTGCTTGGAGAAGATGCCGATGAACTTCTCATAGCCGGTATAGTTCTTCATGCTCTCGAATTCGGAGCCGAAGACATTGGTCGCATCCTCGAGGCCGATGATCAGGTCGGCAATGTTGGCTTCCATCACTTTCTGCTGGTTGATCACGTCCTGGATGCGGGCGTTCTCGATGTCGAAGTTGACGTCGCCGAGCTTGGTCTCGGCCTTGGCGAATTGCTCCAGCACCACACCGGATTGCTCGAGCTTGCCGCGCATCTGTTCGACGACGCCTTTCGTCTTCTCGATCTCCGCGTCAAAATTCTGAAGAGTCGCCATGTCCTGCCCCTCGATCCACCGTGGCGCGATCCGCCAGCCCAGCCGAATTATTCAGCCTTCGATTGCAGTTATATAAAGGGTGTTTATGGAAAGAGAACAAGCCTGCCGCAGCGGCTTTTTTCGATCAAGCGTTGCAGCGAAGTGCTTGAGATATCGAAGGCATTGCCTATTTGGCGGCCGGCGGCGCCTTGAGATAGGCGATCACGTCGGCAATGTCCTGAGGTTTCTTGAGACCGGGAAAAGTCATCTTGGTGCCGCCGACCATCGCCTTGGGGCTCAAGAGATATTCGCTCAGCGTCGCCTCGTCCCAAACGTGCCCCTCGGCGCCGAAGGTCTTCATCGCCTCGGAATAGTTGTAGTCGGCAACCGACGCCACCGGCCGGCCGACCACGCCCATCAGGCTCGGGCCGACGCGATTGACCGGCTCGCTGGCGGTGTGACAGGCCGCGCACTTGCGGAACACCGCGGCACCCGCCGTCGCGTCGCCGCCGGCGTGGGCAGCCGGAGCTGCGACACCAAGACAGAGGAAAAGACTGGAAAGCAGGCGCCGCATCGAAAACCTCTTGCTGACAGGACCCGACGAGAATGGCACCGCGACCAAGGCGGCCGCAAGCGGCCAGTCGGTCGCACTCACTCGCAACGCATCAGGTCGTCCCAATGGCGCCGGCAATAGGAGACGTATTTCTCGTTGCCGCCGACATCGACCTGGGCACCCTCGCGCACCACCTTGCCCGTACCATCGAGACGCACGACCATCGTCGCCTTGCGGCCGCAATGGCAGATGGTGCGCACCTCGCGCAACTCGTCGGCGAGCGCCAGCAGCGCCATCGAGCCCGGAAACAACTTGCCCTGAAAATCCGTACGTAGGCCATAGGCCATGACCGGAATGCCGATCCGGTCGGCGACCCGCGCGAGTTGCCAGACCTGCGCCTCGTTGAGGAACTGCGCCTCGTCGACGAAGACGCAGGCGATCTCGCCGGCACCATCGGAATGAAGCGTTTCGATCAGCGTATAGATGTCGTCATCGCCATGGAACGGAATGGCGTCGGAGGCAAGACCGATGCGCGAGGAGATGCGGCCTACCCCTGCCCGGTCGTCATGCGCAGCGATCAGCATCACCACACGCATGCCGCGCTCCTGGTAGTTGTAGGAGGCCTGCAACAGCATCGTGCTCTTGCCCGCGTTCATCGTCGCATAGCTGAAATAGAGTTTGGCCATCTTCACCGCGTCCGGTTTCCGTCTCCCGGGTAATGACGAGCCTTGTCCCGGAAGGCCAGAGCGTGTTTGCGGCACCCACAGTTTTTCGCCGGACTAGACCATTTCGTGGACAATGCGACATTCAGCGTCGCATCGTGCACCCCCTCAGCATATTGACGCAATACACTTCCTTCGACATCAAAGCGCTTGAATTCGCTATCCAATGGTGTTTGGCTAAAACAATAATAGAGGCAGGGGAACGACAACGATGAAAAAACGACTCTCTCTCAAACTGATGCTGGCGGGCGCCGTTTCGGTCGTCGCCCTCGCCGCTGGACAGGCTGCAGCTGCCGAGCCGGAAAGCTGTGGTACCGTCCGTTTCTCCGACGTCGGTTGGACGGACATCACTGCAACCACCGCGACCGTTTCCACCGTCCTCAAGGGCCTCGGCTACCAGACCGACATCAAGGTTCTCTCGGTTCCGGTCACCTACACCTCGCTCAAGAACAAGGACATCGACGTCTTCCTCGGCAACTGGATGCCGACCCAGGAAAACGACGTTCGCCCCTATCTCGACGACAAGTCGGTCGAATCCTTCGGGCCGAACCTGGTCGGCGCCAAGTACACGCTGGCGACCAACGCCAAGGGCGCTGAGCTCGGCATCAAGGATTTCAAGGATATCGCCACCAAGAAGGACGCGCTTGAAGGCAAGATCTACGGCATCGAGCCCGGCAATGACGGCAACCGCCTGATCATCGACATGGTCGACAAGGACACCTTCGGCCTCAAGGGCTTCGAGGTGGTCGAATCCTCCGAACAGGGCATGCTGGCGCAGGTGTCCCGCGCCGAAAAGGATGGCTCGCCGATCGTCTTCCTCGGATGGGAACCGCATCCGATGAACGCCAACTTCAAGCTGACCTATCTTTCGGGCGGCGACGACATCTTCGGCGCCAACTTTGGCGGCGCGGAAGTCTTCACCAACGTGCGCGCCGGCTACACCACCGAGTGCCCGAACGTCGGCAAGCTGCTCACCAACCTCAAGTTCTCGCTCCAGATGGAAAACGAGATCATGGGCAAGATCCTGAACGACGGGCAGGAGCCGGACAAGGCTGCCGAGGAATGGCTGAAGGCCAATCCGACGGTCGTCGATCCGTGGCTTGCGGGTGTGACCGCCAAGGACGGCGGCGATGGCCTGGCCGCGGTCAAGGCCGCTCTTGGCCTCTGATCGGCATCAAGGCGGGGAAAACCCCGCCTTTTTTCACCGCGTCATGCGCTCCTTTTGACCTGACGAGACGGATTTACCTTCGTGGAATATCTGACCGATAACCGCATCCCCATTGGCGGCTGGGCCAAGGCGTTCGTCGACTGGCTGACGACGAATTTCGAGCTGTTCTTCGACCAGCTCGCTCGCTTCCTCTCCGGCGTTGTCGCCGTGCTGCTCTGGATTCTCCAGACCCCTCACCCGCTGATCGTCGTTGCCGTGATCACGGCGGCTGCCTGGTGGTTCCGCCGCTCGATCGGCGTAACGCTGTTCACCGGCCTCGGCCTGCTGCTGATCATCAACCAGGGCTACTGGAAGGAAACAACGGAAACGCTGGCTCTGGTGCTCGCCGCCAGCTTCGTCAGCATGGCCGTCGGCGTTCCGCTCGGCATTGCCGCCGCCCGTCGCGCCTGGATCTATGCCATCATGCGGCCGATCCTCGACCTGATGCAGACGATCCCGACCTTCGTTTATCTGATCCCTGCGCTGATCCTCTTCGGTCTCGGCATGGTTCCCGGCCTTATCGCCACCGTGATCTTCGCGATCCCTGCGCCGATCCGCCTGACCCGCCTCGGCATCATCTCGACGCCGCCGTCGCTGGTCGAGGCCGCCCAGGCCTTCGGCGCAACGCCCCGCCAGGTGCTGCGCAAGGTGGAACTGCCCTTCGCCATGCCTCAGATCATGGCCGGCCTGACCCAGACGATCATGCTGTCGCTGTCGATGGTGGTGATTGCCGCCCTCGTCGGCGCCAACGGCCTTGGCGTTCCGGTCTTGCGAGCCCTGAACTCGGTGAATGTCGCCAAGGGCTTTGAAGCCGGCCTCTGCATCGTCATCCTGGCGATCATCCTCGACCGCCTTTTCCGCTCGTCCGACGAAGGAGAAGGCGCATGACCACCGCCGTCGTATTCAAGAACGTCGATATCATCTTCGGCAACAACCCGCAGATCGCGCTGCAGATGGTCGACCAGGGCAAGACCCGCGACGAGATCGGTGCCGAAACCGGCCTCGTGCTCGGCGTCGCAGGCGCCTCGCTCGAAATCACCGAGGGCGAGATCCTGGTGCTGATGGGGCTTTCGGGCTCCGGCAAGTCGACCTTGCTTCGCGCCGTCAACGGCCTTGCGCCGGTGGTGCGCGGCGACGTCGAGGTGAAGACCTCGAACGGGCCGCTCAATCCCTACCGGACCAATGCGAAATCGCTGCGCGACTTCCGCATGCACACGGTCTCGATGGTGTTCCAGCAGTTTGCGCTCCTTCCCTGGCGCACCGTTGCCGACAATGTCGGCTTCGGCCTCGAGCTTGCCGGTATGCCGGACGCCGAGCGCAAGGCGCGTGTCGGCGAACAGCTCGACCTCGTCAACCTGACGAAATGGGCGGGGCGCAAGGTCAATGAGCTTTCGGGCGGCATGCAACAGCGCGTCGGCCTCGCCCGCGCCTTTGCCACCGGCGCACCGATCCTGTTGATGGACGAGCCGTTCTCGGCGCTCGACCCGCTGATCCGCACGCGACTGCAGGACGAACTGCTCGAGTTCCAGCGGAGGCTGAAGAAGACCATCATCTTCGTCAGCCACGATCTCGACGAGGCGTTCCGCATCGGCAACCGCATTGCCATCATGGAAGGCGGACGCATCATCCAGTGCGGCACGCCGCAGGATATCGTCAAGAATCCAGCCAACCAGTATGTCGCGGATTTCGTTCAGCACATGAACCCGATCACCATGCTGATGGCGAAGGACGTGATGCAGACCGGCGTGCAGCGCGGCGCGACCGTTGCCGGCGTTACCGCCACGGCCAAGCCGACGACACCGCTCGTCGACATTCTCGACGCCATGTCCCGCCAGCCGGGCAGCATCGGGGTCGTCGACAACGGCTCCGTCGTCGGCACCATCGACGCCCAGGACATCGTTCAGGGATTGACGCGGCACCGCAACAAAAGTTGACGAAGCCGCTCATCAAGCCAATAAAAGCCCGGAGCGTCGTTCCGGGCTTTTTTCGTCACAGCATGTTTCCTTAAAACGTAGCCGATTTCAGGATAAAAACATGCAGCCATTCAAAGTGCTACGGCGACCTTTGCGCGTCTGATAAGACGCGGCGCTGTAGGCATTGATGGCATGGCAGGAAAGGTTCAAAGACATGAGCGACAAGCCGAGCGTATTGCGCGACACCGATGACGAAGCCCGCACGCTAGCCCGCACGCTGCTGCGCGGCGCGCGCAGCGGCTCGCTCGCCGCGATCGAGCCTGACAGTGGCGGCTTTCCCTTCGTCAGCCGCGTTCTTGTCGGCATGGATGTCGACGGCGTACCCGTCATCCTGATCTCGAAGCTGTCCACCCACACCCAGGCGCTGCTTGCCGATATCAGGGCCTCGTTGCTGACCGGCGAGCCCGGCAAGGGCGATCCGCTCGCCCATCCCCGCCTCACGGTGCAATGCACGGCCGAACAGGTCGCTCGCGACAGTGAAGCCCATGCGCGCATCCGCGAGCGATTCGTTCGCCGTCACCCCAAGTCGAACCTCTACGTCGATTTCCCCGATTTCGGCTTCTTCCGGCTGAAGCCCTTGCGCGCCAGCCTCAACGGCGGTTTCGGTCGCGCCTATGTGTTGACCGCGGAAGATCTGCTGATCGACACGCCCGCCATCGCCTCGCTCGCCGCCACGGAAGCCAGCGCAATCGAGCACATGAACGCGGATCATTCGGACGCCGTGCAGCACTATGCGGTCAAGCTCTGCAATGCGCCGGAAGGCAATTGGAAGATCGTCGGGATCGACGCCGCCGGCCTCGATCTTGCAGATGGCGATCGGCTGAAACGCCTTGAATTCCCGGCACCTATCGAAGACAGTTCCAATTTACGGGCAATTTTGCGTGAACTTTACGGTTAATCGCGGGATAGCTACCCCCATTTCTTGCAGTGGGTGGTTGCCCTTTTATGCATCACGACTAATTATCATGCTTCGTCAACCATAATTACGCGTGATGTACTTTTCGCATGGAGCACGCAATGCAGCCACTTTCGCCTGAAAAACACGATGAAGCCGAGGTAGCAGCCGGTTTCCTCTCGGCCATGGCAAACCCTAAGCGCCTTCTCATCCTCGATTCCCTCGTCAAGGAAGAGATGGCAGTCGGCGCATTGGCCAACAAGGTTGGGCTGAGCCAGTCGGCTCTCTCCCAGCATCTTTCGAAGCTCCGTGCCCAGAATCTCGTCAGCACCCGCCGCGATGCGCAGACGATCTATTATTCGAGCTCATCCGACGCAGTGATGCGGATTCTAGGCACGCTCAACCAAATCTACGGCGACGAACCGATCGTCACCGCAGAAAAGACTCCGGTCCGCAAGTCGGCCTGATATTCGGTTCGCTCTGCGAACCCGTCGAACAGCCCCACACGAGAAATCGCGCGGGGCTTATTCTTTTCAGCAGGGCGCCACCACATCCGGCTTCTCCACGGACGTTTACCGAGCCTTGAGACTTCGGCGGCACCATGCGCCGCAGCAGGGTCGGCCGGAGCAACGGACACAAGGGAATGCGTGACAAGGTCCGTTGGGGTATTGCCGGAACCGGCACAATCGCAAACAGTTTTGCATCGGATTTCCGCTTCGCGGGTAACGCGACGCTTGTCGCGGTCTCATCCCGCAGCGCTTCGAACGCCGCGGCTTTCGCCACACGCTTCGGCGGAATCCGCAGCTCTCACGATATCGGCGCGCTCGCCGCCGCCCCCGACATCGACGCGGTCTACATCGCCTCGCCCAATGCGCTCCATCGCGACCATGCCGCCCTCTTCCTCGCGGCCGGCAAGGCGGTGCTGGTCGAGAAGCCGCTGACGACATCGGTCGCCGACGCGCGCGCCCTTGAAGACGCAGCCGCCATCAGCGGCACCTTCGCGATGGAAGCGCTGTGGACCTGCTTCCTGCCGGCAATCGCCGAGGTTCGCGCACGCCTGCGTGCAGAGAGGCTCGGAACCATCCGCCATGTCCGGGCGGAACTTGCCTATGAGAAACCGTTCGACGCGAACAGCCGCTTCTTCGATCCGGCCCTGGGCGGCGGTTCCCTGCTCGATCTCGGCATCTATCCGATCGCACTTTGCCTGAACCTTTTCGGCCAGCCGAAGTCCATTGGCGGCACTTGGAGAAGCGCGCCCACCGGCGTCGATGTCTCGGCAGACGCCAGGCTGGCCTATGACGGCTTTGATGCTGACCTGAGGTGCGGTTTCGATCGAAACGGCCACAATCGCTTCGTCATCGACGGCGATCGCGGTACGCTCGTCATCGACGCGCCGTTCCTGAAGGCAAGCCGCCTGTTCGTCGCCACCAGCGCCCCGGCACGCAACCTGCTGACATCGACGGGGGAAGCGTTTTTCAGGGCTGCGCGGCGGATCCCCCTGCCCGGTCTCAAACGCTTCGACCATGCGTTTCCCGGCAACGGCCTGCAATTCGAGATCGAGGCCGCCAGCGCGGCCATCCTGGACGGCCGGCGCGAGCATGCGCTGATGCCGCTTTCACGCAGTATCGAAGCTCTGGAAATTATCGAGACGATCCGCGCCAATGGACCTACCTGAGAGGTCCATCCCGAAGAGTCCCTAAAAATCGAACGGACGATAGTCCCGCCAGCCACTGTTGAGCGCGAGCACGACCTCGGTCAGATGCCGCGCCGTCGCGCCGGAGAAGAATGGTGTTTCGCCGCGGTTGATCGCATCGGCCTGAACGGCAATCCCCCGCACGAAATCGATCTGCGACGGAAAGGCCGGAAGCGCCGGCGCTGACGATGTCTTGGGGTAGCGCACCCTCATACCGGGGTAGAGCCGCATGGGCAGCTTGCGCCCCATCTTCCATTCCAGCCAGTCGAGACCGCGATGCATCAACGAGCGCTTGGCGCCGACCGCTTCGACATGAACGGGCGAGCGATTGTCCCAGAGATCCCGCACCACGATCGTGCCCTTGTCGCCGATAACAGTCAGCGACCGGTCGCGCGGTGCCGCCAGGCCGCAGGTGACGCGCGCCGTCACGCCCGAGCGGAACTTCAGGCAACCCACCGAGAAATCAGGGCCGAGCGTCAGCGTCTCGGTTCCCGGGCCTTTGTCCGGAAAGGTCAGGGCCGAAATGGCGCTGACCTCGGCGACCGGCCCGAAGAGCGAGACGAGCCAGCTTGCGGCGTAGCCCGCGTGCTCGAGCGTGCAGCCAACCTCGAACTCGTGCACGCCCGGCCAGCGGGCGCCCGAGCGGCTGCGCCAAGCGCGCCAGTTCGCCTTGAAGACCGGCCCATCCTCCATCTCGGCATAGACCAGACGTGGCGTGCCGATGGTCCCAGCCGCAAGCAGGCTCGCACAGAGCGCCTGCGCATCGCTAAGGCCATTGGCCGGCGCGCCGGCAAGCACCAGAGCACGCTCGCGGGCAAGCGCGACCAGTTCGCTCGCCTCCTCCACGGTCATCGCCAGCGGCTTCTCGCAATAGACGTGCTTGCCGGCGGTGAGAGCGGCGCGGTTGACCGCGTAATGGCTTTCCGGCGTCGTCAGATTGACGACGATCGAGACGGTAGGATCGGCGAGCACCGCATCCAGCGAGGCATAGGGCGAAACCTTCCAGTAGCGCGCAAAGGCGTCGAGACGCACCGCGTCGCGATCCCAGACGCCGACAAGCCGGAGCTGCGGATGATTGGCAAGCGTCGTCATGTAATAGTCGGCGACGAAGCCGGTTCCGACAAAGGCTATTCCGGTCACGCTTTCAGTCTCCTAGCGCAATTCCAGGAAAAGTGTGAAACGGTTTTCCGTCCGGAATTGTGTAATTTCAAACAGTTAGAGTATTTCACTGTTTCAATGAAATAGTGAAATACTCTAGCGCGCATCGGCAAGGAACGAGGCAACATAGGCGAGCGGCGCATTCCAGTTGATGGCGATTTCATTGGATCCATAGGCTTCGATGTCGTCGGCATAACACGTCTGCGGCGCACATCCCTTCAGGTGTTGCCGTGCGACGTCATCGACGAAGGTGGAATTCGGACCGCCGGCGAGAGAGCCAACCGGCGGGTTCGGCAGTTGCGGGTCCCGCTGGTGCGCATACCAGCGACTGTGCTGGTTCTTGGGCGCGCGGGTGCCATAGCCTGTGACGTAGGACAGTGCCATGGCATTGCGGCCGAGAATGTAATCCATGCCCTCGCGCGCACCATCGAGAAGGCTCTTCTCGCCGGAGAGATCGAAAGCGGCCGACAACACGATGATGTTCTGCAGCATCAGCTGGTTCGATCCCCAGTCGTAGCGTCTGCCCTCGGGTCGGTAGACGAGCCCGAAGGGCTCTGTTTGCTGCACCGACAGAAAATGCCGCGCTGCCGCAAGCACCGCGTTTCGGATCAGTTCACGCTCGTCGTCCGGCAAGCCCGTACCATAAAGGGCCAGTTGCAGTCGCGCGAAGCCGGCGACGTTGCGCCAATCGAAGGCGCCGCCGGGAGACAGCGTATCCGCCGCCCAAAGCGGCGACGCCCGCAGCACGTCGAGATAGGCCTCGTCACCGGTCGTCAGATAGAGCTCGGTCGCCGCCCAGAAGAGTTCGTCCGAAATGCTGTCGTCGTCGTAGTCGCCACCACCGCCAAGTCCGTCCGACTTCGGCGCAAGGAGTGCGGGATTGGCATTGGCGGCCATCCAGGCCTTGCGCGCAGCCGCGAGCAGACGTGCCGAGAACGTCGGATTCTGATCGGCGAAAAGCCGGGCGCCTTGAGCCGCGACGGCTGCGACATCGAGCGTTGCGGCAGTCGACGGACGGTAAAGCGCCCGCGGCTGCGGATCGTCGCTCGGCAGCATCGGCGGCGCGGTCCAGGTGGTGTCGTGGACCTTGTGGTGCACCATGCCGGCGAGCGGCTCGCCATCCGGAACCATCATGCGCAACAGGAACTCGAGCTCCCACCGCGCCTCGTCGAGAATGTCGGGCATGCCGTTGCCGTTTTCGGGAATGCGAGAGAGACCGTCGCGCGTCACCGGCGAAGCCGCGGCGTAGACACGCCCGCGTTCGTAGGCGGCAAGCAGTTGCGCGGCGGACAGGGCGCCGGTCACCGCGTATTTGCCGTGGTCGCCTGCGTCGTACCAGCCGCCGGAAACGTCCAGTCGATAGGAACAGGACCAGCCACCGTAAAGCGCCACGGCCTGCTTGCTGTCGAGGCATGGGACTGCCGTATCGCCCTGGTTCGGCGCCACGCCGACATGGCCTGCGGACCGGGCGTAGGCCTTGCCGGCGATCGCTGCCTTGATCTCGATGCCGCTACGCTGGGGATAGAACCAGGAAAGCGCATCGACGCGCAGACGGTCATAGAGATTGTCGCCGATCGAGAAGCGGTCACTCGCCCAATCGCCGGACACAAGGCGATAGCCATCGCCGGCCGTCGCGAAGGATGAGAAATCCGCGACCTGCGTTTCGACGCCCGCCGTCGGATCGAAACCGCTTGGTTGCGTCTTGCCCTTGCCGACGACCTTGTCCTTGGCGTCGAGCAGCTGGAAATCGATGGGGCGCTTCACATCGGCAATGAAGGTCGCGCGCTTCGGACCGTCGGTGAAGTAGCCGAGCTGGTTTGCTCGAATGACGGGCCCCTCGGTGGCCCGCTTCGCCGCCTGCGACACCGCACCGGTCGCGACCAGCGATACATCGTCAAGACAGATGCGACCGGCCTCCGCACCCCCGAGCGGCAGCACCAGTTGCGCCTCATCCGGTTCGGTTGCCTCAAACTCCACGGAGAACGGACTGCCGCCCGGCGACCCCACCGTCGTAAACTCGGCAATGGCGGTCCAGGGATCTGCGGCCCGCTGCACCCTGACAGCGATCGAGCGCGCCGGCTTGGCGGCAATCCTCAGCGACAGGCGATAGATGCGCCCGGGCACCAGCGTCAAACCATTGACGCCGACGATCTGGCTCCAGACTTCTCCACCGCCGTGGACCTCCACGCAGAGCCGCCCGTTTTCCCGCTCGAGGGTCAGCCCGTCGCTCGCCCAGAACGTGTCCTGCCCCTTTTCAAAGCGACCGTCGGCGATCAGTTCGGTAGCGACTGCCGGACCTGGCAGGAAGAGCGCACCAATTGCCGCGTGTACTATCCCCAACCTCGACACGTCCCAGCTCCCGATTGGTCAGGCCGGGCCGCGGGGCGCGCATACCCATTCACAGGCGGCCATGGACCCGGCAAGGCATGGCAACGCAGCGTTGCCGCAAACAAGTTAAGCTAGAGAAAATTTCCAGCCAGAAGACAAAAAATCGCCACCCCACAGGCTCTCTGTGCGGGGCTTCCAAGGCTTGACGCGTCCCGGGGCGCTGATAGTTTGACCAAAGGGTAAAAAATGCGGGCGGCGAGCGCCTGACGAAGAACTGACCGAGGAGAACTGCAATGTCGAACCGTCTCAACACTCCGAATGATCTGCGCGCCTTCTGGATGCCGTTCACCGCCAACCGGCAGTTCAAGAAGGAACCGCGCCTGTTCGTCGGCGCCAAGGACATGTACTACACGACCCATGACGGTCGGACGGTTCTGGACGGAACGGCAGGTCTGTGGTGCGTCAACGCCGGCCATTGTCGCCCGAAGATCACCGAGGCGATCCGCGAGCAGGCGGGCGAGCTCGACTATGCGCCGGCCTTCCAGCTCGGCCACCCCAAGGCCTTCGAACTGGCGAACCGCCTGGTCGATATCGCGCCCGAGGGTATGAACCACGTTCTCTACACCAACTCCGGTTCGGAATCGGTCGACACCGCGCTGAAGGTAGCGCTCGCCTACCACCGCGCCAAGGGCGACGGCTCGCGCTTCCGCCTGATCGGCCGCGAGCGCGGCTATCACGGCGTCAACTTCGGCGGCATCTCGGTCGGCGGCATCGTCTCCAACCGCAAGATGTTCGGCACGCTTCTGACCGGCGTCGACCACATGCCGCACACGCACCTGCCGGCGCAGAACGCCTTTACCCGCGGCGAACCGGAACATGGCGGCGATCTCGCGACCGAGCTCGAACGCATCGTCACGCTGCACGACGCCTCGACCATCGCCGCCGTCATCGTCGAACCGGTGGCCGGCTCCACCGGCGTGCTGATCCCGCCGAAGGGCTACCTGCAGAAACTCCGCGACATCTGCACCAAACACGGCATCCTGTTGATCTTCGATGAAGTCATCACCGGGTTCGGCCGCCTCGGCACGCCGTTTGCCGCGCAGTATTTCGACGTCAAGCCCGACATCATCACCACGGCCAAGGGCCTCACCAACGGCGTCATCCCGATGGGCGCCGTCTTCGTCACCTCCGAGATCCATGATGCCTTCATGAATGGCCCGGAGCACATGATCGAGTTCTTCCACGGCTACACCTACTCCGGCAACCCGATCGCCTGCGCCGCCGCGCTTGGCACGCTCGACACCTACAAGGAAGAAGGCCTGCTCACCCGCGCCGCCGAACTCGCCCCGTACTGGGAAGAGGGCCTGCACTCTCTGAAGGACTGCCCGAATGTCATCGACATTCGCAATCTCGGCCTGATCGGCGCGATCGAACTGCAGCCGATCGCCGGCGAACCGACCAAGCGCGCCTTCTCGGCTTTCCTCAAGGCCTATGAAAGCGGCCTCTTGATCCGCACCACCGGCGACATCATCGCGCTGTCGCCGCCGCTGATCATCACCAAGGCGCAGATCGACGAACTCTTCGGCAAGCTGCGCGCCGTTCTCAACAGCAACATCTGAGCAGGCCAACCGCCAACGATCTTGACCCTTTCCCCGGCGACGGGGGAAGGGTTACTCTTATCTGCCACATCGAACCTGGGCGCGATCACACCGATCGCACCGGGCGCCAAAGAAAACTGGAGTTGCCTCATGTCCGAAGCGCTGGAACGTTACATCGATCAGGGCGTCGGGCGCGAACCGGCAGACATCGTGTTGAAGGGTGGGCGCTTCTTCGACCTCGTGACCGGCGAACTCGTCGCCTCCGACATCGCGATATCAGGTGACCGCATCGTCGGCACCTTCGGCAACTACGACGGACGCGAGGAAATCGACATTTCCGGCCGCATCGTCGTGCCCGGCTTCATCGACACGCATTTGCACATCGAATCTTCGCTCGTGACACCGCATGAATTCGACCGCTGCGTCCTGCCGCTCGGCATCACGACCGTCGTCTGCGACCCGCACGAGATCGCCAACGTGCTCGGTACCGAAGGCATCCAGTTCTTCCTGGATTCGGCGCTCGAAACGATCATGGACATCCGCGTCCAGCTCTCGTCCTGCGTGCCGGCGACGCATCTGGAGACGTCGGGCGCCGATCTGCCGATCGAAAGGCTTCTGCCTTTCCGCCATCATCCGAAGGTCATCGGCCTCGCCGAGTTCATGAATTTCCCCGGCGT
Source organism: Ensifer sp. 22521 (assembly GCF_052044795.1). Lineage (NCBI taxonomy): Bacteria > Pseudomonadati > Pseudomonadota > Alphaproteobacteria > Hyphomicrobiales > Rhizobiaceae > Ensifer > Ensifer sp. 22521. The sequence goes on from NZ_JBQENM010000012.1 coordinate 169,980, forward strand.
CGTGCACAAGGACCCGGTCTGCCTCGCCAAGCTCGACGCCTTTCAGGGCGCGCATATCGACGGCCACGCGCCGCTGCTGTCAGGCAAGGACCTGAACGGCTACCTCGCCGCCGGCATCCGCACCGATCACGAATGCACGAGCGCCGAAGAGGCAATGGAGAAGATCCGCAAGGGCATGCATATTCTGGTGCGCGAAGGCTCGGTCTCGAAGGACCTGCATGCGCTCATGCCCATCATCACCGAGCGCCTGTCGCCCTATCTGGCGCTCTGCACCGACGACCGCAATCCCCTTGATATCGCCGAACAGGGCCATCTCGACCACATAATCCGCACGGCGATCGCCGCCGGCGTCGAGCCGTTGGCGATCTACCGCGCCGCCTCGATCTCGGCCGCCCGCGCTTTCGGGCTGCGCGACCGCGGGCTGGTTGCGCCCGGCTGGCGCGCCGACCTCGTGGTGATCGACACATTGAAGAACTGCAAGGCCGAGACGGTGTTTTCCGGCGGCCGCCGGGTGACCGATGCGCTGTTTGCGACCCGAAACCCGGTTGAGCCCGTCGGCCTCGACAGCGTCAAAGCCGGCCATGTCCATGCCAGTGCCTTCGGCATCCCCGTCTCAGATGGCGATACGTCGGTCATCGGCGTGCTCCCCGGTAAGATCATCACCGAACACCGCCGCTACCGCCTGCCGGCCGTCGGCAACCAGACCGGCCTCGACCTCGGCCGCGATATCATCAAGGTCGCGGTGATCGAGCGCCACGGCGTCAACGGCAACCACGCCAACGGTTTCGTCCAGGGTTTTGGGCTGAAGAAGGGCGCGATCGCCTCGACCGTCGGTCATGACAGCCACAACATCTGCGTCGTCGGCGTCAATGACGAGGACATGGCGATCGCCGCCAACCGGCTCGGCGAGATCAAGGGCGGCTTCGTGGTGGTCGAGGACGGCAAGGTGACCGGAGAGATCGCGCTTCCGGTCGCGGGTCTGATGAGCCTCGAACCTTACGAGTCCGTCCGCGATACGCTGCATCACCTGCGCCACGCCGCTTTCGCCCTTGGCGCGACGCTGGAGGAACCCTTCCTGCAACTCGCCTTCCTGCCGCTGCCGGTCATCCCGCACCTGAAAATCTCCGACCGCGGACTGGTCGATGTCGACAAGTTCATGCTGATCGGGTGAGTTCCATCCCTGCCCGCGGGATCCTCAATTGTCTGCCACGGCCGGCGACAGTTCCTTGCGGAAATAGACGACCCGCTCCGTCTCCTCGAAGCCAAGCGCCATGTGCAGGCTCTGGCTCCTGAGATTGTCGGTCGCCGTGTCGGAAGCGAGTTCCTGGCATCCTTGCGATGTTGCCCAGCGTTCCACCGCCGTGATCAGCGCACGCGCGACGCCGCGACGACGATATCCGGGCAACACATAAATCCCTTCGAGAAAGGCCACGGGCGAGGTTTCGCAGCCGTTGACATAGTCCCGGCGGATCGACGCCTCGGCAAAACCGGCGGCAACACCAGCCTCGTCCTCGCAGAGGAACGACGCATAGCGATCGGTCTCGGCAAGAGAGGACTCGACTTCCGCGCGGTGCTCCGCTTCCGGCGTATCCGGCCAGAGCGCCAGACGCATCTCGACCCAGCGGCCGATGGTTTCGCCATCCATCAACAATACGCGCATCAGAGCTTCCCGCAGAAGGCCGATAATCCGTCAAGCTGGATGCTACCCGCTTCGAGGCGCGCCGGATATCCGGGCAAATCCAGGGGCTCGACGACAGCGGGGACCAGAAACGCCTGCGGTTCGCGGGTGAGATTGAAGACGAAGAGCAAGCGCTCGCCATCTTTTTCGCGAACGAAGGCCAGGAGATCGCTGTTGCTATCGAGGAAATGCATCGCGCCATCGTGCAGAACCGGTCGCGATTTGCGGAAGGCGAGCGTCGCGCGGTAGTGGCCAAGCACCGTATCCGCGCCTTCGGTCATGGCATCCACGGCCAGGCGGCGGTGTTCAGCCGGAACCGGCAGCCAGGGCTTGCCGCCGGTAAAGCCGGCATTGGCCGCCGCCTCTTCCCAGACCATCGGCGTCCGGCAGCCATCGCGGCCCTTGTAGGAGGGCCAGAAGCGGATGCCATAGGGGTCGCGCAGGTCCTCGAAAGCGAGTTCCGCCTCCGGAAGTCCCAGCTCCTCGCCCTGATAGAGACAGATCGACCCGCGTAGGCTCGAAAGCAGCGTGATGGCGAGCCGCGCCACCCTCTCCCGCTCTGCTTCGTTCCGAGCGAAGCGGCTGACGTGGCGCGTCACGTCGTGGTTGGAGAAAGCCCAGCAGACCCAGCCGTCGGTGACGGCCTTCTGGAAATTCTCGACGCAGCGGCGGATATGGGCCGCGGTGAAGTCCGGACCGAGCAGGTCGAAGGTGTAGCACATGTTGAGCTTGTCGCCGCCGCCGGTATAGGCAGCCACGGTCTTCAACGAGCGGGCGCCGTCGCCCACCTCGCCGACCGTCATGCGGCCCTCGTAGCGGTCGAGCAGCGCCCGGAACCGCCTCAGGAAAGCGATGTTTTCCGGCTGGCTCTTGTCGTAGAGATGGTCCTGCATGCCATAGGGGTTCACGTCGGGCGCATCGTTGCTGGTCGCATCCGGATCGGGAACCAGCGGCGGGTTGTCGCGCAGATGCCGGTCGTGAAAATAGAAGTTCACCGTGTCGAGGCGGAACCCGTCGACGCCGCGATCGAGCCAGAAGCGGGCGGCATCGAGCACCGCGTCCTGTACCGCCGGATTGTGGAAGTTGAGGTCCGGCTGCGAGCCGAGGAAATTGTGCATGTAGTACTGCTTGCGCACCCCGTCCCACTCCCAGGCGGGGCCGCCGAAGATCGACAGCCAGTTGTTGGGCGCAGTGCCATCCGGCTTCGGATCGGCCCAGACATACCAGTCGGCTTTCCCGTTCGTCCGGCTCGAGCGGCTCTCAGCGAACCAGGGGTGGCGATCGGAGGTGTGGGAAATCACCTGGTCGATGATCACCTTGAGGCCGAGACGGTGGGCCTCACCAAGCATCTCGTCGAAATCCGAGAGCGTGCCGAACATCGGATCAACGTCGCAGTAGTCCGATACGTCATAGCCCATGTCGGCCTGTGGCGAAGTGAAGAACGGCGACAGCCAGATCGCGTCGACGCCAAGCGAGGCGATATGCGGCAGCCGCCGGGTAACGCCCTTGAGATCGCCGATGCCGTCGCCGTCGGTGTCCTGAAAGGAGCGCGGATAGACCTGGTAGATCACCGCGCCGCGCCACCAATCGTCATTCGATGCCTGCCGAGACGTCATGAAATGCCCCTTGAAGACCGATGCTCCACGCCAGAGCGGGATGATGAGGAACCAAGGTGTATCGCCGCCCGGCGCGGGAGTAAACGCCGTTCCTTCCTCTCGGTCCGCCGCGAGCCCTTCACCAGAAACAATCTCTTGCCGAGATCGGCTGAGCCCCTTATCCCGTCTCAGGCGAAATCTTGTGAGGAGGAAAGTCGTTGGCCGGGAAGATGCTTGCGATCGGGGAGTGCATGGTCGAGCTCATGCAGGCGGAAGGCGGGCTGCTGCGTAAAGGTTATGCCGGTGACACCTTCAACGCCGCCTATTATGCGCGGCTGTTCATGCCTGATGACTGGACCGTCGGCTATTGCTCCGCGGTCGGCACCGACACGGTTTCCGACGAGATGCTGGCCTTCATGGCGGAAAAGGCGATCGACACGTCAGCCGTGCGCCGGATCGAGAGCCGCTCGGCCGGGCTCTACATGATCCATCTGAAGGACGGCGAGCGCAGCTTCTCCTACTGGCGTTCGCACTCGGCAGCCAAGCTGCTCGCCGACGATGCCGATCATCTGAGAAGCGCGATCGAGGGCTCCGGCCTGATCCTCTATTCCGGCATCACGCTGGCGATCCTTGCACCCGACGCGGTCGAAACGCTGCTGTCGGAACTGCGCCGTGCGAAAGCGGCCGGCAGCCAAGTGGTCTTCGACCCGAACATCCGCCCGCGCCTCTGGGACGACGCCGAGCGCATGCGCCGGACGCTGACCGATGGCGCCCGCGCCGCAACCCTCGTCATGCCGAGCTTCGACGACGAAGTCACCCATTTCGGCGACGCCTCGATCGAAGCGACGATTGCGCGTTACAAGGGTCTTGGCGCCACCAATGTCGTCGTCAAAGATGGCGAGAAGGGCGTGACGCTTGCCTTCGGCGATGCGCCGATTGAGCACGTACCGGCAACCCCGGTCGAACGCGTCGTCGACACCACCAGCGCCGGCGACAGCTTCAACGGTGCCTTCGTCGCCCGCCTTGTCACCGGTGATCAACCGGCTAAGGCCGCCGCCTTCGCGGCAAGCGTCGCCGCCGGCGTCATCGGCCATCACGGTGCGCTGGTCGCCAGGGAGAGGCTACCTGCGGCGTAGGTGGCAGAAGAAAGGGCCTAACGGCGCTTCTCAGGCTGCTGATTAAGATATTTCTGATAGTTGTAAGCTTGCCGGAAAAACCTTTGCGCCAGCCAAAATCTCCGTCATTCCTGTGCATGTCACAGGAATCTCTAGCGGTTCCGCTGGAACTGCGGGACCAGCCCAAGTCCTTGGGCTGAAGGGTCTCTGACCCGACGGACGTCGGGTCGCTGGATCCCCGCCACGGGGGCGAGGATGAGGGGAGATTGGGGTCGCGCTATCGCCAGAAAACCATCTTCAAGGTTTGTAGCAGTCTGGGAAGCGCCTAGCGGCGCTTCTTCGCCTTGGACTCGTAAGGATTATCGCCCGCGCGGAAATGCATGCGAATCGGCACGCCCGGCAGATCGAAATCGTTGCGCAGGCCGTTGATCAGGTAGCGCACGTAGGATTCCGGCAGCGCGTCGGGACGCGTGCAGGAAATCATGAAGCCCGGCGGACGTGCCTTGACCTGCGTCATGTATTTGAGCTTCAGGCGGCGACCGGACACGGCCGGTGGCGGATGCTGAACCGTCTGCGATTCCAGCCAACGGTTGAGCCGCGCGGTGGAGATGCGGCGGTTCCAGGTCTTGTCCGTTTCGATGATGGCCTGCATCAGTCGGTCGAGACCGTAACCGGTGTGGCCGGAAATCGGCACGGCGCGGATGCCGCGCGCCTGCGGCAGGAGCCTCTCGGTCTTTTCGCGAAGGTCGGCGAGCACCGCCTGCCAGTCCTCGACCAGATCCCACTTGTTGAAGGCGAGCACCGCCGCGCGGCCCTCACGCAAGACGAGATCGACGATCTGCAGGTCCTGCTTCTCGAAGGGAATGGTCGCGTCGAAGACGATGACAACCGTTTCGGCAAAGCGGATCGCGCGCAGCGCGTCGGCGACCGAGAGCTTCTCCAGCTTCTCCTGTACCTTCGCCTTGCGGCGCATGCCGGCGGTGTCGAACATCTTGATGGTACGGCCGCGCCAGTCCCATTCGACCGAGATGGAATCGCGTGTAATGCCGGCTTCCGGCCCGGTCAAAAGTCGGTCTTCGCCGAGGAAGCGGTTGATCAGCGTCGACTTGCCGGCGTTCGGGCGGCCGACGATCGCCACGCGCAATGGCTTGGTCTCGTCATAGGCTGTCTCCGCCTCTTCCTCTTCGCCCTCTTCGTCTTTGAACGTCGGGCGCAGATCGATATCGGTCTCGGCCACGTCGTCTTCCGGCGGATAGGCCCGCTCTTCGCCGATCGCAGCGACGATCGCGTCGCGCAGGTCCAGCATGCCCTGGCCGTGTTCGGCCGAGATCGGGCAAGGTTCGCCAAGGCCGAGCGTAAACGCATCGTAGAAGCCGCCATCGGAGCCGCGCGCCTCGGACTTATTGGCCACCAGCACCACCGGCTTGCCGCGCCGGCGCAGCATTTCGGCCAAGGTCTCGTCGGCCGGCGTCAGGCCGCCCTTGGCGTCGACCAGGAACAGCGAAAGATCGGCTTCGTCGATCGCGGCTTCCGTCTGCGCCCACATGCGACCCTGCAGCGTGTCGGGCCCCGATTGCTCGAGACCGGCCGTGTCGATGATGCGGAAGCGCAGGTCGATCAGCTTTGCCTCGCCCGGCCGCCGGTCACGGGTGACGCCCGGCGTATCGTCGACGAGCGCCAGCTTCTTGCCGACCAGACGATTGAACAAGGTGGACTTGCCGACATTGGGACGCCCGACGATGGCGACGGTGAAGCTCATGGATCTATCCGTTTCCGCTTGGAGCGCCGCAGCCGATGGGCGGGCCGCGCTCGTAATTTCGTTCTGTGCCGCATTCAGGCGGCTCGCGAGCGTTTCCGTAGAGGAACTGCCCCATCTGATTGTTTGCCTGCAATTCGCAACGCAAAACCGCTGCGCACTTTTGCTGGAACTGCTTGTCTGCCTTCCGCAGTTCCGGACGCAAAACCGCTACGCACTTTTGCTGGAACTGCTTTAAATGCTTTAGCGCACAACCCCAAGATCGAGATCGATTTTGGGATCATGCGCTGATTCGAAAGGGTCGTGCACCCTGTGCCCATCCACGTGGAATGGGCGGAAACCTTAGGCCTTGCCGCTGGCCGTGATCACGTCGAGCAGCATCTGGGCGCGACCGGTGATGTTGCGCGGGCTCTGCGTGTCGTCGACGATCTGCTGGAACCAGGTCTTCGCCTTGGCGTAGTCGCCGGCCTTGTAGGCCGAGAGACCAAGCGCTTCGCGCGCCGAGTGGCGCATATTGTTCTGCGGCGTCGCAAGCTGCTCGACTTCAGCCGAAACCTGATCGTAGCTGCCGGTATCGACGAGCAGATAGGCCGCACGCAGTCGCGCCGCTTCCTGAATGGCAGCCGGAACGCTGCCGTCCTTGCCGATGGCGGAGAATGCCTTCACCGCCGCATCGGTGTCGCCCTTCTGGGCCTGAAGCGTTGCAGCGCGCAGACGAGCCAGCACCGGATAGGCGCCGTAGCCGTCCTTCTCAAGCGCGTTCAAGGCAGCGAGCGCCTCGTCCGTCTTGTTTTCCTTCGCCAGATTGAGCGCCTGCAGGAAGGCGTCGCCCGACTTCGAGGAAGCTCCCTCCTGCCAGTACTCGAACCCGACCTTGCCGATAGTGCCGAGAACGATAAGCACGGCGATCGCCGCGATGAGACCGCCGAAACGAGCCCAGATGCTCTTCATCTGGTCGGAACGCAGTTCCTCATTGACCTCGCGGATAAAGCTGTCGTCTTGGTTCGCCATCTACTGCCCCGGCCTTGCCTGCCCACTGGTACGCCATTCCGACCGTCATCGACGGGAACAGCGCACAATCTCAAACTGTTCGAGCATGCACGACGCGTTCTAGCGCACGCATCACGCTCTCATGGATTTTGCGCCTTCTACCCGATTTTGCGGCGCTTGTAAGGGGGCCGACGTTATTTAGAGCGCCTACGGTCGACACGAGGTCACCTCCGTCGCTCTAAATTTTTTGTTACACGCAAGTCGGGACGCAAAACCGCTGCGCACTTTTGCTGGAATTGCCTTAGCCCATCACCACGGGGGCAACCCCGATCAACCACTCGTGAAGCTTCCAGACGAAGAGCCCGTAGGCGACGAGACCGATGACGATGGCCAGCACGTCGTTCGTCGATGACTTGAACACCGGCAGCACGCGCTCCCCTGCCCGCTCGCGACGCTTCAGCGAGATGCGCAGGATCACCGCCCAGGCGAGAAACGATCCGAAAAGCAGGACCGAGGACGTCTCGCCGTTCGCCAGCAGGTGCGCCAAAGCCCAGGTCTTGATCGACAGGATCTGCGGATGCTTGACCGCCACCGCAATGCGGCCCGCCGGCAGGAAGCCTGCAGCAAGGAAGACGAAGGCGAAGAGCATCAGGAGCAGCGCTATGTGGCGCAGGAACACCGGCGGATTGTAGAGCATGCCCGTTTCGCCGCGCGCCTGGCCGAAACCATAGATGATCAGACAGAGGCCGATGAGGCTGAGGATCGCATAGATCCCCATCCAGGTGCCCTTGCCGCGACTCTCGATGATGCCGGCGCGAAAGCCGGGCGCAACCACGCGGATGAGATGCATGCCGAGAAAGATGATGATGCCGAGAACGAGTATCGCCATGGGGCCACCGCTTTGTTCGAGATATCGGAGATAGCGTCGCGTGCCGGATCTGGCGCGCTTGAGTCGCTGTAGCTCTTTGATTTTCTATGCCCTTCGCCCTTGGACCGATTCCAGTCCAGGTTGCTATGGAGTAGCCTTGATGGCGTCTTTTTTCCAGCCCGATCAAAGGATTGCCGCAATTTCGAACCATCTGCGACAAAAATTCATCGCTGCAGTTGATCATGATCCGAACATTTCTCGCCTTTTCCCTTGTCCTGGTTCCGGCGCTTGCGCGGGCCGAACCGGCGACGCCGGCCACCGTCCCCGCCGCTGACCGGCAGCTGGTCATCGTCTCCTTCGACGGTGCCCATGACAACTCGCTTTGGGAAAAGAGCTTGGCGATGGCCAAGCGCACCGGCGCGCATTTCACCTATTTCCTGTCCTGCACCTTCCTGATGACCCGGGCCGACGGCAAGGAGATCTACAGGCCGCCGGGCCAGAAGCCCGGCCGCTCCAATGTCGGCTTCGCCCAGAGCCGCGAGGAGATTGCAGCACGTGCCGGCCATATCTGGCAGGCCCATCTTGATGGTCACGACATCGCCAGCCACGCCTGCGGTCATTTCGACGGCAAGGGCTGGAGCAAGGCCGACTGGCAGAGCGAATTCTCGACCTTCAATACCGCGCTCGCCGACGCCTGGAAGAAGGCGGGCAAGCCAGAAGCGGAGCCCCAGGGCTGGGCTGAGTTCGCCAAGACCGGCGTCAAAGGCTTCCGTGCCCCCTATCTATCGCTGAGCGACGGCCTGCTGCCGGCGCTGAAGGCGGACAACTTCACCTATGACGCAAGCCTGGTCACCAAAGGACCGGGCTGGCCGACGACGAAGGACGGTCTGCCGCGCTTCGGCTTGCCGTTGATCCCCGAGGGACCGTCGCAGCGCCCTGTCATCGGCATGGACTACAATCTCTTCGTCCGCCACTCGATGGGTGTCGAGAACAAGAAGGACAGCGCCCGCTTCGAGGAGCGCACCTACGAGGCCTACCGGAAAGCCTTCGACCGCGAATATGGCGGCGACCGCATTCCCCTGCAGCTCGGCTTCCACTTCGTCGAAATGAACGGCGGCGCCTACTGGCGCGCCCTTGATCGACTGCTCTCGGAAGTCTGCGGAAAACCCGACGTCGCCTGTGTCAGCTATGCCCAGGCCTTGCCTGTCATCGAGCAGGCAAAAAAGAAGGCGGGTCGCTCCGCCTTCTGATTGCCGTAGAGAGCGCCGGCCTTAGGCCGGCTGCGCGTCTTCTGCAGCGCCGCGCTCCAGATAGCGCTGGTCAATTTCCGGCAGCGGTTCGTCGGAGATTGCCGCCTCAAAGGCTCTCAGGCGCTTGTGGATCGACAGCAGCTCGATGATCGTCGACCAGTAATTCACCAGATATTGGAACGAGTTGCTGACTTCGCCGAAGGCCGTGGCGATCTGCTGCCAGATACCCATCGTGATCTTCCCGGCGACGAATGTCGGGATCAGGATGAAGTTCAGGAAAATCGCATCGAGCTGGCCATAGGAATAGCGCGCGATGTTGAAATATAGATAGTGCCAATACATGCGGAAGTAGTTTCGGCGAACGTTGCCGAAAAGCTCCCTCACCGTGACCGGTTGCGCGCGATCCTCATTGTCCTCGCCGTAGACCAGTTCCTTGCGGTAGGCTGCCTCAACGCGCTGGTTCTTGAAATTCAGCCCCGGCAGCTTGATACCGGCGAGCGCCAGCAGCGCCGTGCCGAACACCGACCACACGATCGCCAGCCAGAAGAGCGCGTGCGGGACTGCGCCGATGATCGGAAGGTCGGAGACGTGCTGCGACATGTTGAACAGCAAAGGCAGGAACACCACCAGCGTCATCACCGAATTGATCAAGGTAACGCCGAGCCCTTCGAGAATATTGGCGAAGCGCATCGTGTCTTCCTGCACACGCTGCGACGCCCCCTCGATGTGGCGCAGCTTGTCCCACTTCGACATGTAGAAATCGTTCATGGCGGTGCGCCAACGGAACACATAGTGGTTGGTGAAGAACGCGGTGACGACGTTCAACGTGACGCCGACGAAACCGATTTCAAGGAAGCGCAGTTGCAGCGTGTAGAACTGAGTGGTGGTAATGCCGGGCTTTCCGGCAAGCGCATCCTGCAAGAGATCGAAGAACGGACCACGCCAATTGTTGAGCGCCACTGACGCCTGCACAGCGAAGTAAGCGATGAAGATGATAAAGGCCGAGCCCCAGATCGACCAGTTCGCCCAAGGGTGATCCTTGGCGATGATCTTCCAGGCACCGCCGAATATCGCCACGAAGATGGTGAAGTAGAGATAGAACCAGAGATTGTCCGGGGTGAAGAAGTACGCAAGGCCGATCGGTGGCTTTTCGCCCGGGGCCAATGGCGGCAGGCCAACCGCGGCGCCGATTTGCGGGCCGACCGTGTACCAGACGAGAATGCAGATAATCGACCAGAGGGCACCGGAGGTGAAGAACAGCTTCGGCTTCGGAAAGAAGGAATGGAACAAAGGGTCTACTCACGTTTCGGTAAGGCGATGTGTCACCGCTCGAAGCGCCGAAACTAGGGCAAAGCGCCGTCGTCAACAATCGGATAATATAAACGTTACTGTTATTTCATCCGGGCAAACCACGGCGAACAAGACCTTTTTCCGCCGCAGCCCATGGCACCCGTCAGCCCTTCAGTGCTGCAGATATCCGCTTTAGTTCGGCAAGGATGACGCCGCCGCAGAGGAAGAGCACGGCTGCCGCAATCAAGGTTGGCGCGGAGAAGCTGCCGGTGCGGTCGGCCAGCCAACCGGCGACCAGAGGACCGATAATCTGACCGATGCCGAAGGCGGCGGTCATCAGCGCCAGTGCCTTGCGCGGGCTTTCCGGCGCGAGCTGCCGGCCGATCTGCAGCCCGTAAGCCGTGATCATCATGAAGGTCGCCCCAAGCATCAGCCCGCCGGCAAGCGGCGCATAGGGCAAGGGCAGGCTGACCGTCAGAACCAGCCCGACCGCCTCGACCAGAAGGCCGATTGCGTAGACGCCGGCAAGGCCGAAGCGCGGCACGGCAAAGCGCCAGAGATAGACGGACAGTGCGGCGGCAAGGCCCGTCAGCAACCAGGCGAGAAACTCGATGCCGTGGCCGCCGCTTGGGTCACGCGCCATGGCGACGAGGAAGGTGGCAGTGATCACGTAACCGAAGCCGAAGAGTGCGTAGGTGAACGTCACCACCGTGAGCGGTCGCGTCCAGCGAAGCGGCTTCTCGCGCACCGTGCCCGCACCGGACGAAGGAACGCCGGGCAGAAGTCCCGCGACGATAATGGTCCCGATCAATCCAACCAGAGCCCCGGTGAACCAGTCGCCCATGGAGGTCGTCAGGCTGGCATGACCCGCAAGCGGGTTTGCCCAGACGCAGAGCGACGAAAATGCGATGCCGAGGCCGACGCCGCCGAAATGGACGGCCGGCACATGCTCCGATCGTGCAAGCAGGCCGTGGCCAAGCACGATGCCGGAGATGAAGATCATCGCAAAGGCGCTGGCAAGGCCGGCCAGAAAGCGGATCAGCGCCAGCACGACGACAGAGGACGAGAGCCCCATCGCCGCAAGCAGCACCGTCGTGGCGATGAGCGATAGAAGACCGATCCGGCGCTCGTGCCCGTGCGCCCAGCCATAGGCGGCGAGAATGGCACCGGCGAGATACCCGACGAAATTGGCCGAGGCGATGAGGCCGGCATCGCCGGGCGAGAGACCAAGATCGGTCATCATCGCCGGCAGGATCGGCGTGTACGAGAATCGGCCGAACCCCATGGCGACGGCCATGGCAATGGCGCCGGCGGTTGCCGTGGCGGAGATATTGGCCTGAAGCGGTCTGTCGAGCGTGGTCATGTCAGTTTATTGCACCGCAACACGACGCGCCACAAACGACAATAATTGAAGGTCCTATTGAAGAAATCGAACGATCGCCGATTTCAATGGGTTAGAGGAGCGATGACGGCCGCGGCCCGCAATCGCATCCCTGATCTAGCCGGGCAGCGTCACGACCAACGGCCCGCCGCGCGTGACGACGACGGTGTGCTCGTATTGCACCGTTGGCGCCCTTGGATCGCTGTAGAGCGTCCAATCGTCGTTGCCGCCTTCGGCCCATTGCGCGCCCATCGACAGGAAGGGTTCGACGGTGAAGACCATGCCGTCCGTCATCCGGCGCCGTTCGCGTGGATCAGGCCAGGTGGCGATCTCGGTCGGCTCCTCGTGCAGCGAGCGGCCGATGCCGTGGCTGGCGAGGTTGGTGACGAGCGAATAGCGGTTCTTGCGGGCGAAGTCGCCGATCGCGTTGCCGATGGCCGCCAGCGGCTGGTCGGGACGCACCTGCTTGAGGCCCACCCACATCGCCCGCTTGCCGTCGCGGCAAAGCCGGTCGATCGCGGCCGTGACCGGTGGCACCGGGAACGAGGCGCCGGTATCGGCGAAGATGCCGTCCTTCTCGGCCGAGACGTCGATATTGACGAGGTCGCCCGCCTGGATCACCCGGCTGCCGGGAATGCCGTGGGCGATTTCCTCGTTGACGCTGATGCAGGTGGCGCCGGGAAACTTGTAGCAGAGCTCGGGCGCCGAGCGCGCGCCGGCCTCTTCCAGCACCTTGCGGCCGATCGCGTCCAGTTCCGCCGTGGTGATGCCGGGCTCCAGCGCCTCGCCCATCGCCTGCAAGGCATTGGCGCAGATGCGGCCGATTTCCTTCAGCCGCAGCAGATCTTCTTCGTTGTTGAGGGTCATCCGTGTCTCGCTTTCGCGCTCACATGTAGCGTGTCGCTATACGTTATGCCAGCGCCGAACGGGACGGTCGGCAATCGAACACTGAACCCGGCGTTTGAGGTCAGACGGCGGCCCGTGCCGCCGCCTTCTCTTCCGCCAGCGCCGTGCGCACCAGCGGCGCCACCCTGGTGCCGTAGAGCTCGATGCCGCGCATGATCTGGTCATGCGGCATCGGCCCGATCGCCATCTGCAGCAGGAAACGATCGTTGCGGAACAGCTTCCAGTTCTCGACGATCTTTTCCGCCACCGTCTCCGGGTCGCCAAGGAAGAGGTTCCCGTTCGGGCTGCGTGCCTGGTCGAAATGCGCCCGGTTGGTCGGTCCCCAGCCGCGCTCGCGGCCGATGCGGTTCATCACCTCTGCCTGCGGTCCGTAGAACTGGTCTGCGGCGAGGTCCGTCGTGTCGGCAATGAAGCCGTGCACGTTGATGCTGGTTTTCAGCTTGGTCGCATCCTGGCCGGCCCGGCGCGCGGCCTCGCGGTAGAGATCGAAGAGCGGCGCAAAACGGCGCGGCTCGCCGCCGATGATGGCGAGCGCCACCGGCAAGCCGAGTGCTCCTGCCCGCGCCACCGATTGCGGCGTGCCGCCAACGGCGATCCAGAGCGGCAGCACCTCCTGCAGCGGCCGCGGATAGACGCCGCGATCATGGATCGCCGGCCGCATCTCGCCCGACCAGGTGACCTTCTCGCTGTCGCGCAGCGCCATCAGCAGATCGAGCTTCTCGGCAAAGAGCTGGTCGTAATCGTCGAGAGACTGACCGAAGAGCGGGAAGGATTCGATGAAGGAGCCGCGACCGGCCATGATCTCGGCGCGGCCATTGGAGATCAGATCCAGCGTCGAAAACTGCTGGAAGACGCGCACCGGATCGTCCGAGCTCAGCACCGTCACGGCGCTGGTCAGCCGGATGTTTTTCGTCTTTGCGGCGGCAGCGGCCAGAATGACCGAGGGTACCGAGGCCGCATAGTCAGGGCGGTGATGCTCGCCAAGACCGAAAACGTCGAGGCCGACCTGATCGGCAAGCTCGATCTCTTCGAGAAGGTTCTTGAGGCGCCGCTGCCCCTCTTTGCCCTTGTCTGCCGCATTCGGATCGACATCCGCAAATGTATAAAGCCCGAGTTCCATGATGCCCGTCCTATTTCTGTTGTGACAACAGATAGTTGCCGCGCGCGTGGGCAGCAAATGCTCATCCGGGAAACGCTGTGTTTCCCGGATGAGCATGAATGGAGCCTGTGTCGGATGATTGGCAGGAACCGGATGATGCGGGCGAAAACCGCCCAGTCCTGGTTCTCAGCTCAGCGTGCGCTTGACGGCGTTGCGCCAGCCCCTGAGCTTGGCCTTTCGCGTCTTCTCGTCCATGGTCGGCTCGAAGCGATGGTCACGCGCCCAGGACTGGGCGAACGCCTCCTGCTTCGGCCAGACGCCAGCACGGCTGCCGGCAAGCCAGGCGACGCCGAGCGCGGTGGTCTCGAGAATGACGGGCCGGTCGACCGGCGCGTCGAGCAGATCGGACAGCCGCTGCATCGTCCAGTCGGAGGCGACCATGCCGCCATCGACGCGCAGCACCGTTTCCTTGCCGTTGTTGCGCCAGTCCTTGTGCATCGCCTCGAGCAGGTCGCGCGTCTGGTAGCAGACGGCTTCGAGCGCGGCGCGGGCAAACTCGGCGGGGCCGGTGTTGCGGGTCATGCCGAAGATCGCGCCGCGCGCATCCGGGTCCCAGTGCGGCGCGCCAAGCCCTGTGAAGGCCGGCACCAGGTAGACTTCCTGCGTCGGATCGGCGCTCTCGGCGAGCGTCCCGGTATCAGGTGCCGCCTTGATCACCTTCAGGCCGTCGCGCAGCCATTGCACGGCAGCACCGGCAACGAAGATCGAACCTTCCAGCGCATAGGTCGTTTCGCCGTCGAGCCTATAGGCAATGGTGGTGAGCAGCCGGTTCTTCGACCGCACCATGTCCTTGCCGGTGTTGAGCAGCGCGAAGCAGCCAGTGCCATAGGTGGATTTCAGCATCCCCGGCTTGAAGCAGGCCTGGCCGATCGTCGCCGCCTGCTGGTCGCCGGCAACGCCAAGAATCGGGATGGCGGCGCCAAGGATTGCCGGGTCGGTGACGCCGAAATCGGCGGCGCAGTCCTTGACCTCCGGCAGCATGGCGCGCGGCACTTTCAGGATCTTCAGCAGTTCGTCGTCCCAGGCATTCTCCGAGATGTTGTAGAGGAGCGTGCGCGAGGCGTTGGTGGCATCGGTCACGAAGGACTTGCCGCCGGTCAGCCGCCAGATGAGAAAGGTGTCGATCGTGCCGAAGCAGAGCTCACCCTTGGAAGCGCGCGCCTGGGCCCTGTCGACGTTGGTCAGCAGCCAGTTGAGCTTGGTGCCGGAGAAATAGGGATCGAGCAGCAGGCCGGTCTTCCTGGTGAAGGTCTTTTCCAGCCCCTGCTTCTTCAGCCTGTCGCAATAGGACGCAGTGCGGCGGTCCTGCCAGACGATGGCATTGTGGATCGGATTGCCGGTTTCGCGATCCCATACGACGACCGTCTCGCGCTGATTGGTGATGCCGATGCCGTCAAGGTCGCCGGCGGTGATGCCCGCCTTGGCGATCGCTTCCTGGACCGTCGAAAGGACCGTCTGCCAGATTTCCTCGGGATCGTGCTCGACCCAGCCGGATTTGGGGAAGTGCTGCTTGAATTCCTTCTGGCTGGCGCCAGCGATCTGCTGCTGACCGTCGAAGACGATCGCCCGGCTTGAGGTCGTACCCTGATCGATCGCGAGAATATATCCGCCCATATGCCCCTCCCCGGCCACACGCATGTTTATTCACCCGTCCTCAAGGGCGGGATCTCATTTCGAAAACTTCAATACGATGGCAAAACGAATGTCAAACGAAAACAAAACGCAACCGATCGGCTTCGCTGGCCCCCGCGGCAACTCTGCGGCCCGGAGCTCAAAAACACAATTGTCAGTGCGCCCGTTTTACGCGTAGGCTGGCGCTGTTGCGCCGCAACAAAGCAGTCCGAAGCGGCACAAAGGGAGAGAGCAGCAATGACGAAAACAGCGGTCATCACCGGTTCGACGAGTGGCATCGGGCTTGCGATCGCCAAGGCTTTCGCCAAGGGCGGTGCCAACATCGTGCTGAACGGCTTCGGCAGTCCTGATGAGATCAGACAAGCGACGGACGACGTCAGCGCGCTGACGAGCGGAACGGTGCTTTATCACGGCGCCGACATGACGAAACCCGCCGAGATCGCCGATCTGATCGTGACAGCAACCGAGCGCTTCGGCAGCGTCGATATCCTCATCAACAATGCCGGCATCCAATATGTCGAGAAGGTCGAGGATTTTCCGGTCGAGCAATGGGATCGGATTATCGCGATCAACCTCTCCTCCTCCTTCCACACGATCCGCGCCGCCATTCCCGGCATGAAGGCGAAGGGCTGGGGCCGCATCATCAACATCGCCTCCGCCCATGGCCTCGTCGCCTCGCCTTTCAAGGCCGCCTATGTCGCGGCCAAGCACGGCGTTCTTGGCCTGACCAAGACCGTCGCTCTCGAAGTCGCCGAAAACGGCATCACCGCGAATTCCATCTGCCCGGGCTACGTGCTGACGCCGCTCGTCGAAAAGCAGATCCCCGATCAGGCGCGTACCCGCGGCATCACCGAACAGCAGGTCATCAACGACGTGATGCTGAAGGGCCAGCCGACCAAGAAGTTCATCACCGTCGAACAGGTGGCTTCGCTCGCCGTCTATCTCGCCGGCGACGATGCCGCCCAGATCACCGGCACGCATGTGTCGATGGACGGCGGCTGGACGGCACAGTAGCCACACGCACGGACACAGCCAAAAGTTTCCACGGCCCTTTGCTTTTCTGCATAACCACCTAAGATCAAAGTGATTTCAGGTAACATGCAGCAGCAGGGAATGAGTGGCATGCCCCAGCCGAACGGAAGCATCAGCTTCATCCTCAACGATCGCGAGGTCGCGCTTTCCGACATCGCACCGACCGCGACCCTGCTCGATTACCTGAGGTTGGAGCGTCGGTTGACCGGCACCAAGGAAGGTTGTGCGGAGGGCGACTGCGGCGCTTGCACCGTGCTCGTCGGAAAGCTTGCCGGCGACAGGCTCGTCTATGAAGCCGTCAACGCGTGCATCCGTTTCCTCGGCTCGCTGCAGGCAACCCATGTCGTCACCGTCGAGCATCTTGCCGGCCAGGACGGGACGCTGCATCCGGTGCAGCAGGCGATGGTCGATTTCCACGGATCGCAATGCGGCTTCTGCACGCCCGGCTTCGTCATGTCGCTCTATGGCCTGTGGCTCGCAAACGACGATCCCAGCCGCGCTGATATCGAAAAGGCGCTGCAGGGCAACCTCTGTCGTTGCACCGGCTATGAGCCGATCGTGCGCGCCGCGGAAGCGGCGGCAAAGGCGCGCCCCTCCGAAATCTTCGACCCGATCACGCGAGAACGCGAAACGATCACCGTCCGGCTGAAGGCACTGGCGCCGACCGAGACGATCACCATTCGCCAGGGCGACACCTGTCTGATCGTGCCTGCGGACGGCGACGGCCTGGCGACAGCGCTTGCCGACAATCCGGGGGCGACCGTGGTTGGCGGTTCCACCGATGTCGGCCTCTGGGTGACCAAGCAGATGCGGCCGATCAACCCGGCCATCTTCATCAACGGCATTGCCGAGCTGCAGCGCATCGAGGAGACGGAGCCGGGTCTGACGATCGGTGCCGGCGTTAGCTACACGATGGCCTATGCCGCGCTCGGCAAAGCCTTTCCCGGCCTCGGCCCGCTGATCGACCGGATCGGCGGCGAGCAGGTGCGCAACATGGGCACGATCGGCGGCAACATCGCCAACGGCTCGCCGATCGGCGACAGCCCGCCGCCCTTGATCGTGCTCGACGCCACCGTGACGCTGCGCTCGACGGAGGGTCGCCGGACGCTGCCGCTCGAAGAATTCTTCATCGCCTATGGCAAACAGGACCGTAAGCCGGGCGAATTCGTCGAAAGCATCTTCGTGCCAAGTCTTCCGGCCGGCGATCTCTTTGCCGCCTACAAGATCTCAAAACGCCGCGACGAGGACATTTCCGCCCTGCTCGGCGCCTTCCGCCTGTCGGTAGACGGCGGAGTGGTCCGCTCCGCCCGCATCGCCTTCGGCGGCATGGCCGGCACGCCGAAGCGCGCCACGAATGTGGAAACGGCGCTGATCGGCAAGCCCTGGACCGAGGAGACGGTTCGCGCAGCACAAGTCGCCTTCGAGACCGACTACCAGCCGCTCACCGACTGGCGGGCGACAAGCGACTACCGCATGCTAGCGGCGAAAAACCTCTTGATGCGTTTCTTCCTGGAAAGCGGTGGCGAGCCCGCGCAACTGGTGCGCTACGCCGCGGGAGACAGATGATCATGGACAAGTCCACCTTCGAGGAACGCAAGGCAATCCGGGGCGAGATGCACGCGGCGCAGCGCCACGACAGCGCCCACAAACATGTCGCCGGCACCGCCGACTATATCGACGACATGCCGGAACCCGTGGGCACGTTGCATGGCGCACTCGGCATGACCGACCGGGCGCACGCGGAGATCACCGCGATGGACCTCTCGGCCGTCGCCGCCGTACCCGGCGTCGTCTGCGTGCTCACCGCCAAGGACATGCCGCATTCCAACGACATCAGCCCGAGCCACCTGCATGACGAGCCAGTGCTTGCCGATGGTCTCGTGCAGTTTCATGGACAACCCGCCTTTGCGGTGATCGCCGAGACCCGCGACATCGCCCGCCGGGCGGCACGGCTGGCGAAAATCACCTATCGCGACCTGCCGCATTTCACCGACATCCTCGACTCGCTCGCCCATGGCGGCGAACTGGTGACGCAGCCGCTGAGCCTGCAGCGCGGCGACGCCGAGGCGGAGCTGGAAAGAGCGCCACGCCGGCTCAAAGGGCAAATGCGCGTCGGCGGCCAGGAGCACTTCTACCTCGAAGGCCATATCGCGCTCGCCATTCCCGGCGAGGACGACGAGGTCACCGTCTGGTCCTCGACCCAGCATCCGAGCGAGATCCAGCACATGGTCTCGCATGTGCTCGGCGTGCCCTCAAATGCGGTGACGGTGAACGTCCGCCGCATGGGCGGCGGCTTCGGAGGCAAGGAAACGCAAGGGAATCAGTTCGCAGCGCTTGCGGCGGTTGCGGCGAAGAAGCTCAACCGCGCCGTGAAATTCCGCCCGGACCGGGACGAGGATATGACGGCAACCGGCAAGCGCCATGACTTCCTCGTCGACTACGACGTCGGTTACGACGACGACGGCCGCATCCATGCGGTTCATGCCAACTATGCGGCGCGCTGTGGCTTTTCGTCGGACCTCTCCGGCCCCGTCACCGACCGGGCACTCTTCCATGCCGACAGCTCCTATTTCTACCCACATGTGAAGCTCACCTCGCAGCCGCTGAAGACCAACACGGTCTCGAACACCGCCTATCGCGGTTTCGGCGGGCCTCAAGGCATGCTCGGCGGCGAACGCATCCTCGAGGAAATCGCCTACCAGCTCGGCAAGGATCCGCTCGAAATCCGCAAGCTGAACTTCTATGGCGAGAGCGGCTCGGGCCGGGACGTCACGCCCTACCACCAGAAGGTCGAAGACAACATCATTGCCCGCATCGTCGCCGAGCTTGAGGAGAGCGCCGACTATCAGGCGCGTCGCCAGGCGATCCTCGACTTCAACCGGACGAGCCGCATCATCCGCAAGGGCATCGCGCTAACGCCAGTGAAGTTCGGCATCTCCTTCACCATGACCGCCTTCAATCAGGCGGGGGCTCTGGTGCACATCTACCAGGACGGCTCGATCCACCTGAACCATGGCGGCACCGAGATGGGCCAGGGCCTCTACATCAAGGTGGCGCAGGTGATCGCCGACAGTTTCCAGGTCGACCTCGACCGGGTGCGTATCACCGCAACAACCACCGGCAAGGTGCCGAACACCTCTGCGACCGCCGCCTCCTCGGGCTCGGACTTGAACGGCATGGCGGCTCATGACGCCGCGCGCCAGATCAAGGAGCGGCTGGTCGCCTTCGCCTGCGAGCGCTGGCAGACGACGCCTGATCATGTCAGCTTCGTGCCCAACCATGTGAAGATCGGCGAAGAGCTCATCCCCTTTCCCGAATTCATCAAGCAGGCCTATATGGGCCGCATCCAGCTGTCGGCCGCCGGCTATTACAAGACACCGAAGATCCACTGGGATCGTGCCAGTGGCCGCGGCACGCCCTTCTACTATTTCGCCTATGGCGCTTCGGTTTCGGAAGTGTCTGTCGATACGCTGACCGGCGAATACATGGTCGACCGTGTCGACGTGCTGCACGATGTCGGCCGTTCGTTGAACCCGGCGATCGACATCGGCCAGATCGAGGGCGGCTTCGTGCAAGGGATGGGCTGGCTGACGACGGAGGAACTGTGGTGGGACGACAAGGGCCGGCTTCGCACCCACGCCCCCTCCACCTACAAGATCCCGCTCGCTTCCGACCGGCCGCAGATCTTCAACGTGAAGCTCGCCGAATGGTCGAGCAATACCGAGAAAACCATCGGCCGCTCCAAGGCGGTGGGAGAGCCGCCCTTCATGCTGCCGATCTCGGTTCTGGAGGCGCTGTCGATGGCGGTCGCCAGTGTCGCGGATTATCGCGAGTGCCCGCGGCTCGATGCCCCGGCAACACCGGAGCGTGTGCTGATGGCCGTCGAGCGTCTCAGAAATCGCTGACGGCCACCAAAATTTACCTTAGATCCGCGGCAGTTCATTGATGCTGAACAAGCGGCGAGCGTTGGCCATCGCCTCCTCGTCGTCGCTGTGGGGGCTCTGCACATCCATGAAACCCATATCTCTCTTCATGTGGTCGGAGAGAGCGTTGACATCCAGCATCGGCTTGGGGGCAACGAGGCCGCCGAACAGGGCAGCCGTGAGCCGTATGACCGGCTCGATTGAAAGAAATGGTTTTCTTTCAGTACGTTCGAATGTGTCGCAAGTCATTTCAGCACCTGTTCGTCTTGGGAAGTTGACTTGGAGGATGCCGTGGAGGAGGATCGAAATCCAATCGAACATCCGTCTGCATGCATCAAGAGAACTTATCCATGAAGATGTCGAAGCAGTTTCCGCTGAATGCGCTGCGGGTCTTCGAAGCGGTCGCCAGGCTCGGCAGTTTCACCAAGGCCGGCGAAGAACTGGGCATGACCCAGACCGCCGTCAGCTACCAGATCAAGTTGATCGAGGAGAATGTCGGCGAACCGCTTTTCCTGCGGCGCCCGCGTCAGATCTCGCTGACCGACGTCGGCCAGCGGCTGGCACCGCGTGTGACCGAAGCCTTCGAGATGCTGCAGGAAGCCGTCTCCAATGCCCGCGGCGATATCGACAGCGCGCTCCTCATCAGTTCGACCCCGACCTTCGCCTCGCAATGGCTTGCCCGCAACATCGGCAGCTTCCAACTCGCCCATCCCAACATTGCCGTGCGGCTGACGACGAGTGACTCGCTCACCGATTTTAGCCGCGAGCCCGCGGACCTCGCGATCCGCTCCGGCGGGGGCGTCTGGCCCGGCCTCGACACCCATCCGCTGATGCGCGTCGAGTTCAGCCCGATGCTGAGCCCGGCGCTCGCCGAGACCATCGGCGGCGTACACGAACCACGCGACCTCTTGAAGCTTCGCATCATCGATGCCGGCGATCCCTGGTGGCCGATGTGGTTCAAGGCCGCCGGGGTCGACGATCCCGATCTCGAGGGACGGCCGCACAGCCGGCTTGGCGCACAGACCTTCGAGGCACGCGCAGCCGTCGCCGGCCAGGGCGTCGCCATCCTGACGCCGGAATTCTATCCGGATGATGTCGCGCTCGGCCGGCTCTACCAGCCCTTTGATCTGCGCTGCAGCGACGGCTGCGACTACTGGCTTGCCTATCCGCACGCGCGCCGCAACACGCCCAAGATCCGGATTTTCCGCGACTGGATCCTCGGCGAGCTTTGTCCGCCGAGCTTCCTGCACGCAAATAGCGCTTGACGAGAGCCCTGCCCCCTTTTCCCCTCCGTCGTTTTTGCGCAAGGTGCAGCGATAGAGACAAAAGGGGATCTGAATGTACGAGTTCGCCATTGCCTGGGAATGGCTGGCCTTTGCCGTCCGCTGGCTGCACGTGATCACGGCCATCGCCTGGATCGGCTCATCCTTCTATTTCATCGCGCTCGACCTCGGCCTCACGAAGCGCGACCACCTGCCGGTCGGCGCCTATGGCGAGGAGTGGCAGGTGCATGGCGGCGGCTTCTACCACATCCAGAAATACCTGGTGGCGCCGGCCTCGATGCCTGAGCATCTCACCTGGTTCAAATGGGAATCCTACATGACGTGGCTCTCGGGCTTCGCCATGCTCTGTCTCGTCTATTACGGCGGCGCCGATCTTTTCCTGATCGACCGCCATGTGCTCGATATCTCCGCAACCACAGCGATCCTGATCTCGCTTGCCTCGCTCGGCATCGGCTGGATCTTCTACGATCTGCTCTGCAAGTCGCCGATCGGCGGCAACACCTGGGGGCTGATGGCGCTGCTCTATGTGGCGCTGGTCGTCATGGCCTGGGGCTACACGCAGGTCTTCACCGGCCGCGCCGCCTTCCTGCATCTTGGCGCGTTTACCGCGACGATCATGTCGGCCAACGTCTTCTTCATCATCATTCCGAACCAGAAGATCGTCGTCGCTGACCTCATAGCCGGGCGCACGCCGGACCCGAAGCTCGGCGCCCAGGCGAAACAGCGTTCGCTGCACAACAACTACCTGACGCTGCCGGTCATCTTCTTCATGCTGTCGAACCACTATCCGCTGGCCTTCGCGACGGCGTTCAACTGGATCATCGCCGCACTCGTCTTCCTGATGGGCGTCACTATTCGCCACTGGTTCAACACCACCCATGCCCGCAAGGGCAAGCCAACCTGGACCTGGCTTGTGACTGCGCTTCTCTTCATCCTGATCATGTGGCTTTCGACCGTGCCGAAGGTGCTGACCGGCGGCGAGAAGGCCGAGGTCGCACCGGTCTTTTCGCGCTTCGCCGCGAACGCGCACTTCCCCGCCGTCAAGGATACGGTCTCGACCCGCTGTTCCATGTGCCACGCGGCAGAACCCGTTTATGAGGGCATCACCCAGGCGCCGAAGGGCGTGTTGCTGGAAAGCGATGCGGAGATTGCCGCACATGCCCGCGAAATCTATATCCAGGCCGGGCGCAGCCATGCGATGCCGCCCGGCAACGTGACAGACATGACGACGGACGAGCGCCAGTTGCTGACAGCCTGGTTCGAAAGCGCCGTCGAGGAAGGCAAGACACAATGACCACCACCCTCATCCGCGGCCGACTGCTGAGCTATAACCGCGCGCCAACGTCGATCGACGACAGCGCCGCCTATAGCTACGAGAGCGATGGCGCGCTTCTGGTCGAGGGTGGCCAGATCCTTGCGAGTGGCGCTTACGCCGCGGTGAAGACAAGCGCGCCTGAAGATGTCGCGGAAGTCGATCATCGCCCGCACCTGATCGTGCCCGGCTTCATCGACACGCACCTGCATTTCCCGCAGATGCAGGTGATGGCCTCCTATGCCGCCAATCTCTTGGAATGGCTGAACACCTACACTTTCCCCGAGGAATGCCGCTTCGTCGAAACCGCCCATGCCGAACGCATCGCGACCCGCTTCTTCGACGAGATGGTCCGCCATGGCACGACGACGGCGACGGCCTATTGCTCGGTGCACAAGGCGTCCGCCGATGCCTTCTTCGCCGAGGCGCTGCGCCGCGACATGCGCATGGTCGCCGGCAAGGTGATGATGGATCGCAACGCACCGCAAGGGCTGCTCGACACGCCGCAGATGGGCTATGACGAAACCCGCGCCGTCATCCGCGACTGGCACGGCAAGGGCCGCAACCATGTGGCGATCACCCCGCGCTTCGCCATCACCTCGACGCCCGAGCAGATGGACGTCGCCAAATCGCTGGTGCACGAGTTCCCCGATCTGCACGTACAGACGCATCTTTCGGAAAACCGCGACGAGATCGCCTTCACCTGTGAGCTCTATCCGGATGCCAAAGACTATACCGACGTCTACGCCCGCTACGGGTTGCTTGGATCGAAAAGCCTCTTCGGTCACTGCATCCATCTTTCGGAGCGCGAGGCGGATGCGATGAGCGAGACTGGCTCCGTCGCCGTCTTCTGCCCGACCTCCAACCTCTTCCTCGGCTCTGGCCTCTTTCCGCTGCGGGCGCTTACCCGCCGCGACAAGCCGGTCCGCACCTCGGTCGCCTCCGACATCGGCGGCGGCACCAGCTACTCGATGCTGAAAACGCTCGACGAGGCCTACAAGATCCTGCAGTTGCAGGGCGAGCGGCTGAACCCCTTCGACAGCTTCTTCATGATGACGCGCGGCAATGCCGAGGCGCTCTCGCTCGTCGACAGGATCGGCACGCTCGAAGCCGGAACCGATGCCGACTTCATCGTGCTCGACATGGCGGCAACGCGGGCAATGGCGCTTCGGGCCGAAGTGGTCAATTCGCTCGCCGACGAACTCTTCCTGCTACAGACCATGGGCGACGACCGCGCGATCGTCGAAACCTATGTCGCCGGCAAGCCGGCGAAATCGGCACTCGCCGCCACGTGACCGCCAAATCCAGAGAGGTCAAGAAAATTGACCTCTCTGCGTTCCGGCTATTAACAAGCCTCCGGCAAACATGGTAATGGCTCGTTCAATCTCCGTTGGACGAAGGCCGTTTTCATGACGCAAATCCTCGAAATCAGCGATCTCAAGGCGCTCGCCAAGCGCCGCGTGCCGAAGCTCTTCTTCGACTACGCCGACAGCGGCGCCTGGACCGAGGGCACCTATCGCGCCAACGAGGAGGATTTCGCCAAGGTCAAGTTGCGCCAGCGGGTGCTGGTCGACATGACCGATCGTTCGCTGGAAACGACGATGATCGGCCAGAAGGTGTCGATGCCGGTGGCGCTGGCGCCTACCGGCCTCACCGGCATGCAACACGCCGACGGCGAGATGCTGGCGGCCCAGGCCGCCGAAGCCTTTGGTGTCCCCTTCACGCTCTCGACCATGAGCATCTGCTCGATCGAGGACGTCGCCTCCGTCACCACCAAGCCCTTCTGGTTCCAGCTCTACGTCATGCGCGAGCGCGAATTCGTGCTGAACCTGATCGACCGCGCCAAGGCGGCGAAGTGCTCGGCGCTGGTGTTGACGCTCGACCTGCAGATCCTCGGCCAGCGTCACAAGGACCTGCGCAACGGCCTCTCCGCACCGCCGAAGATGACGCCGAAGCATCTCTGGCAGATGGCGACGCGCCCCGGCTGGTGCATGAAGATGCTCGGCACCAAGCGCCGCACCTTCCGCAACATCGTCGGCCACGCAAAGAGCGTCACCGATCTTTCTTCGCTCGGCGCCTGGACGGCGGAACAGTTCGACCCGCAGCTTTCGTGGAAGGACGTCGAGTGGATCAAGGAGCGCTGGGGCGGACCGCTGATCCTCAAGGGCATTCTCGATCCCGAAGACGCCAAGATGGCGGCGGCGACCGGTGCCGATGCGATCATCGTCTCCAACCATGGCGGCCGCCAACTCGACGGCGCCCACTCCTCCATCAGCATGCTGCCGCGCATCGTCGATGCGGTCGGCCACCAGATCGAGGTACATCTCGACGGCGGCATCCGCTCCGGCCAGGACGTATTGAAGGCCGTCGCCATGGGCGCCAAGGGCACCTATATCGGCCGCCCCTTCCTCTATGGCCTCGGCGCCATGGGCAAGGACGGCGTGACCAAGGCGTTGGAAATCATCCGCAAGGAGATGGACATCACCATGGCGCTCTGCGGCAAACGCAACATCAACGACGTCGACCGCAGCATCCTGGCGGAATAGGCCACGGCATCAGCCACTCCCGCCCTCATTCCTGTGCTTGTCACAGGAATCTAGCCAGCCCAAGTCCTTGGGCTGAAAGGTCTTTTGACCCGACAGACTTCGGGTCGCTGGATCCCCGCCACAAGGGCGAGGATGAGGGAGCTTGGAGTGACCCTTTCGGCAAAACGCGAAGCGAGCGCAAGACCCCTTACGCCTCAGCTCCCCCGATAGGTCGAATACCCATAGGGCGAAAGCAGCAGCGGCACGTGATAGTGGCTCGCCGGATCGGCGATGCCGAAGCGCAAGGGGATGCGGTCGAGGAAGGCCGGTTCCGGCAGCGTCGCGCCTGACCGGCGCAGATAGTCGCCGGCATAAAAGACCAGCTCGTAATTGCCGACCAGGAAGCCGACGCCTTCGACCATCGGCCCGTCGACGCGCCCGTCGCTGTTGGTATGAACGGTGCGGATCAACTGCCGCTCCTCGCCTTCGAGCCAGTAGAGATCGATGCGCAGCCCCTCGGCCGGCTTGCCGAGCGCGGTGTCGAGAACGTGGGTCGTCAGTCTGCCGGTGCTGCTCATCCTATCCTCTCATTCATCAGTTGGCACGGGATGGGCGCGGAAGACCGCACACCCTTTCCTCATAACACCAGACTGGGGCTCTCAATGACGAAGGGCTCATCGTAGAAAAACTCTTCGAGATTGTTGCCCGGCCCATCGCGATCGACGATCAGGAAATCGCTGACCGCGCCGATCGACATCAGCGGGTGATGCCAGACGTTGCGGCCGTAATTGACCCCTTGCTTGCCGCTCGCCTGGAATACCCGAGGCGTGCCTGGACGCCCGTCCTCGTCTTCGGCAACGACGACGAGCCAGGGGCGATCGTCGAGCGGTGAAAAGCTCTGGCTGCCGAGAGGGTGGCGCTCCATCATCGTCACCGCATAGGGAAAAGCGCGCGGCTGACCGCGGAAGATGTTGATGATGACATTGGCGCCGTCGCCGACCACATCGGCGCGCGCCAGCCCGTGGAAACGTTCCGTGTTGCCGCCGTTGATGTAGCGCATCGTCGCCGGATCGGCTTCGATGATGGTTCCGAAGGGTGCAAAGGCGTCGCGCGTCAGCGGTTCGATCGTAAGCAGGCGCGACATCAGGCGTTAACCTCCTGCATTGGCGCGCGTGCGAAGTCCGGTTCGATGGCCTCCCCCATGTGCGAGGACGCGTATCGAACGGTTTTGTCAGGCATTTTCGTCTCCAGGAAGCATCGACTGCAGCCGCAGGCGGGCGATTTTTTCCACCTGCGCGCAAGCGGTTTCAAATTCCTCTTCGGGCGAATTGTCAATGCGGCTTTCGAAGGAGGCGAGAATCTGACCCTTGGTGAGCCCCTTCACGGCGATGATGAAGGGGAAGCCGAATTTCTTCGTGTAGGCATCGTTCAGCGCCGTGAAGCGCTGATGTTCCTCGGGCGTCAACCGATCGAGGCCAGCAGACGCCTGCTCGGCGGTCGAGTCTGCCGTAAGCTTGCCCGCGATCGCCAGCTTTCCGGCGAGATCCGGGTGGGCGCGCAGCACTTGCAGCTTTTCGCGCGGCAACGCCGCACGAAAAGCCTGGCAGAGCGCCGAATGCACGTTGCCCGCCATCAAACCCGCCGCCGCGGCGCGATCGTAAGCGCGTTCGGCCACCCAGGGCGAATGCTCGAACACGCCGCCGAAACGGGCGACGAAGGCGTCGCGGTCGGACATCAGAGCGTCCCTTCCGGCTTGTGGTGCTGGTACCAGTGGTTGGCGATGTCGATGCGCCTGGGCACCCAGACCTTATCGTGCGACATCACGTAATCGATGAACCGGGCAAGGGCTGCGGCGCGGCCAGGGCGGCCGACGAGCCGGCAGTGCAGGCCGATGTTCATCATCTTGGCATCGCCCTGACGGCCTTCCTCATAGAGCACGTCGAAGCTGTCCTTGAGATAGGTGAAGAACTGGTCGCCGGAGTTGAAGCCCTGGTTGGTGGCAAAACGCATGTCGTTGGCATCGAGCGTATAGGGGATGATCAGATGCGGCTTGTCGGCCGGCAGCCCCGGCACCCAATAGGGCAGTTCGTCGGCGTAGCTGTCGCAGGAATAGAGGAAGCCGCCCTCCTCCAGCACCAGCTTCAGCGTATTGGCCGAAGGCTTGCCCTGGTAGATGCCGAGCGGGCGCTCGCCGGTCAGTTCCGTATGCAGACGGACGACTTCGCGGATATGCTCGCGCTCGACCTCCTCCGGAAAATCCTTGTATTCCAGCCAGCGCAGGCCGTGGCTGGCGATTTCCCAGCCGGCTTCCTTCATGGCCGCAACCGCTTCCGGATTGCGCGCCATGGCGAGCGTCACGCCGTAGACCGTCAGCGGAACGTTACGGCTCGTGAACATGCGCCACAGCCGCCAGAAACCGGAGCGTGCGCCATATTCGTAGATCGATTCCATGTTGAGATTACGCTGTCCCTGCCAGGGCTGCGCGCCGACGATCTCGGACAGCAGACATTCGGACGCCGCGTCGCCATCGAGAATGCAGCTCTCGCCGCCCTCCTCGTAGTTCAGCACGAACTGCACGGCAATGCGCGCATCGCCCGGCCAGTTTGCCTTCGGCGGATTGCGGCCGTAGCCAACGAGGTCGCGCGGATACTTAGTCTCAGACATCAAATCACCCTTCGATTTTTCCAGAACGGTATCACCGCCGACCGGATTGTCGATACCGAAATCTACCCGCGAAGGGTTGCTGGGCGACGAGTTCGGAATGAGACGAAGGCTGAATTCTGCGCTCTCACTAGCGATGCGCCATCAATGCCGCGACGATGAGCGGCAAGGGCCGGATCGATCCCGAACCAAGAGAGGGATCGGCGGCAACGCGCTTGGCGCGCTCGGCGCGCGCATTCGTGGAGATCTTGCCGAGCGGGTGCTGCGAATGCACACGCAGGGGCGCGCCGGTCTCCTGCTCGACGAAGAGGGCAAGACTGCCGATGGCAAGCGGCGTCGCCAGGTACGGCTCGAACAGCTCGCGAAGCGGCGCCTCGACCTGGCGTATCGCGTCCGACGCGAGCGGGCCAGTCAACATCATGTGGAAGCGGTACTCGTCCATCACATGAGGATCGCCCCAGCGGTGCAAATTGGAAAACTGCGGTGCGGTCAGCCGATCCGGATCGGAGCGCTCGATCTCGTCTTCGCTGAGCGGCGCACGAAAAGCATCGAACTCCTGAACGATATTGGCTGCCAGCAGATGCATCGCGGTGCTCGGGACCTGCGGCATCAGACCGAAGCACCGGCCGATGCGGGCGACCTCCAGGCGATCGATTTCGAACGGTGTCTGCGCGCCGGCAAAATGCATGAGCGCCTTCAGGAGTTGTGATTCCGTCATATCCGGATGCAGACGAAACGGCGACATCATCACCGCATGGAAACCGAAGCGGCGCGGTACGGCCGTATGGTAGGCGATGTCGGCAGAACTCAGGCCCGCAACCGAAGGCAGTTCCGTCGGTTCGCCGGAATAGACGTTGCGCCCAAGCCAGCTTGCGGCGACCGCGGAAAGCGGGTCGGCCATCGGCGGCGTAAAACAAATGGCGTAGCGCATGTCTGGCTCCGGTTATCCGTGTCGAGCGGGACGAGGAAAAGTGCCTGCGGTTTTCCGCCCCGCTCCAATGAGATCGATCACGCTTATGAGTATCGATCCGACCCGGGATCTTCGTGATCTATTGGCCGCGTCTTAGGTGATTTGCGTGACAGATTGACGAAGTGGATCGTGCAAAACCACGCGATCCCACCGGTTTGCGCACCAGATTTTCGGAACCATCCGGCCCAACGGCCGTTCACTCAAGGTAACAATCAAGGATGGAGAAGAAGCGTGAGCTATCACAACGCAAACCTGCAGGATGCCCGGATCAAGGAAACCCATGACCTGATCGCGAGCGACAAGGTTGAAGGCACGAAGGTCTATGGCTCCGACAACAAGCACATCGGCTCGATCGAGCGCGTGATCATCGAAAAACGCTGCGGTCGCGTTGCCTACGCCGTGCTCGGTTTCGGCGGCTTCCTTGGCCTTGGCGAAGACCACTATCCGCTGCCCTGGGCGAAGTTGACCTATGACGAAAACCTCGGCGGCTATCGCACCGACGTTACGCGCGATCAGGTCGAGCGCGCGCCGAAATATCGCGGCAACGAGGAATACGACTGGAACGAGGAAAACGGCCGTCGCGTCTACGACTACTACGGCGTGCCACCCTACTGGATGTAAGGTCGAACTTTCGAATGTCCGAATATGTGAGGCTCCGCCTGCGGCGGGGCCCTTCCCATGCCCAAGCCTAGAGATGCTTCTCGCGAAGCGCCGCGATGTGGTTCCGGCACAGGAAGGATTCCGGCAGATCGAGCGTCGGGAGACCGGCGATCTCGTCGACAACGAAGCGCGCCAGCTGATGCGCAATCCCGAAGCTCACCTTGAAGCCGCCGGTCAGCACGGAAATGTTCGAATGGTCAGGGTGCCGCCCGACCATGGGTTCGCGCCCCGCCGACTTTGGCCTGAGCCCGGCCCAGCGCTCGACCACCTCCGCATCCGCCAGACGCGGCGCCAGCAACGTGGCGCGTCGAAGGAGATCGTCGAGTTGTTCGTCCGTGGACAGTGGATCGGCAAAGCTGTTCTCGCTGGTGCTGCCGATCGCCACATGGCCATCGTCATGAGCGATGATGTAGACGCCGTCGGTGAAAATAACCGGCAGGCCTGGATCGACATCCGCCTTCAAGAGCGCGGCCTGGCCCTTGACGGCCGTGCCGCTCGTCGCTTTCAGCGGCCCCGACACGGCATCGATCAGCGGGAAACTGCCGATGCCGGCAGCGATGATGCAATGGTCGAAGCTGAGCCGGCTGCCATCGTCACGCTCGGCCCTGCCGTGCGCCGGAAGGATGGCGCGCACGCCCGAGCCTTCATCGATCTGAACATTCTGCAACTGCAACAAGGCGGCACGCAGGGCCGACAGCGTGCGGCGCGGCGACACCCGCGCGGCGAGCGTATCGAAAACGACGCCATGCGCCGTTGCCTCCGTGCCTGGCCAACCCTCCGGGCCGCCCTCCTGGACATGCCAGAAGAATTGCCGGTCGCCCGCGCGCCATTGTTGTCGCGCGTCCTGCTCATGCCGGAGCGCAATGTCGCGTAAGTGCGGCTTGGCGAGCGGCATCAGCCGCCCGGTGCGGCGATAGCCGGTCGACACCCCCGCCTCGGCTTCGAGCTGCGCGATCTCCTGTTCGAGCGACACCAGCGCTTCGAACTGGAATTGTTTCTTGGCATTCCAGCGGTCGGGCATATGCGGCATGAGCGCGCCCAGCAGGCCGCCGCTCGCGCCGGCACCGATCGCCTGTTGCTCGACGAGCCGCACAATCATGCCCTTGCGCGCGGCGGAAAGGGCGGCCCACAGCCCCATGATGCCGCCGCCGACGACCAAAAGCTCGCTCATCGATTGACCTTCTCCGGCCGGCGGATTATCGCCTTTGCCATGACAGGACCAGCAGACCCGATCGACCCGCCAGCGCGCCAAAACCTTGATTGGCACGAGGGCGATATGCCCTATTCCCGGGAGTTTGGCGATCACTTTTATTGCCGCACCGATGGGCGGCTGGAATGCGGCCACGTCTTCCTTTCGGGCAACGGCCTGCCGGATCGCTGGGTCGGTGCGGGCACCTTCCGCATCGGCGAACTGGGCTTCGGCACCGGGCTCAATTTCTGCGAGACGTGGCGCCAGTGGAAGGCAACCGCTGGAGCCGGCGACTGTCTGCACTTCGTCTCGTTCGAGCGATTTCCCATGGCCGCCGACGAGATTTCCCGCGCGCTCATCCACTGGCCGGAGATCGACACGGAACGGCTGGCCCTGGTCTCCCGCTGGCCGGCAGACCCCGACGGTGACGTCCGCATCGACTTTGGCGACGGCGTCACCCTCACGGTCGTCTGCGGTGCGGCGCTCGAAGGTGTCGCCCGCACCGAACATCCGTTCGACGCCTGGTATCTCGATGGCTTCGCCCCCTCGCGCAATCCCGACATGTGGTCGCAAGAGCTGATGCGGCTCGTCTTCGAAAAAACCGCGCCCAGCGGCAGCTTCGCGACCTATGCGGCCGCCGGTTTCGTCCGCCGCAATCTTCAGGCCGCCGGTTTCGTCGTCGAAAAACGCAAGGGTTTCGCCGGCAAGCGCGAGATGCTGCGGGGCGACCGCTCCTACTGCATGTCTCCTTAAATCGATCTCGATTTAAGGAGACATGCAGAAAATCAAAGTGCTACAGCGACCTTTGCGCGTCTGATAAGACGCGCGGCGCTGTAGGCGCCCCGCCCCGATTTCGATGTGTCTTGAACGGTTGCGCCATCGCACTGCGAAAATGCGTCAGCGGAAACGATTTACTCCACAAGAGAACTGAACTGTCGCAAATGGCGGGCCATCGCCGCCGAGAATCTGCGACACAACCCCATCGGCAACACGGTGGGTCCTTCATGAACGACGATCAGTTTCCCGATGCAGCAACCGGTGATGCGGCCTCGACCCCGCTGGAGCGGCGACGCAGGCCAGGTGGCCGCGGCGCTGAGCGGACCCGCAAGTCCACAGGCGGAAAATACCTCAATCTTGTCAATACGCTGGCGAAGTCCACGGTGCTTTCGGAAGATGCGCTCGAAGCGATCCATGACGCGTCGCTGACCATCCTCGAAGAGATCGGCATGGACATCATCCTGCCGGAAGCACGCGACCGGATG
This sequence comes from Ensifer sp. 22521, assembly GCF_052044795.1. Classification (NCBI taxonomy): domain Bacteria; kingdom Pseudomonadati; phylum Pseudomonadota; class Alphaproteobacteria; order Hyphomicrobiales; family Rhizobiaceae; genus Ensifer; species Ensifer sp. 22521. The sequence goes on from NZ_JBQENM010000012.1 coordinate 202,417, forward strand.
AAGGCCGCAGGCGCCGATGTGACGCCCGGCACCGACCGGGTGCGCTTCGACCGCGGGCTGATCATGGACATGATCGCCTCCGTGCCTCCGGCCTTCACGATGCACGCCCGCAACCCGGCGCGCAACGTCGCGATCGGCGGCAACAATCTCGTCTTCGCCCAGATCGCCAGCGCGCCCTTCGTCGCCGATCGTGATGGCGGCCGCCGCACCGGCAACCATGAAGACTTCCGCAAGCTGGTAAAGCTCGCCCAGTCCTACGACATCGTGCACACGACCGGCGGCTATCCGGTCGAGCCGGTCGATCTGCATGCCTCAGTCCGCCACCTCGACTGCCTCTCCGACATGGTGAAGCTTACCGACAAGGTCTTCCACGCCTATTCGCTTGGGAAGCAGCGCAACACCGACGGCATCGAGATCGCCCGCATCGGCCGCGGCATCTCCATGGAGCAGATGGAGCGCGAGCCTTCGCTGTTCACCATCATTAACACCTCCTCTCCGCTCCGCCTCGACGGACCGATGCTGCAGGGCATCATCGAGATGTCCTCGCGCAATCAGGTGGTGGTGGTCACGCCCTTCACATTGGCCGGCGCGATGGCACCGGTGACGATCGCCGGCGCACTGGTTCAGCAGAACGCCGAGGCACTGTGCGGCATCGCCTTCACCCAGATGGTCAGGCGCGGCGCACCCGTCATGTATGGCGGTTTCACCTCGAACGTCGACATGAAGACCGGCGCACCCGCCTTCGGCACGCCGGAATACATGAAGGCGGTGGTCGCCGGCGGCCAGCTCGCCCGCCGCTACAACATCCCCTACCGCACCTCGAACACCAATGCCGCCAACACGCTCGACGCTCAAGCCGCCTACGAGTCCGCCATGTCGCTCTGGGCGCTGACCCAGGGCGGCGGCAACTTCGTCATGCATGCAGCCGGCTGGACCGAGGGCGGGCTCACGGCCTCCTTCGAGAAGTTCATTCTCGACGTCGACATGCTGCAGATGGTGGCGGAATATTTGACGCCGCTCGATGTCAGCGAGGATGCGCTAGGCCTCGACGCCGTGCGCGACGTCGGCCCCGGCGGCCATTACTTCGGCACGCTGCACACGCTGCAGCGCTACGAGACCGCCTTCTATTCGCCTATCCTGTCCGACTGGCGCAACTTCGAGACCTGGACAGAAGCCGGACGGCCGACCACCTACGATCATGCCAACCGGATCTTCAAGCAGAAGCTCAACGAATATGAGCGCCCGCCGCTCGATCCGGCGATCGAAGAGGAACTTGATGCCTTTGTCGCCAGACGTAAGGCAGAGGGCGGCGTCCCGACGGACTTCTGACGGAGCGCCGCGTTGGCTGATTGCACGAGCAGCCGCTAGTATGGAGGCGAGCCCTACAAGCCGGGCTCAGGGAAAGACGGCAGCCCGCGCCGTGGCGATCAATTGCTCCGTCGTTGCAGCGACACAATTGCGGTCAATCTCAGCGACCGTCCGCTCCCTCACATGCGCGGAGAGCTGTTTTCTGAAATCGCCGAGCGTCCTTGGGGCGGCGCAGATCACCAGGCTGTCGAAAGCGTGGTCGGCCGCGTAACTTTCCAGCCTTTCAGCAACGTCGGCGACGAAGCGCTGCTGCTCCTCGCGAACGGGATCGCTCTTGTATTCCATGGCGGAGCGGCCGTGCCCGTCGGACGAGTGCGCTCTGCCCGGCTTATCCGCCATGATGTCCTGAACGCGTTTCGGTTCGGTGTGAAAGGTTTCCTCGTCCGGCCGCTGGCGTTCCTCCTTCAACAGGTTCACGCCCTTGACGATGCGCGCGGTGTTGCCGTCCGCGACCAGTATCCATGTCCGGTTCTGCACGATTGTCTCCCAGTGAAAGGTGTTGATCGTGGCGGGCCGAAAAGGCCCTGGAAGGAAACGCGCGAGGCTCGGTTCGGTTCCATCAAAACGCCGCTCAGCAGCAATTGTTTCGGCCTGTAACGGCGATCACATCCGCGCGACATAGGCCTCGAAGCTGCGCTCCGCTGTCACCTCGTAACGCTCGCGCTCGACGTGAACGGAGCTGATCCTGTCGACGCGGAAATCGCGGAAATCCGACCTCAGCTCGCACCAGCCCGTCAGCAGCCAGAAGTGGCCGAAGACGCTTAAGCCCAGCGGCCAGATGATCCGCTCTGAGTGCTCGTTCTTGAGGCTGTCATAGCTAAGGCGAAGCTTGCGCCGCTCCGCGATCGCCTGGCGCAGATCGCCGAGCAGTGCCGGCGGTTCCGGCTGGAGCGCCGAGCGGAAGGCGCGAAGTGGTGCCGCCATCAGCCGCTGCCGGTGTTCGGGAGGCAAGCCGTGGGCGATCTTCTCCATCGCCTCGCGCGCCGATCGAGCAAGTCGCCCGTCGCCCAGCATCTGCACGGCCCTGGCACCGAAGGCGAGCGCTTCGAGCTGCTCGAAGGTGAAGGCGAGCGGCGGCGCGTCGAAGGCCCCGCGCAGCAGATAGCCGACACCACGCTCGCCATCGATTGGCGCACCGGAAGCGATCAGATGCTCCATGTCGCGATAGATCGTCCGCTGCGCGACCTCCATCTTCTCGGCGATCTCCCGCGCCGTCATCGCCCGGCCGGTCGCGCGCAGGAGCTGGATAATGCGAAACAGCCGGTCGGCGGGTCTCATCCGTGGTCTCCCTTCGCCATTCTCTCCCACGTTTGAAAGGGCTATAGCGACCGTCCGGCAGGCACAAGCATGCCGGTGTCGACTATGGCCATAAGGCTGTCAGTTGCCCTATGCTAAATCAAGCTCCAACAGACATGGAGCATGAACATGACCAGCGACCACATCCTTGAGCTTGCCGTTTGCATCGTTCTCGACAAACCCGCGGCGACAGCCACGCGCCGCCGGGCGATGCAGGCCGTTTCCCGCTATCCCGGGTTCGTCTCCTGGCGCGCCGTCGATTCCTGCGAGACCTCGGGCATGTTTGCGGACCTGGTCGAATGGGAGACGCTTGAGGCCGCCCAATCGGCCGGTGAGCGCGTTCGTGTCGATCCGGAGTTTGCGCCTTACGCGGCGACGATCAGCGCGGTAATGCTGGTGCAGCATTTTACCGACCGCCAGAAGATCTGAGCGGCCAGAGAAACGAGCGAAGGACTGCCTAGCGATGGCCGAACCACTGAAGAACCTGCTGCACCCCGGCGTCGTCACCGATATCGCCGACCGGATCGCCCGTGGCGCCAGCGCCTTCGATCGGGAGAAATTCTTGCGGCTAGCGGGCGATGGCCTCGAAACGCTGGAACTGATGCAGCGTTCGCTCAAGATCCGTGATGCGCTGGTCGAAACGCTGCCGCAGCCGTTCCCTGAAGCGGCCGCCATTCTTGCGGCCTGCCTGCCCCGAGACGATGCGCCCGGTCTCAGCGGCTGGGCATTGCTCCCCCTCAGCCAGTACGTTGCCTTGCGCGGCCTTGGGGAGTTCGACCTGTCGCTGTCGCTGCTGCGTGCACTGACGCCGCATTTCACCGCCGAGTTCGGCATTCGCGTCTTCATCGATCGCGATCAGGAGCGCGCTCTTGCCACGATCCACTCCTGGACCCAAGACACCAACCATCACGTCCGCCGGCTGGCGAGCGAAGGCACGCGCCCGCGCCTGCCCTGGGCAATGCGGCTGCCGAAACTCATCCGCGATCCGAAGCCGATCCTGCCGATCCTGACGGCCCTTCTCGACGACCCCGAGGACTATGTGCGCCGCTCGGTCGCCAACAGCCTCAACGACATCGCCAAGGACCATCCGGATCTGGTGGTGGCTTTCGTCGCCGGGCATATCGGCGACGCGGCGCCGGAGCGCCGCCAGTTGCTGCGCCATGCCTCGCGCACGCTCCTGAAGCAGGGCCACCCGGACGCGCTTGGCAATTTCGGCTTCGCTCCCCCGGCCGGCATCAATGCCAGGTTCTCGCTCGACCGCTCCGAGATCGTGCTCGGCGAAAGCCTCGGCCTGCGTCTGGCCGTCAGTCATGACGCCGAGACGAGCCAGAAGGTGATGATCGATTACGCCGTGCATCACCGCAAGGCGAACGGCGCGTCATCGCCGAAAGTGTTCAAATGGACCTCGGCGACGCTTGCGCCCGGCCGCTCGATCGAGATCGAAAAACGCCATGCGATCCGACCGATCACCACCCGGCGTTACTATCCGGGCGCGCACCGCATCGTCATCCTCGTCAACGGCCAGGAAGCGGCTGAAGCCGGCTTTGATCTCGCGCTGGAGTAGATCTCATTTCGCACCTGCGAAAAGATGCACCTTGACTTTTTCGCCCAAAACGACGACATGGTGCCCAGCGTCACCTTCAGGCCGCCGCGTGAGCGCGCCCTCGGCAACACAGAAAGCCGTGAAGAAGGAAAAGCGCACCCATACGCCGTAAGCGGCGACAGCACAGGCGCTTGACGACTTTTTTCTTAACCCACAAGTTCCCAATTCACGCGGGGTTCTTGACGCCAAACGACACCGGAACAGCAAGGATGCGGTTCCGGCGAATGCGTTTGGCGCCCCCAAAAGGTATATGCATTTGTCCACCTTTAAAGATCTCGGCCTCTCCGAGCACATTCTGGAGACCCTGTCCGCCAACGGCTTCGAAAAACCGACGCCGATCCAGGCGCAGGCCATTCCTCAGGTGCTGAAGGGCAACGATCTCATCGGTCTCGCCCAGACCGGCACCGGCAAGACGGCCGCCTTCGGCCTGCCGATGATCGAAAAGCTCGTTGCCGAAGGCAAGCGCCCCGATCCGCGCAACATCCGCGCCCTCGTACTTGCCCCGACCCGCGAACTGGTCAACCAGATCGCTGCCAACCTCAAGCTCTTCGTCAAGAAGTCTCCGCTGAAAATCGGCGTTGTCGTCGGCGGTGTCTCGATCAACAAGCAGACCGAGCAGCTCGCCCGCGGCGTCGACATCCTGGTCGCAACACCGGGCCGCCTGCTCGATCTCGTCAACCGCAAGGCCGTGACGCTGACGCAAGGGCGCTACCTCGTCCTTGACGAAGCCGACCAGATGCTCGACCTCGGCTTCATCCACGACCTGCGCAAGATCTCCAAGCTCGTGCCGAAGAACCGCCAGACGCTGCTGTTCTCGGCCACCATGCCGAAGCAGATTGCCGAGCTTGCCGGCGAGTACCTGACCAACCCGATCAAGGTTGAAGTCACACCTCCGGGCAAGGCCGCCGACAAGGTCGAACAGTATGTTCACTTCGTTCCCGGCAAGGACCTGAAGACGACCATCCTCAAGAAGACGCTGACCGACAATCCGGACGGCCTGTCGCTGATCTTCAGCCGCACCAAGCATGGTGCCGAGAAGCTGATGAAGCACCTCGACCACGTGGGCTTCAAGGCCGCCTCGATCCACGGCAACAAGAGCCAGGGCCAGCGCGAGCGGGCACTGAAGGCCTTCCGTGATGGCGAGATCCGCGTGCTTGTCGCCACCGACGTCGCCGCCCGCGGCATCGACATCCCCGGCGTCACCCACGTCTACAACTATGACCTGCCGGAAGTGCCTGATGCCTATGTTCACCGCATCGGCCGCACCGCGCGCGCCGGCCGCGACGGCATCGCGATAGCCTTCTGCGCTCCGGACGAAATCCGCCTGCTGCGCGACATCGAGAAGCTGATGGGCATCAACATTGCTGTTGCCAGCGGCGAAGCGCCGGCCGACCAGGCCCGCCCCTCCAAGAGTCGCAGCGGCCGCGGCAACAACGGCGCCGGCCATCGCAAGGGCAATGGCGGCGGCCAGCACCAGAACGGCGGCCGTCCTCCGCGTCGCGAACGCCCGGCCGGCGAGCCGGTGGCAGCGACCAGCGGCTTTACCGGCGATGACCTGTTGCGCGACGAGCGCCGCCCGCAGCGCCAGGAGCGCCGCGATCACGGCCATCCGCAGAACGACGGCCGTGGCGAAGGCAACCGCAACCATGAGGGCAAGAAGCACCACGGACGTCCCGGCCAGAAGCAGGGCGACCGTCGCGACCGCAACCATGGCGGCCGCAACGAAAACCGCGGTGGTGGCGAGCGTCGCGAAGGCGGCCAGGGCCAGCGTCGTGGCAACGGCGGCAACCGCGGCCACCAGGGCTGATTTCTAAAAATCGCTGAAATGAACGGCGGGCCTAAGCGACCCGCCGTTTTTTATGCCCGCTGCTTGCGGTTGGTAAGATAAACGCCCGCGACGGCGATCACCGTTCCGATGACCATCGGCAGCGTCAGCGCTTCGCCGAAGAAGAGCCACGCCTGCACTGCGGCAAGCGGCGGAACCAGATAGATCAGAGACGCCGCGCGGGACACCTGGCCGCGGCGGATGAGATAGAGCAGCAGCGCAATCGCCCCCATCGAAAGCCCTAGGACCGACCAGGCGAGTGCGAGCACGACCTGGAGGTTCCAGGTGACGTGCAGATCTTCCAGCAGCAGCGCCAGCGGGATCGTCACGATCAGCGCGCCGAGATATTGCAGTGCTGCGATGCTGCGGATGTCGCCGCTCTGGAGATGGCGCTTCTGATAGAGCGTGCCATAGGTGACGGCGGCCATGCCGAGCACGTTGACGATGACAGGCAGGAGGTGGATCGGCGTCGCGCCGGTATCTATCGCCAGCACCTTCGGCAGCACGGCTAGCGCAATGCCGAAGAAGCCGAGCACCAGTCCGAGCTTCTGTTGGGTCGTCAGCTTTTCGTCGATCACGAAGGCCGCCGCGACGGCAGTCATCAACGGCTGCAGGCCGGCAATGATGCCGGAGATACCGGCGGGAACACCCTCACCGATCGCCCACCAGACGGCGCCGAGATAGAGCCCGTGCAAAAACATGCCTGACACCACGGCATGGCCGGCCACCGACCAGGACTTTGGCCACCGGGCGCCGGTGACGATGCAAAACAGGATGAAGAGCGCGATCGCCAGCGTGTAGCGCAAAACCAGAAAGGTCAGCGGATCCGCGTAGGCAGCCGCATATTTCGCGACGACCCAGCCGGTCGACCAGAGCAGAACGAAGATGGCGGGAGCCAGGCGGGCGAGCATGATGGGCCTATCGGATAACGGCGGCAGAGCGGCGGCGTACAGCCCGCTCAACGGAAGGCGGCCTCAAGTCGCTGAATACTCTGATCTACCGGATGATTTCGAGCCTAATCATTGCGATTTAGGCATTGAGGCAAGTAGACGCGACCACACTGATGGTCAAAGCAATTTTTCTGATGGCAAGCATCAGCCAATCGGAACCATCAGCCGGAGCGAGGAAAGCGACAGCGAAACGAAGCCCGGATCATATTCCTCGCGATAGTGCAGCACGGTGGTATCGGCAGCGTGTCCCTCAGCCGCCATCCAGTCGAACATTCTCTGATAGTGGGCAAAGGCGTCGCCGCTTTCCGGATGATGCAAGGCGGTGACAAAACGCATGGCCGGCAGGTCGACATGCCCGGGATGAACCGTTGTCTCGGCCTTGTCGGAGATGTAGCCGACAAGATAGCGGAAGCCGTCCGGGCGGTCGTTCCAGGAAAGGCCGACCAGCGCCGCATGATCCCCCGGGTGAAGATGTTGGTGGTGCCCCTGCATCTCAGCGATCAGCCGGCGCACGGCTCCATCGGCCGCCTCACCAAACGTGCCTTCCCAAAACGAGCCGGCTATACGCTGGGCCGGTCTTTCAACGATTTCGAACGCCATGACCCACCTCATCAAACGAAGGTCCTGCAACTTTTGGCCGGCCACACAAAGGCCAATCGCAGGAGTAGAACGGAATTTGCCTCAAAGCAGTTCCACGAAGGCGCGCGCGGCGTGGCTGAACTGCCTCTCGCGATGGGTCAAAAGCTCGAAATTGCGCTCCGCCAGTTCAAACGGCAACTCGACCAGCCGGCCGCTATCAACGAAGGGCTGGGCGGCGAGCCGGGACACGGCCGTGACAAAAGGACCGCTTTCGACGGCCGTCAGTACCGCTTCGTTCGAAGGCAGCTCGAGCTCGATCTTCAACCCGTCAAGCTCCGCTCCATAATCCCCCATCGATTGCAGGAACATTGCCCGCGTGCCGGAGCCCTCTTCACGCAGCACCCAGCGCGCGGCAAGCAGCATCTCCAGATTGACCGGGGCGCCGACAAGCGGATGCGCGGGCGAAGCATAGACCGCGATGCGATCGACCGCGACGCGGCGGTGGTCGAGCTTGGCACCATCGACCCGCCCTTCAACGAAGCCGAGCTGCACCGTCCCCTCCTCTACCGCCTCGGCAACGACGGCGGTGTTGCGCACGGTGAGTTTCACGTCGACCTGCGGATAGTCGTGGGTGAAGCGCGCCAGACGCGCCGGCAGCCAGTAGCTCGCAACCGTCTGGCTAGCGGCAATCGACAGTTCGCCGCGGCGAAGCTGGGAAAGATCGTTGAGGCAGGCCGCCGCGGCCATCGCCCGAGCGAGAACCGCCCTCGCCTCCGGCAGGAACGTCTTGCCCGCGTCCGTCAGTGCCAGACCACGGCCGACGCGATCGAACAGACGCACGCCGTGCTGGGTTTCGAGCGCCGCGATGGCAGCACTTGCGGCCGACTGGGTGACGTTCATCGCCTCGGCGGCTTTCGTCATGTGCAGGCGCTCGGCGACCGCGACGAAGATTCTAAGTTGATCGAGTGTCATGGCAAATCAATCGCAAAAATCGATCAGAATGACAAGAATAATCCGTTAGACTGATTCATGGATCGGCGTAGGTTGCCCGCCATGTCCAGATCGCATCCCACATTTCGCTCCGCATTTTGCTCCGCCTCCTCCCGCCTGACCTGCATTCTTCCGGGCCTTTTCCTCTGCTGCCTCGTCGCGCTCGCGGCCATCGGCCTTGAATGGATCGAGTGGCGCTGGACGGGCCGGGCATGGCTGGAGGCCCTCGTTCTTGCCATTCTGCTTGGCACCATCGTCCGCACGATCTGGACGCCCAGCGCCCGCTTCCTCTCCGGCATCCATTTCTCCGCCAAGGTTCTGCTGGAGACCGCAATCGTCCTGATCGGCGCCATGCTGAGCTTCGATGCGCTCGCCGAAAGCGGGCCGACCCTGCTTGTCACCATCGTCGCCATGGTTGTCATGTCGATCGCCACCGGCTACCTGATCGCACGGCTGCTCGGCCTGCCGAAGCGGCTCGCGACCTTGATCGCCTGCGGCAACGCCATCTGCGGCAATTCCGCCATCGCCGCCGTCGCTCCGGCAATCGGCGCCCGCGGCGAAGAGGTTGCCGCCGCCATTTCCTTTACCGCCATTCTCGGCATCGCCGTCGTCCTGTCTCTACCCTTCGTCGGCGGCTGGCTCGGCATGACGCCGCAGGGCTACGGCGTCTTTGCCGGCATGACCGTCTATGCCGTGCCGCAGGTTCTCGCCGCTGCCAGCCCTTTCAGTTCGCTCTCGGTTCAGGTCGGCACGCTCGTCAAGCTCGTGCGCGTGCTGATGCTCGGCCCCGTCGTCTTCTGTTTCTCGCTGATCGGCGGCCGCGATGCTGAACCTGAAGCCGAACCGAGCGAACGCCGCACAGTGGGATCGCGCCTCACTCCTGTCGCCCACTTCGTCCCCTGGTTCATCCTCGGTTTCCTGGTCGTCGCCATTGCCCGCAATAGCGGCGTAGTCCCCGACCCGGTCGCGACAGGCGCCGTGAAGGTCTCCACCTGGCTGACCGTCATCGCCATGGCCGCTCTCGGCCTCGAGGTCGACGTCCGCACGCTCGCCAATGCCGGCCCGCGCGCCAGTGCCGCTGCCCTGCTCTCGCTTCTCGTGCTCTGCATCCTGTCAGCGCTCGCGATCGCTTGCCTGGGCCTCGGCTAGCACCGAAAATCCGCGCCCAATTTTAGAGCATATGCATATTTTGCAGCCGCTCGGCCGCCACACCTTTCGGCGGCCGGATCCCGCTGCCGGGTTGTTGGGCAGTTTTCCCCGTGAATGGGCGAGAAGATCGATGCCAATTTTCTTTTCCGGCGACTGAGCACGCTTCTTGCATTGCAACCAGCGTTGTACTCAAATGGTCAAAAATAAGGGGACCACGCCTTTGGCATTTGACGAAATGATGAATGCGGATAGCAGTCCGCGCCAGCCATATTCGACCTATCATGAATGGTATGCCAGCCAGGACAAAAATCGGCTCATAGCCAAATCCAGGGAAGCCGAGAACATATTCCGGAAAACCGGCATCACCTTCGCGGTCTACGGACACGCAGACTCATCCGAAAAGCTCATCCCCTTCGACCTCATCCCCCGCATCATTTCCGGCCGCGAATGGCGCAAGCTCGCCCAAGGCATCGAACAGCGGGTCATCGCGCTCAACGCCTTTCTCGACGACATCTACCACAAGCAGGAAATCATCCGCGCCGGACGCGTGCCGCGAGAGCTGATCGAGAAGAACGTCGCCTTCCTGCCGCAGATGATCGGCTTCAGGCCGCCGGGCGGCGTCTACACCCATATCGTCGGCACCGACATCGTGAGAACAGGTGAAGATCAGTTCTACGTGCTCGAGGACAATGCGCGCACGCCATCCGGTGTCAGCTACATGCTGGAAAACCGGGAGACGATGATGCAGATGTTCCCCGAACTCTTCCATCAGAACCGCGTGCGCCCGGTGGAGAACTACCCGAATCTCTTGCGCCAGAGCCTGGCGTCGCTGGCACCCCCCGGCTGCAGCGGCAAGCCGCGCGTCGCCGTGCTCACGCCCGGTATCTACAACTCCGCCTACTATGAACATGCCTTCCTCGCCGACATGATGGGCGTCGAACTGGTCGAGGGTTCGGATCTGCGCGTCATCGACGGCAAGGTGAAGATGCGCACCACCCGCGGCTACGAGGCGATCGACGTGCTTTACCGCCGCGTCGACGACGACTTCCTCGATCCGCTCACCTTCCGTCCGGATTCGGCGCTTGGCATTCCCGGCATCATGGATGTCTACCGCGCCGGCAACATCACAATTGCCAATGCGCCCGGCACCGGGATTTCCGACGACAAGGCGATCTATTCCTATATGCCCGAGATCGTCGAGTTCTATACTGGCCGCAAGCCACTGCTTGAAAACGTGCCGACCTGGCGCTGTTCCGAGCCACAGAGCCTGAAATACGTGCTCGAACATCTGGAAGAGCTGGTGGTCAAGGAGGTGCACGGATCCGGCGGTTACGGCATGCTGGTCGGCCCGACCGCCAGCAAGAAGGAGCGCGCCTTCTTTGCCGAAAAGCTGAAGAGCCGCCCGACCAACTACATCGCCCAGCCGACGCTTTCGCTTTCCACCGTGCCGATCCTCGTCAACAAGGGTATCGCGCCCCGGCACGTCGACCTTCGCCCCTATGTCCTCGTCTCCGACAAGGTGCAGATCATTCCCGGCGGCCTGACGCGCGTGGCACTCAAGGCTGGTTCGCTCGTCGTGAACTCCAGCCAGGGTGGCGGGACCAAGGACACCTGGGTACTGGAGGACTGAGACCATGTTGGGAAGAACTGCAAACGGTCTCTACTGGATGTTCCGCTACATCGAACGCGCCGAAAACAGCGCCCGACTGATCGATGCCGGACTGCGCATGGCGCTGACCCGCAGCGAAGCGACGGAGGGCGACTGGGACGGCGTGCTGCAAAGTGCGGGCGTGCGCGAACTCTACGACGAAGTGCACGAGACGCTGACGAGCATCGACGCGATCGATTTCCTTTTGCGCGACCGCGCCAATCCGTCGAGCGTGATGTCGTGCATCGAGGCGGGACGCCACAATGCGCGCATGGTCCGCACGGCGCTGACGCGCGAGACCTGGGAAGCGACGAACGAATGCTACCTCGAAATGAAGACGATCCTCTCCAGGAAGGCCCGTCCGACCGACATGCCCGAGATCATCGATACGATCAAGCGCCGCGCCGGCCTCATCCGTGGTGCCTTCCACGGCACGATGCTCCGGAACGAGATCTTCAACTTCTCGCGCATCGGCACTTTCATCGAGCGAGCCGACAACACCGCCCGCATCCTCGACGTGAAATACTACGTGCTCCTGCCGGCAGTCGCCGCCGTCGGCTCGTCGATGGACAATGTTCAGTGGGAATCGATCCTGCGCTCGGTCTCGGCCCACCGCGCCTATGGCTGGGTCTATGATGCCGAGCTCCGCCCCGCCAACATCGCCGACTTCCTGATTTCCAACGGCCGCATGCCCCGCTCGCTTGCCTATTGCTACGAGAAGATCGCCAGTAATCTCGGTTACCTCGAACGGGAATATGGCGAGCGCCACGCCGCCCACGACACGGCCGACCGCACGCTCGCGTCGCTGCGCAGCCAGTCGATCAAGGACATCATGGATGTGGGCCTGCACGAATATCTCGAAGACTTCATCAGCCACAACAACCGTCTGGGACAGGAAATCTCCGACGGTTACCGGTTCAACTGAGTTCGGGAGAATGGCATGCACCTGAAGATCAGCCACACGACCGAATACCACTATGACGAACCCGTGCAATACGCGCTGCAGCGTCTGCGGCTGACGCCACTGACCCAGGCCGGCCAGACCGTTCTCGGCTGGGATACCCTTGTCGATGGCGCGGCAATCGAAGTGAGCTACGACGACCACTTCGGCAACCGGGTTCATCTCGTCAGCGTCGACGGCGACCGCGACGCGATCCGCATCACCGCCTCCGGCGAGGTCCATACGGAGGACCGCGCCGGCGTCTTCGGGCCGCACCAGTCCTACGTACCGCTCTGGCTCTATGCCCGCGAAACGCCTTTGACCAAGGCCGGCAAGCTGATCCGCGAACTCGCAAAATCCGCCGAAGGCGACACCGACCTTGCCCGCATGCATGCGCTGATGGAGACAATCCACAAGGCGGTTGAGTACAAACCCGGCGAGACCCACGCGGAGACGACGGCCGAGGATGCGCTCGAAAGCGGCAGCGGCGTCTGCCAGGACCACGCCCACATCCTGATCGCAGCGTCGCGCTCGCTCGACCTGCCGGCGCGCTACATCTCGGGCTATCTGATGATGGAAGGCCAGCCGGATCAGACGGCGAGCCACGCCTGGGCCGAAGTGCATCTGAACGGGCTCGGCTGGGTCGGCTTCGACGCCGCCAACAAGATCTGCCCCGACGATCGCTACGTTCGCATAGCTTCCGGCCTCTGCTACCGCGACGCCGCGCCGATCTCCGGCCTGATCCATGGCGAAGCCAAGGAAACGCTGAAAGTTTCGGTAACCGTCGAGCAAAAGCAGCAAAGCCAGAGTCAGAGCCAGTCACAAAGCCAGTAGCCTCTGCGCCAGTAACCTCTTCGATGGGGCGCCATAAACACCCCATCGAAAGCTGGATCTCCCGGCATGAAAGCTGCAGACGCCCGCCCGGTCGTTTGTATTTCAATGTTTCATCGAAACACTGAAGTGATCTAAGTCTTTGAAATTACGCAATTCCTGACGGAAAACCGTTTCGCACTTTTCCTGGAATTGCTCTAGCGCGAGGCGCTCGCCTGCAGGATGCGGCAGAGCGAAACCAGTCCGCCGTCATAGCCGCCACTGACCACGTCGCGGCAACGCTTGATGAGCTTGACCCGTTCGGCGCTCGACAGCTTGTTGAACGCCGTGAGCGAGGCGCCTGGAGAAACTGCGCCACCGGAACCAACACCTGCACCGCCACCGCCCGCACTGCTGCTGCTTCCGCCGGAACTGCCTGTGCCGGTCCCAAGCCCCAGGCCCACCCCGACATCGACACCGTTGTCGCCACCGCCGGTATTGACGTCGAGGCCGGCAGTCAGGCCACGTCGGCCACCAACACTGGCGTCAACGGAAGAGTTGAGCCCGTTGTCACCGCCGAGACCGATATCGGCATCCGCGTTGATGCCATTGCTGCCACCGACGCTCGCCTGCGCATCGGCGTTGACGCCGCGCGAACCGCCGACCGTGGCATTGGCGGCGGCGTTGACGCCGTTGGCACCGCCCAGCGACGCGTCGACGTCGGCATTCACGCCGTCCGATCCTCCGAGCCCCACACTGGTGTTCAGCCCGTTCGCTGCGCCGACGGACAGCCCGACACCGAGACCATCGCGCTCCGCGCTTTGGCCAAATGCCGGCGCGGATAACGCCACCGTCGCAAGAAGACCCAGCGACAACGCAAGCACATTCTTCCGCATGATCGTCCTCCTTCTCAAGCGTAGGGCCGGAATGACCCAGGCTAGAGGAGACGTCGGAAGATCAAGTCTGGTTGCGCTGACTCTACCGGAAGCCAAACGTTTCGGAGGTTGTAGATAATACAAACCGAAGACGTGCAAAGATTGCGCTTCTTTTTGAAACGACTGGCCGGAGCGCGAATGGAAATGCCGCACCGACGAGCGGTGCGGCATTGCACGCCAGCAAACAGAAAAGTCAGTGGCTGTCGCGGTTCATAGGGATTTCCGAGCCGCGCGGGCCGACGAGGAAGTCGAGATCCGCCCCCGTATCGGCTTGCATGACCGTCTTGACGTAGAGACCGCCATAGCCGCCGGCTAGTGGCTTGACTGGCGACACCCAGGCCGCACGACGACGGGCGAGTTCCTCGTCCGAAATGTCGAGGTGAATGGTGCGGGCCGGCACGTCGACGGCGATCATGTCTCCGTTTTCGACCAGCGCCAGCGGGCCACCATCGGCCGCTTCCGGTGCGGTATGCAGGATGACCGTGCCATAGGCCGTGCCGGACATGCGCGCATCGGAAATGCGGATCATATCGGTGATGCCCTTCTTCAGCACCTTCGGCGGCAGGCCCATATTGCCGACCTCGGCCATGCCCGGATAACCCTTCGGGCCACAATATTTCAGCACCATCACGCAGGTCTCGTCGATGTCGAGATCGTCGCGGTTGATGCGGGCGTGATAGTCCTCGATGCTCTCGAAGACCACGGCGCGGCCCTTGTGCTGCATCAGATGCGGCGAGGCGGCCGATGGCTTCAACACGCAGCCCTTGGGCGCCAGATTGCCGCGCAGCACGGCGATGCCGCCCGACTGCGTCAAGGCCTTTTCGCGCGGCACGATGACGTCGTCATTGTAGTTGGTGACGTCCTTGACGTCGTTCCAGATCGTGTCGCCGGTGACGGTCAAGGCATCCTTGTGCAGGAGACCCATTTCGCCGACCGCCTTGATCACGACCGGGAGACCGCCGGCGTAGTAGAACTCCTCCATCAGGTATTTGCCCGACGGCTGCAGATTGACGATCGTCGGGACGTCACGGCCGAGGCGATCCCAGTCGTCGAGGCTGAGATCGACGCCGATGCGGCCGGCGAGCGCCAAGAGGTGCAGCACCGCATTGGTCGAGCCGCCGACGGCGCCGTTGACGCGGATGGCATTCTCGAAGGCCTGCTTCGTCAGGATGTCGGACGGCTTCAGATCTTCCTTGACCATGTCGACGATGCGGCGGCCGGAGAGCTGCGAGATCACTCGCCGGCGTGCGTCGACCGCGGGGATCGCGGCATTACCGGGCAGCGTCATGCCGAGCGCTTCGGCCATCGAGGCCATGGTGGAAGCCGTGCCCATGGTCATGCAGCTTCCGGCCGAACGGGCCATGCCCTGCTCCGCATCCATGAATTCCGCCAGCGACATCTCGCCGGACTTCACCATCTCGGAGAACTGCCAGATCGCCGTGCCCGAGCCGACATCCTTGCCGCGCCATTTGCCGTTCAGCATCGGGCCGCCGGAGACGAGAATAACCGGGATATCGACGCTGGCAGCCCCCATCAGCAGGCTCGGCGTGGTCTTGTCGCAGCCGCCGAGCAGCACGACGCCATCGACCGGATTGCCGCGGATCGCCTCTTCGACGTCCATCGCTGCAAGGTTGCGGAACATCATCGCCGTCGGACGTAGCGTGCTCTCGCCGACGGAGAACACCGGAAACTCGACCGGGAAACCGCCGGCCTCATAGACGCCACGCTTCACCCGCTCGGCGAGATCACGCAGATGCGCATTGCACGGCGTCAGTTCCGACCAGGTGTTACAGATGCCGATGATCGGTCGACCATCGAACGTGTCCGCCGGCAGGCCCTGGTTCTTCATCCAGGAGCGGTGCATGATGGCATTTTTGCCGGTGCCGCCGAACCAATCCTGCGAACGCAGCTTGCGCGGCCATTCAGCTTTCTTCTTCATCTTATCCTTCCTTAGGCGGCCCGCGCAGTCACGCGGGCCTGTGACGGCGCCCGTTAAGCGAGCGTGTAGGCCGTCTTGACGGTTGTGTAGAACTCGGCGGCGTAGCGGCCCTGCTCGCGCGAACCGTGGGACGAGCCCTTGCGGCCGCCGAAGGGCACGTGGAAATCGACGCCGGCCGTCGGCAGGTTGACCATGACCATGCCGGCCTCGGCATTGCGCTTGAAATGGGTCGCATGCTTGAGGCTGGTGGTGGCGATGCCCGAGGACAGGCCGAAGGGGGTGTCGTTGGCCACAGTGAGCGCCTCGTCGTAATCGCGGACGCGGATGACGGACGCGACCGGCCCGAAGATTTCTTCCCGCGAAATCCGCATCTGATTGGTCGCCTCGGTGAACAGCGCTGGCTGCAGGTAGAAGCCGGGCGTGTCGCGCTTCAGCAGCTCGCCGCCGAAGGCGAGCTTGGCGCCCTCCTGCTTGCCGATGGCGATGTAGTCGGTGTCCTGGTTGAGCTGGCTCTCATCGACCACCGGGCCGATATGGGTGCCGGATTTCAAGGCATCGTCGATCGTCAGCCCCTTCATCCGTTCGCCCATGGCGGCCACGAAGCGATCGTGGATGCCCTCGGTGACGATGATGCGCGAGGAGGCGGTGCAGCGCTGGCCGGTGGAGAAGAAGGCGGAGTTGACCGCGGCCTCGACCGCCACCGACAGATCGGCATCGTCGAGCACGACGAAGGGGTTCTTGCCGCCCATCTCCAGCTGGTATTTGCGATTGTGCTCGACGGAGGCGAGCGCCACCCGTTTGCCGGTGCCGGTCGAGCCGGTGAAGGTGATGGCGTGGATATCGGGGCTGTCGAGCATCGCCTGGCCGACGACCGAGCCCTTGCCCATCACGAGGTTCAGGACACCCTTCGGCAGGCCGGCACGGTGGAGGATGTCGACGATGGCCCAGGAACTGCCGGGCACCAGTTCGGCCGGCTTGAAGACGATGGTATTGCCGTAACAAAGCGCCGGCGCGATCTTCCAGGCGGGAATGGCGATCGGGAAGTTCCAGGGCGTGATGATGCCGACGACGCCGACCGGCTCGCGGGTGATCTCG